>CAMDCL010000026.1 GCA_945890205.1 Bifidobacterium breve | reverse complement strand
GCCTGGTTAGAGCGCTTCCCTGATAAGGAAGAGGTCGGTGGTTCAAGTCCACCTGGGCCCACCCGTTCTAATACGGGGACCTAGCTCAATTGGTAGAGCACCGCCTTTGCAAGGCGGGGGTTAGGGGTTCGATTCCCCTGGTCTCCACAGTAGTTTTCAGAACCATCTTCTGCCTCGCTAATAGAAATGAGAAAGCCATGTCATCAACAGCAACCCTTCACACATCACTCGGTGACATTGTTATTGAGCTTTTTCCAAACCATGCACCTAAAACAGTTGCAAACTTTGTAGAGCTAGCAACGGGTGCAAAGGAGTGGACAGATCCACGCACTGGTGACAAGACAAATGCAAAGTTGTATGACGGAACGATTTTCCATCGTGTCATCGATGGCTTCATGATCCAAGGCGGAGATCCACTAGGTCGCGGAACAGGTGGACCGGGATACCGTTTCGCAGATGAGTTTCATGGCGAGCTAACCTTTGATCGTCCATACATTCTTGCGATGGCAAACTCAGGACCCGGAACAAATGGCTCACAGTTCTTTATCACCGTGGCACCAACTACCTGGTTAAACCGCAAACACAGCATCTTTGGCGAGGTCAAGGATGCTGCTAGCCAAGCTGTTGTAGATGCGATTGCAACTGCAAAGACAGGTGCACAGGATAAGCCGGCAACTGACATAACAATTAATAGCGTTACAGTTGCTTAAACGTTCTGCCACTTACTCTTTAATCGCAGTTATCTGCGGTGCTTATCTGCTGCAGATGGTAGTTCCAGCGCTACAACGAGAGCTACTTCTTCCAAGTTTTGAGTACTTACAGTTGACCAATGAGTGGTACCGATTGTTTACAGTTGCACTTACCCATGGCGGATTTCTTCATCTAGGTTTTAATATGTACTCGCTGATGGTTTTAGGTAATCCTTTAGAGGATGCCTTCGGTAAGCAAAAACTTTTAACTGTATTTTTCATCTCACTACTAACTGGATCACTTACATCGGCATACTTTGCACCTATTTATGGAGCATCAGTGGGTGCATCCGGTGCGATCTTTGGATTGTTTGGCGCACTTGCAATTGTTGGCAGGAGAATTGGTGCAGATATTCGATCCATCGTTGTGATTATCGGAATCAACTTCGCCTTTGGCTTTGCCATAGGTGGTGTGGATTGGCGGGCACATCTAGGTGGATTAATCGGCGGGGTAGTAGCGGCCCAACTGGTTATGGCTCGTAGATAGGTTATCCACAGGGTTTACCCACAATGTGGATCGAATTACACGGGTGTAATTAGAAGGATTAGCGCCAACGGGTAGCGAGGGAGAAGCCCACCCCGATAAAGCTAAAGCCGATAATCATGTTCCATGCGCCGATTCCTGGCACTGGGTACAGGGTCTGAGTTACATAGAAGACCACGATCCAGAATAAGCCGATCAAAAAGGCGGCAACCATTGTTGGAGCAAGCCAACGCGGGCTCTCTAATGGTTCATGAGGGGTTTCAATATCAACCTCTTGATTGTGAGCGCGCTGCTCAGCGACCTTCTTACGTAGCTTTGATTTAGGCATACGCGAAAGATACACCATGAGACACAATGCTCCTATGGCCACCAAGATTCTCGTGATCGATAACTACGACTCCTTTGTCTTTAACTTGGTGCAGTACCTGCAGCAGTTAGGCGCAGAGTGCACCGTGGTTCGAAATGATGCGGTGGCGGTGGATGCGGCAGCTGATTACGACGGGGTCCTTATCTCTCCAGGCCCCGGAACCCCTGAAAAAGCGGGGATCTCAGTAGAGATGATCAAGTACTGCGCCGAGCACGCAATTCCATTGTTTGGGGTTTGTTTGGGGCATCAAGCGATCGGAGTTGCATTTGGTGCAACTGTTTCCCGTGCACCAGAGCTTTTACATGGAAAGACATCCCTTGTGTATCACAAACAAGAGGGTGTGTTGGCAGATCTGCCATCACCATTTACCGCAACCCGTTACCACTCTTTATGTGTTGAAAAAGATTCTGTACCAAGCGCATTACATATCACCGGTTCAACAGATACAGGTCTAGTAATGTCGATGGAGCACACAACACTTCCAATTCAGGGTGTGCAGTTTCATCCAGAGTCTGTATTAACAGAGCATGGACATCAGATGCTTGCTAACTGGTTGGTGATGTGTGGAGATAAAGGCGCTCGCGAACGTGCAGTCGGGTTATCTCCCGTAGTTTCTCGATAAGTTACGGCGCTTTATTAATTGTAATTGTTACTGATTTACCAATAGTTTGTGTGGTTCCACCATCTGGTGCTTGTCGGATAACAACACCAATTGGTTGATTAGCATCGTAACCCTCAACTTCGCGCACTAAGAAACCCTCTTGCACCAAGATTGTCTTGGCCTGCAAAGCATCTGTACCAATCAAGGATGGAACGGTAATTTCACCATTTGCAATTTGGAGAACAACACCACTACCTGCGGTAATTGTGGAACCAGGTTCTGGAGTTACCTTCAAAACAGTTCCCTGTGGTTGATCTGATGGAACAGCCTCCGTTGAAGAGATTAACAAACCAACCGCAGCTAATGATCCACGTGCATCAATCAAAGACATTCCCACTAGATCAATAGGAACAACTGCGTTTCCAGGACCATCTGAAATCGTTAAAACAACACCAGAGCCTTTTTGTACTCGGGTGGTTGCTAAAGGAATCTGGCTTGCTACACGATCCTTTGGAATCCTTCCATCAAAGGCCCGCGAAATAGTGACAACATAATCTGAAAGTAACGCCTGTGCTTCTGCCTGAGTTAAACCAACAACATTGGGAAGTTGTGGAAGGTTAGCGGTTGCACCATCTGGACGGGTGAGAAATACCCCGCCAATAACCATTCCGAGCGCCGCTATTGCGCTTATCGCTCCGATTAATACCTTGCGGCGAGAAACAGGTTGCTTTGCAACCTTGGTAGTTACAACCTGTCCGGCCTGAATTTTATAGAGATCATCCAACATTAAACCTGCGGATTGATAACGCTCATCTGGGTTTTTCGCTAATGCAACCGCTAGCAGGGTATCAATGCCAGCTGGAAGTTCGGGAACAATTGAACTCGGTGTAGCTACAACTCCAGATACATGTTGATATGCAATCGATACAGGTGTTTCACCAGTAAATGGTGGTTTACCGGTCAACATTTCATATAGCAAGCAACCAGTTGAGTAAATATCACTACGTAGATCTGCAATCTCACCCAAGGCTTGTTCAGGTGATAAGTACTGCGCTGTGCCTACAACATTCCAAGTACTTGTAAGGGTTGCACCTAAATCAGCTAACGCACGCGCAATTCCAAAATCCATCACCTTTACATCACCATTATCTGTGATCATGATGTTTCCAGGTTTGATATCGCGGTGAACAATTCCGCTGTGATGTGAGTACTCAAGCGCGGCCAGGATTCCCTCACCAATTTCAAGTGCGCGTTTTAAAGGAACGCGTTCGCCTTTGTGAATTAACTCGCGCAGGGTGTGTCCTGAAATTAGCTCCATAACAATGTATGGCTCAGGTACCTCACCTGAGTCATAAACAGCAACAATTCCAGGATGGTTTAAGGCTGCAGCAGCTAACGCCTCTTTACGGAAGCGGGCCACAAAGGATGGATCTCTAGCTAAATCACTTCTTAATACCTTTACCGCGACCTGTCGCGCAAGGCGTGTGTCATCAGCGATGTATACATCGGCCATTCCACCGGTGCCGATCATCTCGCCAAGTTTGTAGCGATCACCAAGGAGCGAATTAATCATGAGCTGCTCCTAACAATGATGTGGATGTATCCAATACCTCTGAAATATCTGCGATAAGTACGGTGACATTATCAGGTGCGCCATTGACATAAGTTGCATCAATTAAAAACTTAACCGCTTCCTCTTTTTCAGATTTCTTCAATCCGATTTTGATCTCTTTATCTGTTAAAACCCCCGATAAACCATCGGAACACAGCAAGTATCGATCACCCTTTTTAACCTCATACATTTGCAGAACTGGGGTGACATCCCCATCGCCACGCAAGGCTTGGGTCAACATTGAACGCTGTGGGTGCTCTGCCGCTTCAGCCTCAGAGATCGCACCTTGATCAAGAAGTTCTTGAATAACGGTGTGATCATTACTGAGTTGTTCCAAAACATTCCCGCGCAGGCGGTAACACCGCGAATCTCCGACATGAAGCAGGGCAATGCGCTTATCTCGAATTAATAAAGCGGTAAGAGTTGTACCCATCCCACGTTTTTCAATATCTTCGTCGGTAACTACAGAAATTTCAGAGTCAATACTGTGCAGCGAGTGCATTAATAGATCTTCAATTGAATCCTCATCGATCTCGGTTGAGATCAAAGCGGGTGTTAGCGATTGCAAAACCTTCACCGCAATGCGGGAAGCAACTTCTCCTGCAGCGTGTCCACCCATTCCATCGGCAACAGCGATTAACTGGGCGGAGGTAAAAGCTGAATCCTCATTACCCTGTCGTACCAACCCAATAGCTGAGCGCGCGGATATATCAAAGAAGTGTGCGCTCATAGTTCTAAGAGTAACGGTGTAACCTTCAAAGGTGAAGATTTACGCCCACCGCGGATCCTCGATAAAGCACCCAGAGTTAACAATGGATGCTTACAAAGCCGCCATTGATGATGGGGCCGATGGCTTTGAATGCGATGTTCGAATCACAAAGGATAACCAACTGGTGTTATGGCACGACGCCGATATGCAACGCATCTCAGGCGACTCTGCAGTAATCGCAAACTCAACCTTTTCTGAGATTAAACGGCTATACCCACAAGCGATTATTTTAGAGGAGTTGTTAGAACTAGCCCGCGACAACAAGAAAGAGTTAGCGATTGAAACCAAACATCCAGTACCAACCGGAAGTGCGGTAGAGCGAAAGATCGTAGAACTTCTTGCACAGGAAAAAGCGGTTGCAGATATTCACATCATGTCATTTTCCTGGCTAGCAATTGAAAAGTTGAGAAGCTTTAATCCAGAGTTGAGCACCGTGGCTTTACTTCATGATTCTTATAGCTTTGCAATGCGTCGCTTTACTTCAGCACGCGCTATCGGGCCTGGAATCACCGCATTGAGGCAAAGACCCTATTTGAAGAGAGATCCACGCGATCTCTTTGTATGGACCGTTGATAGCGCCGACGATATGCTTTTTTGTGCTGACAATGGTGTTGATGTGCTGATTACAAATACCCCGTCATATGCGAGGTCGGTACTCGGGTATCATTAGCAAGTGAGTACATACGCCTATCTCGGTCCCAAGGGAACATTTACAGAGGCGGCTCTTAAAAAGATCACCTCCTCAAATGATCGCCTTATGCCTTATGCCAACGTAACTGCAGCACTTGATGCCGTTCGTTTAGGTAAGGCCCACTTTGCATTGGTACCAATTGAGAACTCAGTCGAAGGTGTTGTTGCGCGAACACTTGATGAGCTTGCAACCGGTGAACCCCTTGTAATTGTTGGCGAAGTAACTCTGCCCGTCTCATTTGCTTTAATGATTAAGGGTGATGAGAAAGAGATTCTACGTATTGCAACACACCCACATGCAGAGGCTCAGTGCCGTAACTATGTAGCAACTAATTATCCAGATGCCGAACTCATCTCAACGGCATCAACAGCCGCCGCCGCAGAGGCTATTGCACGTGGTGAGTTTGATGCAGCGATCGCAGCACCAGTTGCCGCGGCCCATTATGGGCTACGTGTAATTGCAGACAACATCGGTGACAACATCGGTGCGATCACCCGCTTTATATTGGTTTCAAAACCAGGGTCAATTCCAAAGAGCACCGGCTGGGATCGAACATCCCTTGCCGTCTTTATCGGAATTGATCACGCTGGCGCCTTGCTCGATATTTTGACTGAGTTTGCCAAGCGAGATGTAAACCTCACCTTTATCCAGTCACGTCCAACCGGTTTGGAGCTTGGCCATTACCATTTCATTATTGATGCTGAGGGTCATGTCGCAGATACATCGGTGAAGGAGGCGGTAGAAAGCCTTCGAGCAATCTGCGAAGACATTCGATTCCTTGGCTCATACCCACGAGAAAAGATAGGTAAATGATCGACATCAAGTATCTACGAGAAAACCCAGATGCGGTTCGCGCATCACAAAAGGGTCGTGGCGAGGATGCATCGATCGTTGACAAGGTTTTAGCTATTGATGAGGTTCGCAGAGCTGCGATTGAAAAGTTTGAGACATTACGCGCCGAACAAAACCTTTTATCTAAGTCTGTGGGCGCTGCAAAGGGTGATGAAAAGGCTGCCTTACTTGAAAACGCCAAAGAGCTTGCAACAAAGGTAAAGGATGCTGATTCAAAGCGTGCAGAGGTAGAAGAGGAAAGCAAGCGTTTAATCATGCAACTTTCAAACCTCTTGGATCCTGATGCACCCATTGGCACAGAAGCAGATTTTGTAGTTATCGAACATGTTGGAACCCCACGAAGCTTTGATTTCCAACCAAAGGATCATGTTGAACTTGGTAAGTTATTAGGAGCAATTGACACCGAACGTGGTGCAAAGGTTGCAGGCTCTCGTTCTTACTACTTAACCGGTGTTGGCGCGATGCTTGAGTTTGCACTTGTTAACTACGCAATCTCATCTGCGCTCAAGGCTGGTTTTACTCCGGTAATTCCACCGGTGCTTGTAAATCCAGCTGCGATGGAGGGAACAGGTTTCCTAGGTCAAGCTGCAGAGAATGTTTACCATCTTGAAAAGGATGATGTTTATCTAGTTGGTACATCAGAGGTTCCATTAGCTGCAATGCATATGGATGAGGTTTTACCCGCGGATAAATTACCAATCCGTTATGCAGGGTACTCATCATGTTTCCGCCGCGAAGCCGGAACATATGGCAAGGACACCCGCGGGATTATTCGTGTCCACCAGTTCGACAAGGTTGAAATGTTCTCTTTCTGTCATCCAGATCAAGCCAAGGAAGAGCACAAACGTTTACTGCAATGGGAGAAGGATTTTCTCAATGCGATGGAGATCCCATACCGAGTCATCGATGTTGCATCTGGTGATCTCGGATCTAGCGCCAATCGTAAGTTTGATATTGAAGCCTGGATTCCTACACAAGAGGCTTATCGTGAGGTTACAAGCACATCTAACTGCACCGAATTCCAAGCCCGCCGCTTAAATATTCGCTTCAAGGATGCCGATGGAACAAAGGCTGTTGCAACATTAAACGGCACATTAGTTGCGATTCCTCGCATGATTGTTGCAATTCTAGAAAACCACCAAAACTCAGACGGTTCAGTCAATGTTCCAGCAGTGCTACAACCCTTCTTAGGAACACAACGATTTGAGCTGGTGTGAATAAACGCCCAAAGTTAATCGCCACAGATCTAGATGGAACAATCGTTTCACACAAAGGTGTAATTTCTCAGCGAACAATTGATGTCTTTACCCGTGCAAAAGATCTTGGCGTGCATATCTTTTTTGTAACCGGCCGACCTCCGCGATGGATGGGAGAGATCCGCGATGCCTTCGGTTTTGGTGAAGCGATCTGTTGTAACGGTGCAATGTTGTATGACTTAATCAATGACAAGGTCTTAGAAGAGTGGAAGATTTCAACTCAAGATCAATTAGAGCTTGTTCGCCGTATGCGAATCGCAATGCCTGAGATGTCCTTTGCAGTTGAATCAAATGATCACTACCACCGCGAAATCTCATATATTCCAAAGTGGGATGCTGGTTTAGATGATGTGGGTGTCAGCATGATCGAGGATGCGATCAATCGTCCCGCTCTTAAAGTTTTGGGTCGCTGCAGCAATCACGAGTTCACATCAGATGAGATGGTTGCGGTCGCACATCGCGCACTACATGACCTAGTAACCGTTACCCATTCAACTTCAAGAGATTCACTTATTGAAATATCAGCGCTTAATATTTCAAAGGGAAGCACACTTGCGATGATGGCGGGACGACTTGGATTAACCGCTGATGATTGCGTTTCCTTTGGTGATAACCCTAATGATTTTTCAATGTTGGAATGGGCTTCACGATCGTATGCAATGTCAGATGGACACCCAGAAGCAGCAACCTTTGCCAAGGCGGTTGCAGAGCCTTGCCAAGCCGATGGTGTTGCAAAGATCATCGAAGAGCTATTGGATCTGCCCGCCTAAAGTAGGGCGCGATTTTTGCACCTGAGCCTTATTCAGGTAACCTCTCCCACGGAGGGCTCGCATAGCGGCCGAGTGCACCGGTCTTGAAAACCGGCAAACGAAAGTTTCGTGGGTTCAAATCCCACGCCCTCCGCCATTTTTCGACCAAGGCTTTCTGCGCCTTTGTGGTTGAGTTCATACCGCGCAAGCGCTCTTACGCCTAGCCACATTTAGGGCAAAAGAGGAGACTATTCCCAGTTATTTATAACCTAGGGGAGTTGTCAATGTCAGGTGTTTTCTCACCAACGCGCGCCAAAATCAAAGAGCGCACACTTCGCACAGACAAGTGGTGGGTAGAACCACTATTAACTTTTAGCGTACTGATCTCATTTGTAATCTACGCAACCTTTCGCGCCTTTGAAAACAAGTACTACTTTGATAAAGAAAGTCACTTGATCTCACCTTTTTACTCTCCTTGTTTATCTGACAGTTGCGACCCAGGTGCAACCCTTGCAAACTTCACACCTGTAAGTTCTCAAGTTTTTAACTTTGCATTGTCTCCAGCTTTAATCATTTTGATCTTCCCACTAGGTTTCCGAATGACCTGTTACTACTATCGCAAGTCGTACTACCGTTCATTTTGGATGTCACCACCTGCATGTGCAGTTGCAGAACCACACAAGACCTACACAGGTGAAACCCGTTTTCCATTAATTATTCAAAACGCACACCGTTACTTCTTTTATGCAGGTTTGGTATTCAATGTCATTTTGACTTATGACGCGATCATCTCTTACAGAAATGCAGCAGGAGAATGGGGCCACGTAAGTGTGGGTTCTTTGGTATTAACACTGAGCGCTGCGACCTTGTGGTTGTACTCGATGTCATGTCACACCTGTCGCCACACAATTGGTGGGCGTTTAAAGAACTTCTCAAAGCACCCAGTCCGTTACAAGTTATGGTCATGGGTTTCAGTTCTTAACCATTCACATCAACGTTATGCATGGTTCTCACTAGCTGCCGTTGCATTCGCCGATATCTATGTTCGCCAAGTTTCATCTGGCGCATGGACTAACTTCTACTTCTTCTAAAAGGAAAATCGACTATGACACTAGAACGCCATAAATACGATGTCCTGGTAATTGGTGCCGGTGGCGCTGGATTACGTGCAGCTGTTGAAGCCCGCGAATCAGGGTTGCGCGTTGCAATCATCTGTAAATCCCTATTTGGCAAGGCCCACACTGTTATGGCAGAAGGTGGCGCTGCCGCATCAATGGGAAATGTGAATGACAAAGATAGTTGGATGGTTCACTTCCGCGACACAATGCGCGGTGGAAAGTTCCTTAACCACTTCCGTATGGCGGAGCTTCACGCCAAAGAGTCACCAGATCGCATCTGGGAGTTAGAGGTGTGGGGCGCGCTCTTTGATCGCACTAAAGAGGGAAAGATTTCACAACGCAACTTTGGTGGACATGAGTATCCACGACTTGCTCACGTTGGTGACCGCACAGGTCTCGAGCTCATTCGCACAATGCAGCAGAAGATTGTTCAACTGCAGCAAAAGGATGGTCGCGAAACCGGCGACATGGAGAGCGGAATCAAAGTCTTTGCAGAGTTAACTATCACCGACATCCTTAAAGAGGATGGCAAGGTTGCTGGCGCATATGGTTACTGGCGCGAAAGCGGTGAAGAGGTTTTGTTTGAAGCACCTGCAGTTGTCATTGCAACTGGTGGAGTTGGAAAAACTTTTAAGATTACCTCCAACTCGTGGGAAGGTACCGGCGATGGACATGCACTTGCATTAAAGGCTGGTGCAAACCTGGTTGATATGGAGTTCCTGCAGTTCCACCCAACAGGAATGGTGTGGCCACCATCTGTTCGTGGAATCTTGGTAACTGAATCTGTTCGTGGTGAAGGTGGAGTTCTTACCAATAATCTTGGCGAACGTTTTATGTTCAAGTACATCCCAGATGTATTTAAAGACAAGTACGCAGATAATGAGGAGGAAGCAGATCGTTGGTATGTAGATCAGGACAACAACCGTCGTCCTCCAGAGCTACTTCCACGTGATGAGGTTGCACGCGCAATTAACAGCGAGGTTAAAGCTGGTCGCGGAACGGAACATGGTGGTGTATTCCTCGATGTTTCAAAGCGGTTATCTGCCGAAGTTATTAAGAAGCGCCTTCCATCTATGTGGCATCAGTTCTACGAGTTAGCAGGAGTAGATATCACCAAGGAGGCGATGGAGGTTGGTCCTACCTGCCACTATGTAATGGGTGGCGTTGAGGTAGAGCCAGATACAGCCGCCGCTGTCGGTGTTCCAGGGCTCTTTGCCGCAGGTGAAGTTGCTGGCGGAATGCATGGTTCCAACCGTCTTGGTGGAAACTCATTGTCAGATCTTTTGGTTTTTGGTCGTCGTGCCGGAATGGGCGCGGTTGAGTACTTAAAGAACAACCGCGCTAATCCTGTAAGTGATGAAACTATTCATGCAGCAGCGGCAAAGATTCAAGCCCCATTTGATCGTCAGGGTGGAGAAAACTCTTACTCGCTACACGCTGAGCTGCAAGAGGTTACACATAACCTTGTCGGAATCATTCGCACAGGTGCAGAGTTAAAGGAAGCGATTGTGAAAATTGCTGAGATTAGAAAACGCAGCGCAAATGTTGCGGTATCTGGCGGACGTAAGTTCAACCCGGGTTTCCACTTAGCATTTGATCTAGACAATATGTTGTTAGTTGCAGAAAGCACAGCCAAATCTGCTGATTCTCGTGAAGAGTCACGAGGTGGTCACACACGTGATGACTTCCCAGGAATGGATAACAAGTGGCGTCAGGTTAATCACATCTCATCATTTGATGGCGAAAAGGTAAATGTTCGCAAACAAGCCTTACCACCAATGCCAAAGGAGCTCTTTGAACTCTTTGACATTCACGAGTTGGAGAAGTACATGACACCGGAAGAAACCTCGAAGGGCGGTTCCAACTAATGGCGCGCAATATCAAACTTCGCATCTGGCGTGGAGATTCAACCGATGGCGGTCTCAAAGATGTTGTAGTTGAGGCTAACGAGGGTGAGGTAGTCCTTGATGTAATCCACCGTGTTCAAGCAACACAGATGGGTGACCTAGCGGTTCGCTGGAACTGTAAGGCTGGCAAGTGTGGATCTTGTTCTATGGAGATCAACGGAAAGCCACGTCTGGCATGTATGACACAGGTTGCATCATTTGGTGAAGAGGAAACAATCACAGTTACTCCACTTCGTGCATTTCCGATTATTAAAGATCTAGTTACAAATGTCTCCTTTAATTACAGAAAAGCTATGGAAGTTCCAGCTTATGAACATCCAAAAAACCTTGCCCCAGGTGAGGCACGCATGGAGCAGATCGATGTGGAGCGCTCACAAGAGTTCCGCAAGTGCATCGAATGCTTCCTCTGCCAAGATGTTTGCCACGTTGTGCGTGATCATGAAGAGAATAAAAAGTCTTTTGCTGGTCCACGTTTCTTTATCCGTATCGCAGAGTTAGATATGCACCCTCTGGATACCTTGAAGAATCGCAAAAAGGCGGCGCAAGAAGAGCATGGTCTTGGAATGTGTAACATCACCAAGTGCTGTACTGAAGTATGTCCAGAGCACATCAAGATCACTGATAACGCGATCATTCCTATGAAGGAGCGTGTTGCAGATATTAAGTACGATCCAGTTCGTTGGTTAGGATCAAAGATTCGCAAGCGCGAGGGCCTATAATCGCTGCATGAAGTTATTGGTTCGTTGGGCGGCTTTAGCTCTGTCTTTTTGGGTAGCAACTGCGCTGATTCCAGGAATCGATGTGCAGGGCGGATTTACAACTTATTTGTGGGTTGCACTTCTCTTTGGACTACTTAACGCAACCCTTGGCTCTCTGCTAAAACTACTAACTTTTCCTGCGGTGATTCTAACCTTAGGCTTATTTCTAGTTGTTGTTAACGCGGCGATCTTGATGTTGGTAGCGCGTTGGAGCGATAGTTTAGAGGTTAATAGCTTTTGGTCTGCGATCTTTGCAGCGATAGTGATCTCGGTAGTTACCAGGGTTGTCACCAGTATTAATAAGAAAACTGGACCATTCTGAACTCGCTGCTTTTAGTATCAATTGGTGGCGTTGCAGGAACTCTGACACGTTACGGAATCGGTGCAATCTTTCCCGATGATCGGCAAGGAACTCTAATCGCAAATATTGCGGGTGTGGCTTTAGCTTCGGTGCTGCTAGTCCTGATGGAGCGCCGTGGGACCCTTCAATTACGGATACTTTTGCTGCCTGGCTTCTGCGCAGGATTTACTACCTTTTCAGCTGTAACTGTAAACGCCCTAGAACCAAGTGCTGGTGGAGCCTTTTTTCTTGCACAAAATATTCTCTTCTCGCTAATTGCTGTAATTATCATTGTGCCTTTGGCCCGTAAGTTAATTCCGGTGCGCTCATGAAACTAGCACTCATACTTTTAGGTGCTGCTATTGGTGGCCCCGCACGTTTTGTTATTGATCAAAAGATCCGCAGCTATACAACCAAGCCTTATGGAATCTTTGCGGTAAATATCCTTGGATCCTTTCTTCTAGGCTTAACTTTTGGAGGCAGCCAAGAAGGCTTTGTGCTCTTTGTTTTAGGTTTTGCTGGCGCATTTACAACCTGGTCAACCTTTATGTTGGATATCTACCTTGCATACGAGTTAAAGAGATACAAGGAAGCAGCAACAAATCTATTTGCATCACTAGCTATTGGCTTACTTGCTGCGTGGATCGGTTTGCAGTCAGCGCAGTGAGGCCATCCAGGCTTCAATCTCATCTGGGTGATGAGGAATATGCTCACTTAAGTTCAAGCAGCCATCTTCAGTAACAACAACATCATCTTCGATTCGAATACCAATTCCGCGGTATTCAACTGGAAATAGTTCATCATCAGGCTGGATATATAAACCAGGCTCAACCGTTAAACACATTCCGACTTCCAAGATGCCATCGCGATACTGCTCTGCTCGAGCATGAGCGCAGTCGTGAACATCCATGCCAAGCATGTGGCTAACTCCGTGCAAGGTCCACCTCTTATGTAATCCAACCGCTGGATCCATAATTTCATCCAAGCTCATTGTAAGAATTCCCATATCAATTAAACCTTGTGCTAAAACTGAGTGGCTTGCCCTGTTAATACTTAAAAACTTTTCACCTGGCTTAACCGCTGCAATTCCAGCCTTTTGAGCCTCGTAGACCAGCATGTATAAAGCACGTTGCGCAGGTGTGAACTTTCCACTAATTGGCAGGGTTCTAGTGATATCTGCTGTGTAGTACGAATCAACCTCTACACCTGCATCCAAAAGAATTAGATCACCATTTCTTACATCGCCATCATTGCGGTTCCAATGAAGTACACAGGCATGAGAACCAGAGGCTGCAATTGTGTTGTAGCCAAGATCATTGCCTTCAATACGTGCACGACCAAAGAAGGCGGCCTCAACTACACGCTCTCCACGCGGAGTTGCAACAGCGGCAGGAAGTGCGCGGATAACATCATTAAAGCCACGATGTGTTGCATCTACAGCCTTTTGCATCTCGGCAACTTCATATCCATCTTTGATCAGGCGAGCAACTGAGACAAACTCCAGCAATTCAGCATCTCGTGGATGCTCCTTGACCGTTTCATCTACCAGTTCATCAAAACCATGCAGCGCGGCAGATTTCTTGTTCTTTAAAAACTTTTGAAGCTCTGCAACCTCACGGACCTCTATTCCATAGCGCTGCGATGCCTCATCAGTTGTAAAGCGACGGCCAACCCACAGTTCACCATTTTTTGCATCGGTATAAAAGGCTGAGGTATCACGGGTAGAGCGTGGATTGATAAACAAAATCGGAGTATGTCCACCATCAGCTGGGTCCATTACAAGAACTGAATCAGGATGCGCTTCCACACCTTGAACACCGGTGTAGTAAGCAAATGCGGTGTGCGGGCGATACAAGTAATCGGTGTCATTGCTGCGTTGCTTTGGTCCACCACTTGGAATTACTAAGCGAACACCGGTAAATGCTGCAGATAGTTCGGTACGTCGACGAACACAGTGCGAGATAACCTCATCTTGGGTAATTCCAGTTAAAGGTGTTGGTGCCCATCCGCTCTTCATAAACTCCGCGAACATCTCTGAAGGAGCTACGTCATAAACACGCTTTGCACCAGTATTTAACGCCTTATCTGAATTCTCCATATATCTAGCCTACAAGGCGGGGATGGCGCAGCCAAAGGGGTGCGCTAAACTAGCGCTGTAACAAGGAGACGTCGCATAGCCCGGTCGAGTGCGCCTCACTGCTAACGAGGTAAGGGGTTAAACCCTTCAGGAGTTCAAATCTCCTCGTCTCCGCACAACAATTAAAGGAGTATGCGTGCCACATTTTAAGGTCGCAATTGTTGGCGCAGGTCCTGCCGGTTACTTCGCAGCACAAGCATTGCAAAATCTTGCTAATGAAGAGCGATCTTTTTCAATCGACATGATTGAACGCCTACCAACTCCTTGGGGATTGGTACGCAGCGGTGTTGCACCAGATCACCCAAAGATTAAAACCGTTTCAAAGGTCTTTGAAAAGATCGCAAACCATGAAAACTTTAGATTGTTTGCAAATGTTGAAGTCGGCAGCGAGGTCACTATTAATCAACTAAAAAGTAAGTATGACGCGGTGATTATCGCTACAGGCTCCTCCCTTGGAAAGAAGCTTGGTATTCCCGGTGAGGATCTCCGCGGGTCCTTATCTGCAGCTGTCTTTGTGCCTTGGTACAACTCACATCCTGATTTTGTTGGAGTAGATACTCCATTAGATGCCGATACTGCAGTTGTTATAGGTGCAGGAAATGTCGCGATGGATGTGGCCCGCATGTTGGCCTTGGAGCCATCTGAGTTAGATCCAACTGACACCGCAGAGCATGCGATAGATGCTTTCAAGAGTAGCAATATTCGCAAGGTATACATCAGCGCTCGCCGAGGTCCAGAACACGCCGCTTTTACATCACCCGAGCTACGTGAACTTCCAAAGCTAGAACATACAAATGTTGTGATACATAAAAGAGAGATTGAAGCTGCAATTCTTCGTGCGGGGGCAGAGCCTGAAAAGGATGTGAAGAGCAATCTAGATGCGATGTTGTTGATTGCTGAAAATCCAAAGAGTGAGCATGAGCGCACTATGGAGTTCTTATTCCAGCACACCCCCAAGGAGATCCTTGGTACAGATCGTGTAGAAGGTGTTGTGTACTCAACCCCGCACGGTGATGTAACTATTAAGTGTGGCCTTGTAATTACCGCTATTGGATACCAAGCCCAGGGCATCGATGGAGTCCCATATGAAAATGGAAAGGTTGTTAATACCGATGGACGGGTTAATGAGAATATGTATGTCGTTGGTTGGGCAAAGCGCGGCCCATCTGGAGTAATCGGCACTAATAAGTCAGATGCTGCAGCGGTTATTGAACTTCTTGTCTCTGATCTAAAGAGCCCGAAAAATGCGGGGGATATTTCAGAGTTATTAACCCACCAAGTAGTTGTATCTCAAGAGCATTGGCAAAGGATTAATGAGGCCGAGGTTGCAGCTGGTGAGGCAAAGGGTAAACCTCGGGTTAAGAGTGTTGAGCGTGCCGAGCTACTCAAGTACGCCAACCTGTAACCACATTCACTCTAACGCAACCCTTTCGTAACTTAATGGGCGTCAAAAGGAAATCTTTACTTCATTAGGATACAGCTATGAACACAACCTTAAAATCTCGCAAACTCTTTAGCTTGGGCTCATTAGCTCTTGCTACCTCGCTACTAGTTTCATTACTAGTTCCAACAGCACAGGCAAATACATTCTCCGTGCCTAATGCTCCAACAAATGTCACCTCTTACTTAGGTGCAAGAGGTGTAGTCGTCAAATGGACAGCCGGTGCAAGTGTTACACCTGGCGTCATTGGCCACGTGGTCTCAGCCGGAGCTGGATCATGTCCGATATTTGTTCCTATCCGAAACAACTCTCTTGTAACAATGCCAGTTGTTGTTGGTCAACCAGCAGGCACACCAGTTGTGCAAGCTGTTAATACGTATGGTTTTTCAAAGCCAACCGCATCAAAAAGTAGTTACACAGCTGCTCAACTTGCAACCGTTGCAAACTCAATAAACAAGGCGGTTCAAGTTCTACAGCTTAGCGACCTTCACGGTGCTATTGAAGGATCTTCCTTGGGTGCAGCGGTTCTAACAAGTAACTGGGCTGCCGACCGCACAGCTAATCCAGCGACAATCTCGATTTCAGCTGGAGATAACATTGGTGCAGCGCCTCCGATCTCCACAGAGTTTGAGGAGCTTCCAACAATTGAAGCCTTAAACCTTGCAAAGCTGGATGTTTCAGTATTTGGAAACCATGAGCATGACCGAAATATTGCCCATGTTAATAAAATCATCGGTGCCTCTGATTTCCAATGGGTAGTTTCAAACTACAGTGCAGGTGCTCTGGATGTCCTCAAGTCAGGTACAAAGCAGGCTAAGAACTACACAATCATCGAACGTGGTGGTCTAAAGATCGGTGTGGTTGGCTCAAATACATCAGAGACAATCGAACAGGTATTCCCTGGAAACCTTGATTACAAGGATGCATCTGGGGCAACAAAGACGATCATTATTGAGACAGGAGTAGCGGGCATAAATGCAGCTATTGCTGAGGCCAAGGAGGCTGGTGCAGATATTGTCATCGCAGCTCTTCACCAGGGCTGGACAGAGAACTCAGGTGGAGTTGCAAAGGGTCTCTTTAATGAACTCGCATCCCAGATCAAGGGCGCTGCTGCAATCTACGGTGGTCACAGCCACCAGACATTTGCATCTGTAATCAAGACAAGCCCTACTGTCGCACCTACTGTTTTGGGTCAGACCCGTAACTCAGGTGTTGAGTACACACGTACACAGATCTGTATGCGCGACGGAAAGGTTGTTGGTCAGTCAATTCAGCACGTTATGAGATCTGTATCAGCCTCCATTAATACAAGTGTTGCTGCTACAACTACAACAGCAGATGCAGCAACTGCGGCAATGGTTAAGAAGTACAAGGATCAACTCTCAACAAAACTTGATGTCAAGATCGGTCAAGTTTCAGCTCTATTCCCACATGGAGGAACACCACCTGTACAACGTGTAGGTGAGACTCCAATTGGTAACTACATTGCAGATATTTTGCGTGCAAAGCACAAGACTGATTTTGCAATTCAAAATGGTGGAGGTATCCGTGATTCATTCCCAGCACGTACCTACAACCCAGCTGCAACAGGGTTGGTACGAACAGGCACAGGCCCACTTGATGTAACACTTGGTGATGCCTTCACTGTCTTCCCATTTGGAAATCAGCTTGCAACAACAGTTGTTACTGGTGCAAATCTATGGAAGGCGCTTGAAAACGGAGTCGGTGGTAATTATCCAAATGATGGTCGCTTCCCACAGATCTCGGGCTTCAAGTTCTCATTTGATGCATCAAAGCCAGTCGGCAGCAGAATCGTGGAAGTTACCCGTCTAGATGGAACTGCGATCGCTAAGGATGACAAGGAGTACACACTTACTACCCTTGACTTCCTAATCTACGGTGGCGATGGATATGCAAATGTATTCTCACCATCAAAGGCCAAGGTTCAAGGCGCCCTACTAGATGCATTTGTAGAAGCACTAAGAGCTGACATGGCTGCAGGAAAGGTAACTCAAGTTCCTGCAGTAGATGGTCGTATTAAGAAAGTTGGCTAATTAGTAAGTAGCTAACTAAAAAGTTATAGGCAAAGGGCGTCCGTTGATTCGGGCGCCCTTTGCCTTTTCTTCAAATTAAGTGGCCCTGAAATAGGCTTGATTTATAAGGCCTTAAGAGCATTTGGGTGATGAATAAAAAGCGGGTACTATTGCGCTTCACAAATAAATAAGCGTGCGTAGCTCAACGGATAGAGCATCTGACTACGGATCAGAAGGTTAGGGGTTCGAATCCCTTCGCGCGCACA
>CAMDCL010000025.1 GCA_945890205.1 Bifidobacterium breve | reverse complement strand
AGTTGTTTTGCCAACTCATGTACGCGGACCTTTGACACATTTCTCCTGTCTTGGCCCGCATTTCTCAAATGCAAGCCTTAGTTGAACGACCTCATAGTTCTAACGAGCTCATTTGAGTTTCATAACTTTCATATCCATTCGTTTGATATTAGGTACTGCCTTTACTAATTCGATTGAGCTTCTAGAAACTTCAGAAGTTCTGATACATCGACCGCTTCTGTCTGAGCCTTATTTGTTTTAAAGGCGAAAACAAAAGCGTTCCGAGCTATCGCAACTTCTGCACATTTCTTGTGTAGCCAAGCGCCGCGACCTGCCGCGCCACCCTTGAGATCTGGAATCACTTTTCCATCAACCAAGACCACTCGAATTAATGCCGCTGGATTTGCCCTCTTGCGGCAGCTGATACAGCTACGAACAGGAAGGGTGCGGTCCAACTGGCTTATCGTATCCGAGCCTTGCTTACTTCTCATAATGACGAGTCTGCAGGCGCGCTTTCAACGGTATCTGGATGAATATCAATGCGCCAGCCAGTTAAGCGCGCGGCCAAGCGAGCATTTTGCCCATCCTTTCCAATAGCAAGGGAGAGTTGATAATCCGGAACCGTCACCTTTGCACTGCGTGTAGTTAGATCTGTGATTTCAACTTTGCTTACCTTTGCAGGGGCAAGTGCGGCGGCAACAAACTCTGCTGGATCTTCAGACCAATCAACTATGTCGATCTTTTCTCCATGCAGCTCATCCATAACTGCGCGTGCACGTGATCCCATCGGACCAATCAATGATCCTTTAGGACTTACACCTGCACGATGGGATTTAACAGCCAACTTAGTGCGGTGACCTGCTTCGCGAGCAACAGCCATAATCTCAACAATTCGATCATTAATTTCCGGAACTTCAAATGCAAAGAGTTGCTTTACAAGTGCGGGGTGGGAACGAGACAACATAATCTCTGGACCCTTCAATCCCTGTTTTACTTCAACGACAAAACATTTAATACGATCGCCATGTGTATAAGCTTCACCAGGAACTTGCTCCTGTGGCGGAATACGACCTTCTACTCGGCCTAGATTCACATTTATCATCTTAGGATCGCGGCCCTGCTGGACAACGCCAGAGATTACATCTCCAACAGCTGCGGTGAACTCGCCAACAATTTCTGCATCATTGGTTTCGCGCATCTTCAACTTAATTATTTGTCTAGCAGTTGATGTTGCAACACGCGAAAAACCATCTGGTGAATCAGCTTCTTCGCTTACTCGGGTTCCATCTTCGCCAAAGATGGGCACCAAAATCTGAATCTCACCAGTTTCGCGATCCAAGTGAGCCCTGGCATGGCGCTTGGCGGTGTCGGTCTGGTTGTAAGCACCAAGTACGGCGACCTCAATTGCATAAATTAGATCTTCGAGTGAAATATCTTTCTCTGTTGTTAGTGCGGCCAGCGCCGACATCTCTACATGCATTAGATCTCATCCTTGCGATTGAACTCGATCTCAACTTGGGCCTTTTTGATATCGACAAAGTTAACTTCATGGCTCTTCATGCGACCCTTAATATTTTCAATCAAAAGTGCACGCTCATCATCAAACTCAGTTAGTCGACCAGAAACCTCGGTCTCATCCTTTAACGTCACCTTTACTATTCGAGTTAAATTTTTAGTCCAGTGACGAGGCAGGGTTAATGGTCGCTCAATACCGGGTGATGTGACCTCTAATGTAAAGGCCTCTGTCAGTAATGGTGAATCATCCAAAAGTGCAGAAATTTCGCGGCTAACAAGCGTTACCTCATCAAGGCTCAAGGGCTTTAATCCATCGACCATGCAGGTAACGATTCGGTGGTTGCCAGGATTGCTGGTAAATACATCCTCTAGAAAAAAGCCTGCCTCTTCTACAGCAGGGCGGATTAAATCGGCGATTGAATCTTTAAGGGCCATCTAACTCTTCTTTCTATTAAGTTGTGGCCCTATTGTAACGCAAAAAATTAAAAGGTATCAATCGCTACTTTGATAATCAGCGCAACGGTCACAAATAAGAAAACTTTTCGCACCAAGGTTGAGCCACCTTTGATAGCTAGTCGAGATCCAAGGATCGCCCCAGAAATATTGGCAACTCCCATGACGATTCCAATCTGCCAAATAACAGCGCCATTCATGCCGAAGATCATTATGGCCCCAACATTTGTCGCCACATTTACTACCTTGGCTATCGCGCTAGCGGTGATAAAGGCGTATCCAAGGGAGACCACCAAGATAAGCATTAGAAAGGATCCGGTGCCGGGACCAAAGATTCCATCGTAGAAGCCGATGACCGCCCCAGCAATTGCTGCGATCTGCACTCTTTGTTGTGGAAGGTGCCGGAGATTTTCATACTTACCTAAATCTGGTTTGAACCAGGTGTAAATAGCGACGATGATCAAGAGCACCAACACCATGGGACGCATACTGCTAGTTGGAATCTTGGAGGCAAGGACAGCTCCACCTGCTGATCCAATAAATGCAGGAACCCCCATCCCCAGTAAAATCTTAGGGTCGGGTTTAATCTGCTTTCGATAAAGGGCGGCAGCTGTAGTTGTTCCAAAGACCGCTGATAATTTATTGGTACCTAGGACTTCAGCGGTTCCAGATTTAGGTAGACCAATTAAAAGCGCTGGTAATTGAATTAATCCTCCACCACCTGCGATGGAGTCGACAAAGCCTGCAAAAAAAGATGCAGCTAGAAGAAATAGCCCAGTTGCCAGAGTTAATTCGTAAAACACAATTACTTCAGCAGTTGCGCGATCGCAGCAACAGCAGAGGTAAGTGCAACTTCCCTCTTATCTCCGCTCTTACGAACTCGAACTTCCACATTGCCTTCAGCCAAGGCCTTTCCAACCACAACGATGATTGGGTTTCCGATTAGTTCAGCATCCTTAAACTTCACGCCAGGACTTGCATCCCGACGATCATCCAACATAACTGAAATTCCTTGAGCCTCTAGCTCGGTTCCAATCTGTAGCGCAGTTTCAAAGAGCAGATCATCCTTACCCGCTGCAACGATATGCACCTTTGCCGGAGCTAACTCCGCTGGCCAATTAAGACCGATCTCATCATGGGTTTGTTCGGCAATCGCAGCAACCGCTCGCGTCACGCCGATTCCATAAGAGCCCATTGTGACTACTTGAGATTTTCCATTGTGATCTAAAACTGTCAGATTCAGAGCTTGGGCATACTTGCGCCCTAATTGGAAGATGTGGCCAATTTCAATGGCACGATCAATAATCACAGGTGTTGCACACTCTGGACAGGCATCTCCTGCACGTACCTCTGCCGCTTCAACATATGCATCTGGTGTGAAATCACGGCCATTAACTACATTTCGTGCATGACGATCCTTTTGATTTGCACCTGTTACCCATGAGGTACCGGGTGCAATTCGTGGATCTGCATACACGGTGATTCCAGATTTCTTTGCATCTTGTGGTCCGATGTAACCCTTTACGAGTGCAGGAAACTTTGCAAAGTCTGCATCCTCAAAGACGCGCAGCTCATGAACTCCGCCTAAATTTTCCTGGAAGCGCTTGAGATCAACCTCGCGATCACCAGGTACCAATACGCAGACAGCTTTGTTATCTGCCATCAGCATCACATTTTTCAAGGTGTGTTCACCTGTGTATCCCCCACCAAATTTTGAGTTCAACAGCTCTACTAATGAATCAATAGTCGGGGTATTGGGTGAATCAAAGGCTTCCACCGCAGCAACCTTAGAAGAGTCTTGAGAATCTACCTTTGTCACCATCGCTTCAACATTGGCAGCAAATCCACACTTTGGACACAGGACATAAGTATCTTCACCTGTTGTACACGGTGCTAAAAACTCCTCTGATTTAGAGCCACCCATAGCTCCAGATACAGCTTTTACAATGTTGTACTTCATACCCAGTCGATCAAAGGTCTTTACATAAGCATCGCGGTGGTTTTGATAAGAAATCTCAAGCCCTGCATCATCAAGATCAAATGAGTACGAGTCCTTCATTACAAACTCACGTCCGCGGATAATTCCGCTACGTGGTCGGGCCTCATCACGGAACTTGGTTTGGATTTGATAAATACTTAAAGGTAGATCTTTATAGGATGAGTACTCCCCTTTAACCATCAGCGTAAACATCTCTTCATGAGTTGGACCTAAAAGGTAATCCCCACCTTTGCGATCCTGAAGGCGAAACAACGATGGCCCATACTCTTCCCAACGATTGGTTGTTTCATACGCTTCGCGAGGAAGCAGCGCTGGAAAGTTAACCTCTTGAAAACCCGCCTTATCCATCTCCTCGCGGATTACTCGCTCAACATTGCGAAGTGTGATGACACCCAATGGAAGCCATGAGTAAATACCTGCTGCGATACGACGAACATAGCCAGCACGAACTAAGAGTTTGTGACTTGCGACCTCTGCATCTGCTGGGTCATCGCGAAGAGTACGCAAAAATAGCGTAGACATTTTCAACATAGAACAAGCCTATCGAACATCAACTGAAGGTTGCCCTGAAGCAACCCCGGCGGCTTCCATTTCTTCAGCTAAACGCATCGCTTCTTCTATAAGTGTTTCAACAATCTGTGCTTCAGGCACAGTCTTGATGACCTCACCCTTTACAAATATCTGACCCTTGCCATTTCCTGATGCAACACCAAGATCAGCCTCGCGTGCCTCACCGGGACCATTTACTACACAGCCCATCACCGCTACGCGAAGTGGAACCGTCATTCCTTGTAATCCCGCTTGTACCTTTTCAGCCAATGTATACACATCAACTTGAGCGCGACCACATGATGGACATGAAACGATTTCAAGCTTTCGTTGGCGAAGGTTGAGGGATTCAAGGATCGAGATACCAACCTTGACCTCTTCAACAGGTGGTGCTGATAGTGAAACACGAATTGTGTCGCCAATACCTTCAGCTAACAAGATTCCAAAGGCTGTTGCAGATTTGATTGTTCCTTGGAAGATCGGTCCAGCCTCTGTAACACCCAAGTGCAATGGGTAATCACACTTAGCCGCAAGTATTCGATAGGCGTTTACCATCGTTACTGGATCATGGTGCTTTACTGAAATTTTAATATCTGAAAATCCATGCTCCTCAAATAGAGATGCTTCCCATAACGCAGACTCTGCAAGCGCCTCAGGTGTTGCCTTTCCGTACTTGGCAAGTAAACGTGGATCTAAAGAACCTGCGTTCACACCGATTCGAATTGGAATACCGGCATCTCCTGCAGCCTTTGCAACCTCTTTAACCTTGTCATCAAATTGTTTGATATTTCCAGGGTTGACACGTACCGCAGCACACCCTGCATCAATTGCAGCAAAGATGTACTTTGGCTGAAAGTGAATATCTGCGATTACTGGAATTTGAGATTTCTTTGCGATCTGCGCCAAGGCATCTGCATCATCTTGGCTGGGGACCGCTACACGAACTATCTGACAACCAGAGGCTGTTAGCTCTGCAATCTGCTGAAGGGTTGCATTGACATCCGCCGTCAGCGTTGTGCACATCGATTGGACAGAGACCGGTGAATCACTTCCGACCGCAACCGATCCAACCTGAAGCTGACGGGTCTTTCGACGAGGGTGCAGCGTTGGAGGAGGTGCGCTTGGAATTCCGAGATCAACCATGGCTTTATTCTGCACTACAAGAGCAAATTCTGCCGAATTAGAGCCAAAGTAGCTTCCTAAAGATTGAGGATCACTGGATTAATCACATCTGCAACCAATAGCAGCAGAGTCAGCGTTGCCAAAACAACAAAAACCACCATTGTTATCGGGGTTAAAACGGTGACATCAATAGGTGCAGGACGAGGACGTCCACGCAAACGTGCAAAGAAGGCTCGGATCGCATCTGCGATTGCAACCGCCATATGTCCACCATCTAATGGAAGGATTGGCAGTAGGTTAAATACACCAACAAAGATATTCAAACTTGCAACGATTAATACAAAGGTTGCTAACCGCTCCATTGGAGATAGTTTGTCGCTACCAACCGCCTCACCTGATACGCGGGCTACACCTACAACTCCCACCAAACCACTTGCATCCCGCTCTTCACCACGCACCGTTGCACCCCACAGCGCAGGGATCTTTTCGGGAAGTTTTCCAAGGGCTTTAACGCTCTCAGTTAAAAAGCTCTGAGTGACTGTTGCTGAGTTCTTAATAGACAAGACAAGACCGGAACGCTTTAAACCAACATCATTGACGATTCCCAAGAGATATCGCTCTGTGCCATCAACATCTGTAAGGCGAGCATTGGTGACAAATGTTAAGAGCTCTCCATTTCGATCGACCTCAAGGGTTAACTGTGCGCCCTGAGATTGGCGGATCGCCTCTACATCTTTGTACCACTCGACTACCTTTTTGCCGTTGATAGAGGTGATCTCATCTCCTGCTTGAATTCCGGCAGCTTGTGCAGCTGAGTTGGGAACAACCTCACTAATATCTGGAAGAACTTGATTTGTTCCAATTCCGATAAAGAGTGTGAAGAGAAGAACAAATCCCAAAACAAAGTGAAGAAATGAACCTGCTCCTAAAACAACTAACTTTTTAGTAGTAGATGCCTTGTAAAAGGCTCGATCCTCTTGGCCTAATGGCAGCTCATCATTAGGTGCCATGCCCTCGATCTTGCAGTAGCCACCGGCGGGGATCGCCTTGAGGCCAAACTCTGTTTCTCCCCGTTGAAAGGACCAAATCTTCTTACCAAATCCTAGAAAGAATTCGGAGACCCACATGCCAAATTTACGAGCGGTTAGGTAGTGGCCAAACTCGTGGACCATTACAGAAAAGAGCAGCGCAACAACAAAGGCCAGGATTCCAAGAAGTTCCATTACATACCTAACGTGAGAAGTTGCATCCAAGTGTGCACGATACCGCTGACACCTTAGAAAAGTTCAATTATCGATCGAGAAGGTTCTGAGTTGGTGAGTATGCCGTTGCGTTACGGCGCTTTGCAATTGCGCTCAGCGCCTCGAGAACTACACGATTAGCCAAAATCGCTGTGATATCAGCTGAATCAAATGGAGGAGCAACCTCAACGACATCAATGCCAACAACTGGAAGTTCAAGACAAATTCTGCGCACCGCTTCCAATAGTTCGCGGCTTGTCATTCCGCCAGGTTCTGGGGTTCCTGTTCCAGGAGCCATACCAGGATCTACCACATCAATATCTACTGATAAGAAAACACCATCGCAGCCATCGGTCAATGTTGCAAATGATTCATCCAGAACCGCCCTTAATCCACGGTGGGCAATCTCTGTCATCTCATAAGAACGCATTCCTTGATCGCGCATCCAATTAAGGGTTGCATCCTCTGGCCAATATCCACGCAACCCAAGTTGCAAGAAACGATCTCCGCGAACATATCCGTTGTTAATCAGATTGCGCATTGGTGTTCCGTGACCAACGAGTGCGCCAAATTGATCCTCACCAGTATCAGCGTGAGCATCAAAGTGGATCATCGATACCGAACCCATGCCACGATGGGTTGCAATTCCGGCAACATCTGCAGATGCAATTGAATGATCTCCACCCAGGATTACCGGAATAATTCCGGCCCGCGAGATCTTTTCAGTTGCATCCTTAAGCACAGCAAGTGATGCCACCAAATCTCCACCCGGCATCATTAAATCCCCGGCATCCAAGACTTTAAGATCCTTTAATCCATCGGTTCGCAAAGCAAGGTGTGGTCGTGAACCATCATGTGGAAGGTAATCTCCCCCACGAATTGCTTGCGGACCAAACTTTGCACCTGATCGATGGGATGTACCGCTATCAATCGGTGCGCCAAGGATGATGACATCTGCACCTTTATAGCTTGATGGATCATCTAAATCACAGGCTGGAATACCCAAAAAGGTGAAGTTGGGGCCATACATATTGCCGTGATTGGTCACTTAGGAACCTTTACTCTTTTTCCAACAAATTGACCTGCAATGACGATGATTAATGCAAGAAAGAACATTGCCGAACCGATCACATTTGCCTGTGCCGGAATTCCGCGGGCTGCAGAGGTGTACACAAACTCGGGGAAGGTCTTTAATGTGCCTGAATTAAAGTTGGTAATAATAAAGTCATCAAAGGACAAACTAAATGCTAGTAAAGCAGCTCCAGCAATTCCTGGTGCAACAAGTGGAAGGGTGACCTTTCTAAAGGTCTCTAACTCATTGGCGTATAGATCCATAGCGGCTTGTTCAAGGCGCGGATCCAACGATGCAATACGTGCTTTAACTGTCACAACAACAAATGAGATACAAAACATTACGTGAGCGATAACCGTTGGCCAAAAACCTGGATTAATTTGGAAGACTAAAAACAGAGACAAGAGCGATGCACCTAAAACAATTTCAGGTGTTGCCATGGGTAAAAAGATCAAGAGGTTTGATGATGAACGACCCTTGAAGGCGTAACGCCCGATCGCAAAGGCGATCATGGTGCCAAGAATTGTTGAAAATATCGTGGCGAGTAGGCCAATCTTGATTGAGTTGCCCAGGGCGGTACAAACCTCAGGAGCACCACATGGGTTTTTCCAATTATCAAAGGTGAAACCCTTCCATACGAGATTGGATTTTCCTGAATCATTAAAGGAAAAGGCGAAGGTGTAGGCAACTGGAATAAATAGATAAGTGAATCCAAAAACAGCATAGATTCGAATTAAGTTGCGACCAAACCAACGAGATAGACGCGCCTTAACCGGAATAGTAGGAATGGATGCATCCTTTTGCTTCACGTGGGCGCTCATACCAACTCCTCCGTTCCAGCTTTGCGAATATAGAGCGTTACTAAGATCAAAATCGCAAGCATCAAGGTGAAGGAAAGCGCTGCCGCAGTTGGGTAATCTACAATTTTGAAGTACCGCGACTCAATGACATTACCAATCATCCTCGTATTAGGAGAGCCCAAAATAGCTGCGTTGACATAATCACCAGCTGCCGGAATAAAGGTCAACAAGGTGCCGGCCACAACTCCTGGCATTGAGAGCGGCAGGGTTACCTTTCGGAAGGTAGTAATGCCATTTGCATAGAGATCTCCAGAGGCCTCCATTGTCCGTGGATCGATCCGCTCGAGTGATGCATACAGTGGCAAAGTCATAAATGGCAGGAAGTTATAGGTCATACCCATGATCACTGCAAAGGATGTTGATGTCAGGGTTGTACTTTCACTAATGATTCCAAAGGTACGAAGGCTGGGAACTATAAAACCTTCCTCACCCAGAATCTGCTTCCAGGCAACTGTTCTGAGCAAAAATGAGACAAAAAATGGTGCAACAACTAAAACTAGGAGAAAGTTTTTAAGTCTGCCTGCTTTAAATGCGATTGCATAGGCAAGTGGATATGAGATTGCTAGAGCTAAAACCGTTGCGCATAATGCAAATACGAAGGAGCGGGCAAACTGCTCCTGATTTTCTGTAAATGCATCGAGATAGTTTGAAAAGCGCAGGGTCTGCTCGTACTGACCGGTGTCCCCATCTGCAATCGGAGTCTGAGTCGATGTCTGAGCAAGGTTTGCAATCGGCAAGATAAAGAAGGTGAAGAGAAAGAGAAAACCTGGAAGGAGCAACAGGTAAGGCAACTTAACCTTAGACATGCTCATTCCTCGTCAAGATCCTCAGGAATTACCTCTGTACCAGCTTCGGCATCCTCATCTCCGCGTAGTGCAAAGGTGAAGTTAGGTTCCCAAGAAATAACTACTTCATCTCCCTTATCAAAAGGTGCAACACCATCATCATTTTGCTCAAAGACCATAACCTCTTGGCCCCATGGCATCATGACTTGATACTGAGTTGAAACACCGATGTATGAAACATCTTCGATGCGACCACCGGTGAGAGTATTTCCACGGGTTGGCGTTCCTACCAGTGAGATGCGGAACTTTTCAGGACGAATACCTGCATAGATTGAATTATCAACTGCGTGTGAGCGATTCTTAGGCATACCGATCTTTTGACCATAGAGATCGACAACTAGGTTGTCGCCATCTGTTCCTTCGATCCGCCCCTTGATTAGGTTGGATTGACCTAAGAAGTTAGCAACAAATGCGGTCTCTGGGTTGTCATAGAGATCTGCTGGAGATCCCATCTGCTCAATTTCGCCCTCATTCATTACCGCGATGGTGTCAGCCATTGTCATGGCCTCCTCCTGATCATGGGTAACGTGAACGAAGGTGAGCCCCACCTCGCGCTGGATCCACTTGAGCTCAATCTGCATCTGTCGACGGAGTTTGAGATCAAGTGCACCCAATGGCTCATCCAAAAGCAACAAGGCTGGGCGGTTAACGATGGCGCGGGCTAAAGCGATGCGCTGTTGCTGACCACCTGAAAGTTGTGTTGGCTTGCGCTGGGCAAGGTGTGGAAGTTCGACTAGCTCTAGAACTTTGTTTACATCTGCATCAACATTTTTAATTCCACGTCGGCGAAGACCAAATGCAATGTTTTCAAAGATTGTTAAATGTGGAAACAGTGCATAGTTCTGAAAAACAGTATTAATAGGGCGCTGATATGGACGTTTGGTGGTGATGTCCGTTGCCCCTAAATGAATACTGCCAACATTAGGCTCCTCCAACCCTGCGATCATTCGCAGGGTTGTGGTCTTGCCGCATCCTGAAGGTCCAAGTAATGCAAAGAATGAACCTTCAGGAATTGTTAATGACAAATCATTAACCGCGGTGAAATCCCCATATGTCTTTGTAATACGGGTAAGACGTAAATCTCCCCGTGTTGCAGATGAAGCGTCTGCCACTAGTTGCCGGCGGCCTTTTGGAACGCCTCGCCCCAAGTGGTCTCTTCTGCCGGAGTTAGCGAACGGAAGACGCCGAGCTTTGCTGAAGTAGCTGCATCAGGGAAGATGTAAGGACTGCTTGCAAGCTCTGGATCGAACTTCTCCATCTCTTCCTGTGCGCCCTTTACCGGACAGACATAGTTCACATATGCCGCAACCTCTGCTGCGATTACTGGGTCGTAGTAGAAGTTGATCAACTTCTCGGCGTTTGCCTTACCCTCTGCAGATGCCGTTGATGGAACCAGCAAGTTATCGCCAGAGATTGTGCCGCCTGAGTCTGGAATAGCAAAGTCAAACTTGCCTTCATTCTCTGAGGCCAGGATAAACATATCGCCAGACCAGCCAATAACAGCTGTTGCATCACCTGAAGTGAGATCTTCTGCGTACTCGTTGCCCTTAACTCCACGGATCCAACCATCAGCGATCTTCTTCTCCATGAAATCAACTGCGTTCATGAATTGATCCTCTGTGACTGTCTGAAGATCTACACCTTGCGAGCGCAGAATAATTCCGATGGTGTCACGCATTTCAGATAAAACAACGATCTTGCCCTTGTTCTGAGGAGCAAATAGATCATCTATTGTGCGAATACCCTTTGGATTCTTCTCGGTGTTCCATCCAAATCCAGACATGATGCCCTGCCATGTCAATGTTTGCTCACGGTTTGGATCATAGGAAGGAGAAGCAAGTGAGTCGAGAATGTTTGACTTGTTAGGAATGTTTGCTAAATCAAATTTTTGTGTGTAACCAAGACGGATCCAGCGTGCTGCCATCCAGTCTGTTGGAGTTACAACATCGTAACCAATATCTTCGCCTAGCTTGAGCTGTGCTTGGACCTTGCCGTAAAACTCATCATTGTCGTTGTAATCCTCAAAGTACTCGGCTGTGACACCGGTTGCTTCTGAGAACTTATCCAATGTTGGGTACTTCTTTGTATCCTCATCATAATCAAGGTACAAAGGCCAGTTACCCCAGCGAACACTACTTGCACTATCTGCAGAATCAGATCCACCGCACGCAGCAAGTAACCCTGCTGCACCTAATCCGCCTGCGCCGGCAAGTACTGCACGACGAGAAACCATTGCACCGATTATTGATCGGGCTTCCGGTGAGAGTGAACTTTCTTTTGACATACTGATTTACTCCTTAAGGGTTAAGCACAAGCTAGTTGTCGGATTACCGAGCCTCAAGCTTTCTGTGGTTTGTAGGTTGATGGGAAGGTTGGTCTAACAGGGGCAAATACTACGCCCCAAGATTAGTCATCACATGCTTAATCCGCGTGTAATCCTCAAATCCATAGCTGGATAGATCCTTGCCATAACCGGAGCGTTTGAAGCCACCATGTGGCATCTCGGCAACCAGTGGGATATGGGTGTTGATCCAGACACAACCAAAGTCAAAGGCCTTGGCCATACGCATCGCGGTGCCGTGGTTGGCGGTCCAGACACTTGAGGCCAATCCATACTCGACACCATTGGCCATCGATACCGCCTGGGCCTCATCGCTAAAGCGCTGAACGGTAATCACAGGTCCAAAGATCTCCCTCTGGATCAGCTCATCATCCTGGCGAAGATCTGCAACAACCGTTGCTGGGAAGAAAAATCCTGGACGATCAAGGGCGCTACCACCTGCCATCACCTTGGCATGGGATGGAACCCGTGAGAGTAGATCGCTAACGCGAGCCAATTGATTGCTGTTGTTAACAGGCCCTAGGAAGACATCATCATCATGAGGTGCGCCAAGTGCGATGCCCTTAGCTTGGGCGGTCAGCAATGCGACAAAGTCATCATAAACAGAGTCCTGAACAATGACGCGAGTTGCTGCGGTGCAATCTTGGCCAGCGTTGAAATAACCGGCGACTGCGATCGCTTCAGCTGCAGCTGCTAAATCAGCATCGGCGAAGACAACAACAGGTGCCTTTCCACCCAGTTCTAGGTGAACACGTTTGACCTGCTTAGCTGCAGATTCTGCAACCTGAATTCCTGCGCCAACAGATCCAGTAATGGAAACCATGTCGGGACGTGCGTGATTTACAAGTGCTGCACCTGTTTCGCGCTCGCCGCACACAACATTAAATACACCAGCAGGTAAAAATTCAGCCATTAAATTGGCCATCCATACAGTAGATGCTGGTGTTGTATCACTTGGCTTTAATACAACGGTATTTCCCGCCGCAATCGCCGGTGCCCACTTCCAGACCGCCATCATCATTGGGTAGTTCCACGGTGTTACTTGACCAATCACACCTACTGGCTCGCGACGAATAATCGATGTCATTCCCGCCATGTACTCGCCAGCGGATTTTCCTTCAAGGTTTCGCGCAGCTCCTGCAAAAAATCTAATTTGATCAACCATCGGAGGAAGCTCTTCAGAGGTAGTCAGCGCAACTGGCTTACCGGTGTTTTCTACTTCAATGGCGATAACTTCTTCAGCTCGCTCCTCAATAGCATCTGCAATTTTTAACAATGCTCGTTGGCGCTGCGATGGTGTTGAGTCTCGCCAATCTACAAATGCCTCACTTGCCGCTTTAAAGGCTGCATCAATATCTGCAGCGTTTGATTTGGGAGCGGTTGCAAAGGGTTGTCCTGTTGCAGGATTTACCAGCGTTGTGGTCTCACCTGATGTTGATTCGACTGATTTACCGTTGATGAAGTTATTGAGCTTTTTCATGTTGCAGAGCCTAGCAATTTGGCCTAAAAGTAACTAGTCACAATTTATGCGACCGGCTTACCTTTTTCCGCTGCTGCTAGCTGGCCACATGCACCATCGATTTCGCGACCACGAGTATCTCGGACAGTTACTGGGACTCCATAACTTTCGAGGATGCGAACAAACTCTGCTTCATCCTCCCGACGTGATGCTGTCCATTTTGAACCTGGGGTTGGGTTGAGAGGAATCAAATTTACATGTGCGTTACGGTTTTTGAGCAGACGGCCCAAGAGATCTGATCGCCAGGATTGATCATTAATGTCACGGATTAAGGCGTACTCAATTGAGTACCTGCGCCCGGTTCTCTTTTCATAAGCATCAGCGGCGGCCAATACTTCGCGGATATTAAATCTATTGTTAATCGGAACCAATGTGTCACGGAGCTCATCATCAGGGGTGTGCAGAGATACAGCTAATGTGCAGCTAATCCCCTCTTCAGTCAGCTTTTCAATTCCATTGACCAAACCAACTGTAGAAACAGTTACAGAACGTGCACTGATTCCTAATCCATCTGGGTTGGGGTCGGTGATATTGCGCAATGTGCGAACAACTGCGTTGTAATTTGCCAATGGTTCGCCCATTCCCATAAAAACAATATTGGAAAGACGGGTTGGACCCCCCGGAAGTTCGCCATTTGCACAGGCACGTGCAGCGGCCACAATCTGATCGGTGATTTCAGCGGCCGATAAGTTGCGGGTGAGCCCAGCCTGGCCCGTTGCACAGAATGGACAGTTCATTCCGCACCCTGCTTGGGATGAGATACACACTGTGACACGATCGGTATAACGCATCAAAACACTTTCAACCAGTACACCATCATGTAATTTCCACAAATCTTTACGGGTCATGCCATTATCTGTTGTACGTGTTGTAACAAGTTCGATCATCTTTGGGGTTAGTGCATCAGCGATCGCCTGACGTTCGGCGGCTGGTACATCGGTCCACTCTTCTGGATTGTTGGATAGATGTGAAAAGTAATGGTTGGCAACCTGACTTGCACGAAATGGTTGAAAGCCAAACTCTTGAGCAAAGGCCTTTCGATCAGCGGGTGCAAAATCTGCTAGATGCTTGGGTGCTTTCTTGCGCTGAACCGGCTCATCAAAAACTAGGTTGATCTCAGGCACTTTGCCGCTCATAAGAAGTGTTTCACAAGCTCAAGGGCGAGCCACATAGCAGGTGCCGATAAGACAACTGAATCTAAACGATCCAACATTCCGCCATGTCCAGGCAACAAGGTGCCCATATCCTTCAAACTCATATCCCGCTTCATCGCACTTTCAATTAAATCTCCACAGGTAGCGGTAAAGACAATCATCAAACCAACGATGATGCCGATCCACCAATCCATATCCATGATGTATGTAAAGGCCAACGCCCCACCGATCATCGTAAAGATCAATGATCCCACTAGACCTTCCCAAGTTTTCTTAGGAGAAATCTTTGGAACGAGCGGATGCTTTCCTAGTAAAACACCAACGATGTAGCCAAAGGTGTCATTGCAGCCGACTAAAACAACAAAGGTCATGACACGTTCAAAGCCGGTACTTGGCCTGGCCAAGAGAATTAAAAATCCCGCCAAGAAAGGCAGATACAACAGACCAAAGGTTGTGGCCGTTGCCTTTGCTACAAAACCATCGGGACCCTGAAGCAGCGCGCGAATGAGTAAAAGTGGAAATGCAATCGCGGTTGCAACGGCAAGACCTGCGACTCCCCCAACCCAGGCTGCATATGACAGACCGATCGTTGCCAAGGTAAGGGTGTTAAATGAAATAACAATTCCACGTGCTGCAAATGCACGCACTAGCTCCCGCACACCTAAAACGACCGCTATTGCAACAACAATTGCAAAGATCTCACGCTGATAAGAAAGGGCAAACCACACGAGGGCGATCAGAGACAGGCCAACGGCGATAGAGGGCAGAAGCTTGCGCCCAGCCTTTTTATTAATGGCATCAAAGATCGAGTGCAGATCTGACATAAGAGAGCCCCTACACCTCTAGGAGTTCGACCTCTTTGTGCTTGAGTAGTTCATCGATCTTTGCAACATGTTCCGATGTAACCTTCTCGAGCTCTTTTTCACCACGGGCTAAATCATCCTTGCCGATCTCGCCATCCTTTTCCAACTTCTCCATCGCCTCTTTTGCTGCGCGGCGGATATTGCGGATTGAAATCTTTGAATCCTCAGCCTTGCTCTTTACAACCTTGATGAACTCCTTACGGCGTTCTTCAGTCAGTTGTGGAAAGTTAACGCGGATTACTGAACCATCATTGCCAGGGTTAACGCCTAGATCTGATTCGCGAATAGCCTTTTCAATTGCTGCCATCGCACCCTTATCAAAGGGGGAAATTAAAGCCATACGCGCCTCTGGAACCTGAATCGTTGCCAGTTGAGACAGCGCTGTATAAGTACCGTAGTAATCAACCATGACCTTGTTAAACAGAGATGGATGAGCGCGACCTGTGCGGATCGTTGCAAAATCATCCTTTGCAACCTCAACCGCTTTGTTCATCTTAGTCTCAGCATCCTTTAGGGCGCTTGCTACATCTGCCATTGTTTAGCTCCTCTTACCGCTGTGTACATCATTCTCATCGCTTATACGACGAGGGTTCCAATTACTTCGCCACGTACTGCGCGGCCAATGTTTCCATTTTTCATTAAATCAAAGACAACGATCGGTAACTTATTCTCGCGACACAATGCAAAGGCTGCAGCATCTGCAACAGCTAGTGATTTAGATAAAACCTCATCATATGTAATGGTGTCGAACTTAGTCGCCTTAGGATCTTTTTTGGGATCTGCGCTGTAGACGCCATCGACTCCACTCTTTGCCAGCAGTAGCGCCTCTGCACCAATTTCAAGTGCGCGTTGTGCCGACACCGTGTCGGTAGTAAAGAAAGGCATTCCAGCACCTGCGCCAAAGATTACAACTCGACCCTTTTCAAGATGACGAATCGCGCGCAGCGGAATATATGGCTCTGCAACCTGACCCATGGTGATCGCGGTTTGAACTCGAGTCCCAACACCCTCTTTTTCAAGAAAATCCTGTAGCGCCAGACAGTTCATTACAGTTCCGAGCATTCCCATGTAGTCGGCGCGGGAGCGATCCATACCGCGTTGTGAAAGCTCAGCTCCGCGGAAGTAATTACCTCCACCAACAACAATTGCGACCTGAACGCCGGTACGGGCTACATCGGCGATTTGTTTTGCAATATCTTGAACAACATCGGGATCAACACCGATACCTTTTTCTCCACCAAAAACTTCTCCAGAAAGTTTAAGGAGCACTCTCCGATACGTACCTCTTGTACCGGGCATGAGTGCTCCTCAATCTTTTAGTATCTGGTTCTAATAGTCCGTAGTAGAACGTAAGTCTAAGCGATCAGACCTACTCCTTATTGACCCACGCGGAAGCGATGGAAGGCCTTAACAGCGGTTCCTGCCTCATCGAGGATCTGCTTAACAGTCTTCTTGGCATCCTTAGCAAATGACTGCTCAATCAAGGAAACTTCCTTAACGAAACCTGCCACTCGGCCTTCGATGATCTTTGTAAGGGCCGCCTCTGGCTTACCCTCTTCGCGCGCCGTCTCTTCTGCGATACGGCGCTCATTTTCGATCAACTCAGCTGGAACTTGTTCGCGATTAACAAACTGCGGAGCAAATGCTGCAATGTGTTGTGCGATGTCCTTACCAACTTCTGCGGCATCCTTAACAAGCTCAACCAAAACACCAACCTGTGGTGGAAGATCTGGACTTGTACGGTGCAGGTAAATTCCAACTGGTGAATCCTTGATTACAGCAATACGACGAACTTCAATCTTCTCGCCCATAGTTGCATTCGCCTCGTCGACTGTTGCCTGAACGGTCTTACCGTTAGCCATTGTCGATGCTAAAAATGCATCTACAGAATCAGATTGTGCATTTTGTAGATGTGCAAGTAGCTCATCTGCAAGTGCAACGAAGCGCTCACCCTTTGCAACGAAATCTGTTTCACAGTTCAGTTCTAGCATTACGCCAAGGTTGCCCTCGACCTTTGCGACAACTGCACCATTTGAGGTAAGACGACCTTCACGCTTTGTGACTCCCTTGAGCCCCTTAACACGAATGATGTCTAGCGCCTTGTTGTAGTCGCCATCTGCCTCATCTAAAGCCTTCTTGCAATCGAGCATTCCTGCAGCGGTTGCTTCGCGAAGCTTCTTTACATCTTCAGCTGTGTAGTTAGCCAATTTATGCCTCCGGTGTTGTTGGTGCGTCGGTTACGGCAGGCGCAACTGGTGCGTCGAGAATTTCCTTCTCCCAATCAGCCAATGGCTCACCTGCAGCAACAGCTGCTGGTGCATCCGACTTTGCTTCTTCCTTTACATTTGCAGAACGTGCCTTAAGGCCAGCTGCAATTGCATCGGTGATAACGCGTGTCAGCAAGTCGATTGAGCGGATTGCATCATCATTACCTGGAATCTTGTAATCAACCTCATCTGGATCGCAGTTTGTATCCAAGATGGCGATAACTGGAATACCAAGCTTCTTAGCTTCCTGAACCGCTAGGTGCTCCTTCTTTGTATCTACAACCCAGATTGCTGAAGGCAACTTGGTCATGTTACGGATTCCGTCAAGGTTCTTAAATAGTTTTTCGCGTTCGCGACGTAGAACAAGTAGTTCCTTCTTTGTTAGAAGTAGATCGTTCTTCTCTTCTAGAGCTTCTAGCTCCTTGAGGCGCTGAATACGCTTGTACACAGTTGGGAAGTTAGTAAGCA
>CAMDCL010000024.1 GCA_945890205.1 Bifidobacterium breve | reverse complement strand
ACCCTTCTTACTTGCCATTTACTTCGTCTCCCTTACTTCGCGCCGTTGATGGCGGTAATTTTTACACGAGTCAGTTGCGCACGGAATCCCTGGCGACGACGGTGACCTGTCTTGTTCTTGTAACGCAAGATATCGATCTTTGGTCCCTTTAGCTCTTCAAGAACCTCACCAGTTACCTTTACGCCAGACAAAACCTTTGGATCTGTTGTAACAGCTGCACCATCTACTACCAGCAAGGCAGGGAATGAAACAGTTGCACCTGCAGCAGCGTCGATACGATCAACGATTACTGTGTCGCCAACTGCGACCTTCTCCTGGCGTCCGCCAGCTTTAACGATTGCGTACACGTGTTACTCCAGTTCATTTTCTAGGCTATGAGCCTCATGCATGGAGCCCATCGTGGGTTCTATGCGCAGAGGGTAAGGGTACGCAAGCGTGTGCTCAGCGGTCAAATTGCGATGAGACGATCCTGGTCACAGCCTTTTCCAGCGCATAAATAGGGTCGCTGGCCGCACCCTTTACTTCAGCATCTGCCTGAGCGATCGCCCCAACGGCATCAGCTATTTGGGCAGGGCTCCATCGAGCCAGCTGTCTGCGAGCCTTATCAATCTGCCATGGAGCCATTCCTAATTGACCAGCCAATTCAAAGGATTTTTGATTGCGATTTGTTCCTGCAACCTTTGCTAAAGATCGCAGCGAAGATGCGATCGCACTGGTGATCATTACCGGATCGGTTCCGGTTTCTAATGCGCTGCGAAGTGAAATAAGCGCCGCCGATAGATTGCCATCAAGGGTTGCATCTGCCACATCAAATCCTGTTGTCTCTACTCGACCTTGGTGATACTTATCAACCATCGCTTCATCAATTAATCCTGAAGGAGCATCGGCTGCAATCTGTCCTACCGCACCTTGAAGTTCTCGCAGATCATTTCCGAGCGCGCCAACCAATGCCGAGACTGCACCCGAAGATGCTTTGCGACCAAGATCTAGAAAGAGAGATTTAACAAACTCCTCTTTTTCAGCCTCTTTTTTTAAGGGATCACAAGGGATTAATTCAGGCTTTATCTTTTTAATCGCATCAAGAAGTGCTTTTCCTTTGACTCCACCTTTATGAACAAAAATTACAGTTGTCGAAGGATCTGGCTGCTCTATGTAGCGGGTAATCTCATCTCGGTTATCTTCAGGTAAGTCTTGCAGATCACGGATTATCAGTGCGCGTCTTTCAGAAAATAATGATGGAGCAAGAGCGTCGGCGATATCACCAACAATTGTCTCCGCTGCAAACAAGGTAGTTACTTCGCACCTTTCCTCTTTGAGTTGTGCGTTGAGCTTTGTTAAGGCTCGATCTGCCAGAGCTGATTCAGAGCCAAGGATTAGGTAAAAAGAGTTCATCCCATGCCCTCCTAGCTCCAGTAAAATAACTTAATTCTGCCCTTGCTCCTGTGAACCTTTAAGTGATGGTTTGAAGCTGTAATAGCTACCGCACCATCTCTATCTGTCCGAAGAACTTGTGTGCCGAGTCTAGTCAAAGAGTCAATACTTTCTGGAGCGGGGTGGCCGTATGGATTTTTTGCTCCCACACTGATTAGCCCGATTTGAGGAGACAGCGCCTTAGCTAAAGCCTCATCTTGATACTTAGAGCCATGGTGAGAGACCTTGTAAATATCTACCGGGCTCACCAAATTTACCAACTCACGCTGTGCAGGAGGTTCAAGATCTCCCGCTGAAAACAAACTCCAATCCGATGTTGTTAATAGAACAGCGATACTTGAGTTATTGATCATCGATCCCTCACCAGGTAACTCTTCAAAACTTCGAACCGATGCTTCGGGCCACAAAACCTTGAGATTAACCTGACCGATTTGTGTCACTAAACCTTTTTGAACTGTAACTATCTGCGAAGCCTTAAGCGCATCAAGGGCTGATCTGCTTTCAATCTCTGGCTGGAGATTGTTGCTAATCCAAACCTGTCCCACCTTTCTTCCATGTAATACCGCTGGTAATCCACCAACATGATCTGCATGAAAGTGGGACAGGATCAGTAAGGAAATCTCTTTAATCTTCAAATCTCGCAGGCACTTATCCGCTGCGGTGGAGTCTGGACCTACATCAATAACTATGGCGCGATGGTGACCGAGATTAATTACAAGAGAATCCCCCTGCCCAACATCACACTGAGCAATATGCCAATCTCCGGCCGGCCAGCGTTGTAGCCACCCTAAAGAGATTACAAGGATTAAAAGTACCGCCGTTGTCTGCTTCCAGTTTTTTCTAAACAGGATTATTACAGTAAGAATCAAGGCCACGAGAGAAAAGCCAATCAATCCATTATGGATAGTTAGTACTGGAAAAGCTGCAATCCAATGAGCGACCCCAGTTATAAACCCGGCCGGAAAGCGAATCAAAAAGATGATTGCCTCGGCTAACCAAGGAGCAATGGGTGAGATTAGAGCGGCGATAAATCCAAGGACTGTTATTGGCGCAACGGCAGGTGCTGCTAGAAAGTTGGCCACGATACTCATGGGCGATAAATACCCTGATAGTGAAACAAGAATCGGCGAACAAAACACCATGGCGGCAATGGGCGGAGCAACTGCGCCCGCAAATTTTTTGTGGGTAGGCAACCGCTCTTGAATGCGGGGAGCAAGAAGAAGAAGCCCAGCCGTTGCCAGAACCGATAGCGCAAAACCGGCATCACGTGATTGCCAGGGATCACCTAAAACCACCGCACAGATTGCAAATCCCAATGCGGGCAGAGAGTCAGAGCTACGTTTACCAAATTGAGCAGAGAGCAAAACCGCTGCCATAGCCGCAGCCCGCAACACAGATGGAGAAGGTCGAACCAATGCGATGAAGCACACAAGGGCTACCGCGGTCGCAAGTACTCGCAATTTTTTTCTTCGAATTACAAACTGCATGCACCACAAAACAAAGGTCGAAACAATTGCAAAGTTTGCACCACTTACCGCAACTAAGTGGGCTAATCCAGATCGTTGCATCGCCTCTTTAAATTCAGGTGATTGCTTGGATGTATCCCCCAAAACCATTCCGGGAATTAATGCACCTGCATCACCGCTACCTGAGTTATCCCGTAACCCTTGGCGAATTGCACCCAGCCCCGATGCCCATCCCGAGGGCTGGGTTACTTGTGTGATCGCATCATTGCTAATGAGCAGAGCAGCAACCCTTGCCTCCTTGGTTGCTATCACCGATGCAGATCCTGACACTTGCTGTCCCGGTAGTAAATCAATCCTTTCTTTAACCAGGATTCTGACAGGAACTCGCAGCCAATAACTTTGTTCATCGATAGAAAATTGCAGCAAGCGTGCGGTGAAGCTGTAATTTCCTGATGCTGTTTTACTTGGGTCGGTTTTTACCTGAGCCTGAAAGGTAATGGTCGAACCCACATGTTGCGCAATGGCTGATCGTTCTAAAGAGACCTGTCGCATAGACATGGCGGTTGCACCAATAAGAATGGCGGTAAAGATCACCAATAATCGTGTCTTTTTTCGTGCAACAGCAAAGAGGGTTACCAAGGTGGCAATACCGGCGACTCTCCATGGTGAAACAGCGCTTTGAATCAAAGCACCAGCCCAAAGCCCACCGCCCAGAGCTAACGCCCTGTAGTCAATTAAATCCTGACTTTTGACTTTAGCTGCGCGAATTTTGCTGGACCAATTCCGCTTACCTTTTGAAGATCATCAACGGTTAAAAAGGAGCCATGAACCCGTCGATACTCAACGATTCGGCCAGCGATCACAGGACCAATCCCATCTAACGCATCTAATTGGCGGGCGGTTGCGCGATTTATATTAATCGGCCCTGATGGCGCTTTTTTACTCACCCTCTTACCTGAACTATTTACAACTGTGGAGTCAACATAAATTTGTTCACCATCATTGAGAACGCGAGCTAGATTGATGGTGCTCAGATCTGCACCTGGTGCGCTATCTCCAGCCGCCTTGATCGCATCAATAACCCTTGATTTTCCAGCCAAGGTATAAACACCAGGATTATTGACCGCACCTGCTACATCCACAAATATTTCAGGTTCAGCGATGACGACCGGAACAATTTCAGGTGCTGCCTGCATCTCTGAGTTTCCTCGAGCAACTATAAATATAGATAGCACAAGCACAATCGCTGCAATGGCAGCAAGTGCTCTCTTTTGATTACGGGAGAAATGAAGATCAAACCACCACTGTGAAAATGATTCGAAGGCTGTACGAAGTTGTTCCATATGCCAAGTGTGATTAACCCACACCTGCAGTGATGGCTAAGCAGTTCTAGTTGTTGATAACGATATTTACAAGCTTTGGAGCACGGGTAATGATCTTGTTGATACTGGCACCAGCAAGTGCTTCAACGATGCTAGGCAGAGCAAGTGCGGCGGCCTCAAGATCGGCATCGGTAATTGTTGGCGCTACATCGATGCGATCTTTGATCTTTCCATTAATTTGAACAACAACGGTGACCGCATCTGCAACTAATAACTTCTCATCAACGGCGGGCCAGCCAGCAAGTGCCACACATGGCTTGTGTCCAAGGCGCTCCCACATCTCTTCGGCGGTAAATGGTGCAACAAGAGACAACATGATTGCGATCGCCTCCACTGCTTCACGAACCGCAGGATCTGCAGCTCCGCAACCAGAATCAACCGCTTTACGGGTGGCGTTTACAAGCTCCATCACACGAGCAACTGCAACGTTAAAGCGGAATGATTCAACGGCAAAACCGGCATCATGTAGCGCTTTGTGGGTTGCCTTACGTAAAGCAAGATCACCGGTGCTGAAGTCGACTCCTGCAGCACTTGTTACATCCCCTGACAATCTCCATGCACGCGTTAAAAACTTCACTGAACCCGAAGGTGAAACATCTGACCAATCCACATCATCTTCTGGAGGCCCGGCAAAAACCATAGACAGGCGAATCGCATCGACTCCATGGTTTTCTAACTCATCAGATAAACGCACAAGGTTTCCGCGGCTCTTGGACATCGCAGAGCCATCCATGACAACCATTCCTTGGTTGAGCAAACGTGTAAATGGTTCATTGAAATCAACCATTCCCATATCATTCAAAACCTTGGTAAAGAATCGACTGTATAGCAAGTGCAAAATCGCATGAGTTACTCCACCGACATATTGATCAACAGGTAGCCAGGTATCAACATCTTTTTTCGAGAAAGGCTCTGTTGCATTGGTTGGATCTGCATAACGCAGGTAGTACCAAGAGGAATCTACAAAGGTATCCATCGTGTCTGTATCGCGCTTTGCATCAACTGAACATTGAGGGCACTTTACATTTACCCAATCAGTTGCAGCACCCAGTGGTGATGTTCCCTTGGGCTTAAGGTCTAACCCGTCAGCATCTGGCAGAGTCAAGGGCAGCTGATCTGCAGGTACTGGAACTTCACCACATGAAGGACAGTGAATGATTGGAATTGGTGTACCCCAATAACGCTGACGTGAAACTAGCCAATCGCGTAGGCGATAGTTACGAGCAGCAACGCCCTTACCATCGGCCTCAAGCTTTTTGTTAATCGCTGCAATTGCATCAGCCTTATTGAGGCCATTTAAAATCTCTGAGTTAACTAACTTTCCATCGCCAACGGTTGCAACACCTGATGTGTTTGGATCCTCTTCGCCTGTTTCAACAACAACACGAACCGGTAACTTCATCGCACGAGCAAAATCTAGGTCGCGTTGATCATGGGCTGGAACCGCCATAATCGCGCCTGTTCCATAATCAGCAAGGACGTAATCACTAGCCCATATAGGAAGTTTTTCACCATTAGCCGGGTTGATTGCGAAACGATTTAAGAAAACACCGCTCTTTGGACGATCTGTTGCAAGGCGATCGATATCACTTGCAGCCTTAATTGTTTCTAAATACTTTGCAAACTCAGCCTCAACACCAGTCCCCTGAACAAGTTCGGTAGCTAACTCACTATCGACAGCAACAACCATAAATGTTGCACCAAACAATGTGTCAGGACGGGTTGTGTAAATAGTTACAGGCTCAGATCGACCTTGGATTTCAAACTGTACATTTGCGCCAGTTGATCTACCGATCCAGTTGCGCTGCATCGTAAGAACTTTGTCAGGCCATTTACCTTCAAGCTGAGCCATGTCATCTAGCAAGCGATCTGCATAATCTGTGATCTTGAAGTACCACTGATTTAACTTCTTCTTTGTAACAGTTGAATCACATCGCTCGCACAGACCTGCAACAACCTGTTCGTTGGCTAGAACTGTCTGGCACCCTGGACACCAGTTAACCGCTGAATCTTTTCGGTATGCCAAACCACGCTCATAAAACTTAAGGAATAACCATTGATTCCATTTGTAGTATTCGGGATCGCAGGTGTTGAATACTCGATCCCAATCAAAGGAACATGCATAACGTCGCATCGATGCCTTTTGCACCGCGATATTTTCATAGGTCCATATTCGTGGATCTGAATTGCGCTTAATTGCAGCGTTTTCAGCGGGTAAACCAAAAGCATCCCAGCCAATTGGGTGCATAACATTGAAACCCTTTTGTGCCCAGTAACGAGCGATTACATCTCCGAGGGCATAGGCCTCGGCGTGACCCATGTGAAGATCTCCCGATGGATAAGGAAACATGTCCAACACATACTTCTTTTCACGTGTGTCATCTGCGCGCCCTGATTTAAATGGTTGTAGTTGATCCCAAACTGGCAGCCACTTTTCCTGCACGTAGGCAAAGTCATATGCCGCGTGCTCGCGCTCGTCATTCACCTTGTTATTCATATGTGGAGCTAAGGGGATTTGAACCCCTGACCCCCTGCATGCCATGCAGGTGCGCTACCAGCTGCGCTATAGCCCCGTTTTTTGTGCGAGTGCAGACCTTACCGCATTTACCACGGCGGGCTTTAAACCGGAGTTTCACCACTTTCTGCACCGTAAACAGGCTCTGGGATAGATATAGCGTTGTGTTCAACCAAATTCCATTGGCGGGGGTTGCGTTCCAAGATCGACCACGATGCATTTGAAAGTCCACCAATAACACCCCAGTGGGACATTGGAAGTTGCAGCATTAAACCCAAGATGCAACGTGCCGTGCCTCCATGTGTAGTGACAACCAATAACTGATCCGTTTTATCTCCTAGCGCATTTTTAATTGCATTGACCGCTCGATCTGCAACCTCACTGCGCCGTTCTCCAGTTGTGCCTGCCGGGTTATCTTCGCCATCAATCCAGCGAATAAAGTTTTGGAAATCTTCGGCGCGATTTTCAGCACCGGTTTTTCCCTCCCATAATCCTCCATTTGTTTCACGAAGATTTTCATCAATTCCAACGGTAAGGCCTGTTAAATCGGCGAGTGTCTGAGCGGTATCGCGGGCCCGACCAAGATCACTTGAAATAATCATCGTTGGCTTCATGCCCGCAAGAATTTGGGCAGCATGGCGCGCTTGAAAACGTCCGACATCATTGAGTGCAATATCTGAATGGCCTTGAAAACGATTGACTACATTCCAATCAGTCTGGCCATGACGCCACAGTACAACTCGATTAGCGGCCATTTACAGCCGCCTCCCTCACCGCTTCTAACTCAATTGTCGGACAGTCATTCCATAAGCGATCGAGCATGTAGTACTTACGCAGTTCGGCGCTTTGTACATGCACAACCAGATCTGAATAATCTAACAAGATCCATTCAGCACCATGCTCACGGCGAACAGGTTTGTCTCCGATAGCTGCAAGCTGTCGTTCAACCTCATCTGCGATCGAATCAACCTGCGCCTCATTTTGACCTGTTGCGATTAAGAAGACTTCACTGAGAACAAGTTGATCAGATAGATCCAAGGCAACTACATCTACGGCAATCTTGTCGATTGCAGCTTTGGCGGCAACTTGGGTGATCTCGAGCGTTCTGCAGCTAATTGTCATAAAGGTTATTCTCTCGTATAAATGTAGCTACAGATGACGAGACATCTGCGCTCAAACCTTGGCGAATTGTGGTGGCGGCAACATTTAAAGCCCCGATATCTACACCATTTCCTGCAAATCCTGGTCTACCAATTACTAAAAACTCAACCATTCCACGCAGCTCTTCAATGCGATGCCATTGATCTAGTTTTTCTGCGGCATCTTGACCGATGATTAAAACAATGGTCTGTCCTGGATAGTTTTGCGCAACCGCCTCAACGGTATCGATGGCATAACTAGGACCGGTTCGAAGTACTTCGATGGGATTAACCTGAACTTTGGATGCAATCCCTTGTGGCAAATCCGCTAGCGCTAATTGGCACATGGCACGGCGTTGTTGCGCAGTTGCAATAGGGGCGTGGTCACGAAGTAGTGGCTCACCTGCGGGAATAACCAAGAGTTGGTCTACTAAGTTTTTTTCAATTAACTGGGTAATGACATGCAGATGACCTAGATGAATCGGGTCAAATGTTCCGCCGTAAATACCTACTCGGGACAAATTAATCTCGGTCTAGGCGAAGTACTAAATATAGAAAGAGTGACATCACAACAAATGTAAACACTCCAAAAAACAGTGGTGAGGCAGGAAGTTCGCGAGTAATCTCGCTAGCAAGAGTCATCATGGTTGAAATACTACTACTTGCCCGCCAATAGCTCTTTAAATCTCGCTTCGTCGATTACAGGGACCCCTAATTCCTGAGCCTTAGCCAACTTTGAACCCGGATCACTTCCTGCCAAGAGGTAATCAGTCTTCTTCGATACCGATGATGAGACCTTTCCCCCATGGGCTGCAATAGTTTCAGAGATCCCATCTCGAGAAAATGAATCGAGGCCACCAGTTACTACAAAGGTAAGGCCAGCCAAGGTTTGCGGCAGCTGTTCACCTTGAGTATTTACCATACAGACCCCAGCTTTTTCCCACTTTGAAATAATCTCTTGATGCCACTTAACACCAAACCACTCGATGATCGACTCGGCGATGATTTCTCCGACTCCATCAATATCTGCTAACTCTTGCGCCGTTGCTTCTGAGATAGCTTTGACTGAACCAAGAGCAGCTGCCAAACCTTGTGCAGCGGTTGGGCCAACGTGACGAATTGATAGCGCAACCAAGGTTCGCCACAGCGGGCGAGTTTTTGCCTCATCCAGCGCAGCTAACAACTTATCTACATTTGCAGCGGGCTTTCCATCCTTCTTAACAAAAAAATCGGAGGTAACAAGTGCAGCTGCCGTTAAGTTAAAGAGATCAGATTCATCCTTAATAATCTTTGCATCTAATAATGCAGATGCGGCTTCATACCCCAAAACATCGATATCCAAGGCGGCACGTGAACCGATGTAATAAATTCGCTCACGAAGTTGTGCTGGGCAACTTTGCGTATTGGGACAGCGAATATCAACATCGCCTTGGCTCATAGCGCGAAGTTCAGAGCCACATTCGGGACATTGTGTTGGCATAACAAATGCACGCTCTGATCCCTTACGCTTTTCAAGAACAGGACCCAAAACCTCTGGAATTACATCTCCGGCTTTACGAATCACAATCGTGTCGCCGATTAATACACCTTTTCGGACAATCTCTTCAGCGTTATGTAAGGTCGCATTTGTTACCGTTGAACCAGCTACCTTGACCGGCTCCATGTATGCAAAGGGGGTCACTCTTCCGGTTCTGCCCACGCTGACCTTGATATCGAGCAGCACCGTGGTGACCTCTTCAGGTGGGTACTTATATGCAATCGCCCATTTAGGTGCGCGCGAGGTAAAGCCCAACTGCTGTTGCTGCGACAAGGAATCAACCTTTATAACTACGCCATCGATCTCGTGTTCAACATCATGGCGATGATCTGCATAGAACTGAATAAATTTTTCAACCTCTGCACGTGTGCCACAGACCTTGAATCGATCACTTGTCGGTAAACCTAGAGAGTTTAACTCTTCGTAGGCTGAACTTTGTGAGTCAAAATCAATACCTTCTCGGGCACCGACTCCGTGTACTACAACTGACAATGGACGAGACGCGGTTATGCGGGGATCCTTTTGACGCAAAGAGCCAGCCGCACCATTGCGAGGATTAGCAAAGAGCTGCTTACCTGCTTCTTCTAGAGATTCGTTAAGTTCATTAAATGCTTGGATTGGAAAGAAGACTTCACCGCGAACTTCTATTAGCGAGGGTGCGATGTCGCCCTTTAATTGATGCGGAAGATTTTTAATTGTTTTAACATTGAGTGTTACATCTTCTCCGGTGACACCATTTCCACGGGTCAAACCACGAACTAGTACTCCCTTTTCATAGGTTAAGTTGATCGCTAACCCATCAACCTTTACCTCGCACAAATACTGTGGCTGTGCGATCTCCTTCTCAACGCGATCAAACCATTGAGCTAACTCATCGGTATCAAAGACATTGTCCAGACTCATCATCTTTTCGATGTGATCACGCTGTTCAAACTGGGTAGAAAACCCACCACCCACATGTTGAGTTGGAGAATCTGCCTCACGCAGCTCGGGATTCTTATCTTCTAATATCTGTAGCTCCTGCAATAAGGCATCAAACTGTGCATCGGTGATTGTTGGTTGATCTAAAACGTAATACTTAAATTGATGATCGCGGATCTCATTGATTAATTCAGTCATCCGATGACGGGCTTTATTGCTCATTGGGTCTCGCAAACAGTTGCCGACCCTACGACGCGATCACCATCGTAAATAACCATTGCCTGGCCAGTTGCCAGCCCCAATAGTGGCTCCTCTAAGGTTGCAACCAACAGAGCTCCATCACAGTAATAGGTACATGGCAGCGCTGCGCCGTGGGCTCGTATTTGAACAAATCCACTCTTAACCTCTGAACCAACCGCTGGCCCACACCACACTGGGCGTTCACCGCGCATCGTTGTAATCGCTAAATCTTCGCGAGCACCAACAACTACAGTGTTTGTAACGGGTTCAATCTTTAAAACAAATCTCGGAGAACCATCAGCGGTTGGGACGGTTAATCCCAAACCCTTTCGCTGACCGATTGTGTAGGTATAAGCACCTTTGTGCTCGCCAATCTTATTTCCATCTTGATCAACAATGGGACCAACCTCGCTACCGAGTCGATCACGCAGCCATCCGGCGTTGTCACCAGATGGAACAAAGCAAATATCATGGCTATCAGGTTTTTGCGCAACAGCTAATCCACGACGTTCTGCTTCAGCTCGGATATCTACCTTGGTTGTATCCCCCAGAGGAAAGATTGCACCGTTAATCTGCTCAATAGTTAGAACTGATAAAACATAGGACTGATCCTTTGAGTGATCGACGGCGCGATGCAGCGTCTTTCCATCTGGACCAATTTGTGTCCGCGCATAATGTCCAGTGACAACTCCGTCATATCCCATTGCTCGTGCACGATCTAGAACGGCAGCAAACTTAATCTTTTCATTGCATCGCAAACATGGATTAGGTGTTCGGCCCGCTGAATATTCAGCCAGGAAATCTTCGACGACACCATCATGAAACTCTTCAGCCATATCCCAAATATAAAAAGGAATACCGATGACATCTGCTGCACGCCTAGCATCATGTGAATCTTCGATGGTGCAACAACCACGTGCACCTGAACGATACTTTTGTGGATTTGCCGCCAATGCTAAGTGAACACCGATTACCTCATGCCCTGCTTCAACTGCGCGGGCAGCAGCTACCGCTGAATCAACTCCACCGCTCATCGCTGCAATTAACTTCATTTACTGTGCGCCGCCCGTCCTGTGGCAATTACATCGGGCAACACTGACATTACGAAATCGACATCTGCCTGGGTAGAAGCGGCCCCAAAGGAGAAACGAAGTGAGGATTGGGCGGTCGCTTCGGTGTGACCCATCGCAAGCAGCACATGGCTTGCTTCATGAACACCCGCACTACATGCAGATCCAGTTGATGCCGACACATGTGCGTTATCCAGCAGAAGCAACAAGGTATCGCTTTGAGTACCTGGAAAGGTAATGTTTACTATTCCGGGCAAACGCTGACTTGCTTCTCCATTGATATAGGCATCTGGAATTGCAGCATGCACCGCCCTAATGAAATTGTCACGAAGTCTTTGAACATCAGCGCTTGGATAATCCTCTGATGCAGCCGCTGAGAAGGCAACGATGCTTGGAGCATTTAAGGTTCCACTGCGAATTTCTCGTTCTTGTCCCCCACCGTGCAACAGCGCAGGTATCTCGTATGCGCGTCGCAAAATCAATACGCCAATACCTAGTGGGCCACCAACTTTGTGAGCGCTTAAAGTTAAGGCGGTTACTCCAAGATCTTTATAAGAAAGTGGCACCTTCTTAAAACTTTGCACCGCATCGGTGTGAACCGGAATATCACCAGCAAGAGATACAAGCTCTTGAATCGGTTGAATCACACCGGTTTCATTGTTGGAGTGCATAATTGAAATGACTGCGATCTCATCACCACGCTGAGCGATCAAATCCTTAAAGAAGTCAAGCTTGATCACCCCATGAACATCAACCGGGATATGAATGACCTCTGCACCTTCATGGGTTTCTAGCCAGTGTGCAGGATCTAATATCGCATGGTGTTCGATCGCTGAGATAACAACAACGCTTTTGCCCTGAGCCATTCGACTCCACCACAAACCTTTGAGTGCGATGTTGTTTGCTTCAGTACCGGATGCGGTGAAAATTACTTCTGATGGAAGTGATCCAACTTCACGGGCAATCGACTCCCGTGCATCCTCCAAAACTTTTCGGGTTGCACGCCCATGTGTATGCAGGCTTGAGGGATTACCAAGTTGCTGAAGTTGAGAGGAGATAGCCTTAAAAGCTGCAGGCGACAGTGGTGTCGTCGCAGCATGGTCTACATAGATCGAAGGCACGGGCCTAAGTCTATGACTTGCGGGCTTTAACGCCTTCCGTTGCCTTAGGCAGCACAGCAAATAGGTCTCCTACGACGCCAAAATCTGCGATTTCAAAGAGGGGCGCTTCAGGATCTTTGTTGATCACAACGATTGTCTTACTTGTCTGCATTCCTGCACGATGTTGGATCGCGCCAGAAATTCCACACGCTACATAAAGTTGAGGGCTAACGGTTTTGCCTGTCTGCCCCACTTGATATGAATGTGGGTACCAGCCAGCATCTGTTGCAGCACGTGATGCACCAACAGCTGCGCCTAATGAATCAGCAAAGCCTTCAACGGCAGAGAAATCTCCATTTGTTCCACGTCCACCTGAAACAACAATATCTGCCTCAGTCAGCTCTGGACGTCCACCCTGAACTGGAGGTTGTGTTGATGTAACAGTTGCCTTTTTAGATGCATCTGAAACTTGTAGTGAAAGTGTTTCAACGGCAGGTGTAGCCGCGGCAACATTTGCATCAATTGAATTAGGACGCACGGTAATAATTGGAGTTCCGTGAGAAACCTTTGAGTGAACAGTCGTAGATCCACCAAAAACAAGTTGGGTCGCGGTTACATCTGCAGATACATCAACGGCATCTGTGATGATTCCGGAGCCGCTCTTTACTGCGGTACGAGCGGCAACCTCTTTGCCAAATGCATGTGATGCGATCAGGACCGCAGCCGGAGACTGTGTCGCGATGATTTGCGCAAGCACATCTGCAACCGCTGCAACGCCATTGTTAACAAATGCATCTGATTCAACAAGGACAACCTTAGATACTGGTCCCTTATTAATCTCGGCGGCCATTGCTGCGCCTTTACCAGAAGGTGCAAGAACGACAGCGGTTACCTCACCAATACGTGCACCAACGGTAGCTAATTCAGCGTTTGTCTTTGTAGCCTTTGAGCTTACAAAGTCAGCCAAAATCAATACATTGCTCATATCAACTTCTTTTCTGCTAGAAATGAAACCATTTGATCTGCAGCGTTGTCATCACTGACTTTGATTCCTGCCGCACGTGGTGGACGAGGTGATGAATCTGCAACTAATGACCATGCAGAATCTACCGCTACGCCAACTGCAGCTAAATCGCGGCTTTCAATGACCTTCTTCTTTGCCGCCATGATTCCCTTAAAGGATGGGTAACGAGGCTCATTAATCTTTTCAACAACTGAGATAACACATGGGAAGCTAGCGTTCATCTCTTCAACGCCAGCTTCTGTAACACGTGTTATAGAAACCTTTTGAGCAGATGGATCAACCTCTACCTTTGAGGCAAAGGTTAACTGTGCAGCGTTTAAGCGCTCTGCAAGCATCGCAGGAACAACGCTCATTCGCGCATCTGTTGACTCTGTTCCGCAGATAACTAAATCAAATCCACCCTTTTGGATGACCGCGGCAAGTACTGCAGATGTTGCGAGCGCATCTGCTCCTGCAATCTTTGAATCAGTTATCAATATCGCATCATTGGCACCCATTGATAAAGCTTTGCGAACCGCCTCTGTTGCACGCTCTGGTCCCATTGATATGACGGTCACGGTATGTGGACCACCTTCTTCATTTCCACCATGAGCCTCTGCAATTCGCAGCGCTTCTTCAACTGCGTACTCATCAAGATCATTGAGAACCGCATCAACACTTTCGCGATCTAAAACTCCATTGACCATCTTCTTTTCAGCCCATGAATCTGGGACCTGCTTGACGCAAACGGCGATTTTCATACCCACAGGTTACTGATGAGTAACTGATTGTGCCACCGCACCATGAGATTTCACGCATGGTTTGCCGACTCGTAACCTCAACTTCTACTTGAACTCTGAGAGTTGGCTCAACATAGCCTCATGAAGCGATCCCTGCGAGTAGTCGTGGTCACCGAGTCATTTCTGCCTCAGATCAATGGCGTGACCAACTCCGTGCTCAGGGTCCTGGAGCATCTCAAGGCGCAAGGACACCAGGCGCTTGTGATCGCTCCAGAAAGTGCCGGAGGCATCACTGAATACGCCGGATTCAGAGTCAAACGTGTTCCAAGTTTGGAGATGAAGGGTTTACTACCAGTTGGGTTTCCACAAAAGGCCATGGAGCCCCTTATCGATGGATTCAACCCCGATGTTATTCACTTAGCCTCACCATTTTTTCTTGGGAACTACGCCGCAAGGGTTGCAGAGCGGTTAGGTGTTCCAACCCTTTCCATCTATCAAACCGATATCGCCGGTTTTGCCCGTCACTATGGTCTAACAATGGCCCACGACTCATTAAAGAGATGGGTTGCAAAGATTCATACACGTACAACGCGCACTTTGGCTCCATCTAATTGGTCCTGCGAAGATTTAAGAGCCTCAGGTGTTTCCAATGTGTACTTATGGCCCCGCGGTGTCGATTGCGAAAAGTTCTCACCAGAAAAACGAGATATCACTTTGAGATGCGAACTTCTTGGCGATCGTCCAGATCGTAAACTTGTCGGTTATGTTGGTCGCCTAGCAAATGAAAAACGAATTGATGACCTGGCAACTTTAGATGCTCGTGATGACATTCAATTAGTCATTGTTGGAGAAGGACCAGCTAGAGCGCGACTAGAACGTGTGCTTACAAATGCTAAATTTGTTGGATACCAAAGTGGAGAAAACTTAGCTCGTTATTACGCTTCCTTGGATATTTTCATCCACACAGGTAAGCATGAGACATTTTGTCAAAGTGTTCAAGAGGCGTTAGCCAGCGGTGTACCTGTAATCGCTCCTAATTTTGGTGGCCCAACCGATCTGATCAAACACGGGTGGACTGGCTATCTGATCGACACGGCAAACTCATACAGTCTCAATCATGCAGTGAATCAGATTATTCACCTTTCAGAGCCTTCTCTTATGGGCTTTCGAGCCCGTGAATCTGTTATTGAGCGAACCTGGCACACGATAAATACGCAGTTGATTTCCCATTACGAAGATCTCATTAACTCCAAGGTTCAGGCAGATGGGATAAAGGTCGCATGAAGATCGTCCATATCGCAAACTTTTATGGTCCCAAATCTGGTGGCATTCGAACGACTCTGCATGAATTAGGTAAGGGATACAAAGCACGGGGACATGAATTCACCTACATAGTGCCAGGAAATGGATTTTTCTGTGAAGAAACAGTTCATGGAAAGAAGATCACAGTACCATCTGTGGTTCTTCCATTTAGTGGTGGGTATCGAATTATTCTTAACAACAAGGATGTAAAGAAACTTCTCATAACTCTCAAGCCCGATGCTCTCGAAATCTCAGATCGCTTTACGTTATCTGGGGTAGGACTGTGGGCTAAGAAAAGAAATATTCACACCGTAGTTTTTAGTCATGAAACCCTGTCGGGCTTAGTCAAATCCATTTTTGGATTCAAATTCAAAAAATTCGTAAATTGGCACAACACCCGATTAGCTTCTCGCTTCAATCATGTGATTGCAACAACTGTATTTGCATCAAAGGAGTTTGAGTCAATTAAGGTAGACAATCTTGTTAATATTCCGCTAGGTGTTGATCTAATGACTTTTTCTCCCAAACTTCGAAACGCATCACTGCGAGAAGAGCTTTTGAAGGACCAAGATGTACTTCTCATACATTTAGGCCGCATGTCACCAGAAAAAAATCCACAAAACTCAATCCTGGCTCTCATGGAGCTACGTGAGCGTGGAGTTAATGCGCGTTTGATTTATGTTGGAATGGGTCCAATGTTTGGCAAACTCAAAAAGTTAGCTGAAGGTCAGCCAGTTACATTTTTAGGATATATCGTCGATCGCAACAAGTTGGCTGAAATTATGGCATGTGCAGATGTTTCAATCGCACCTGGACCGATCGAAACATTTTGCTTGGCTGCTCTCGAATCGTTGGCATCCGGAACACCTGTTGTTGCATCTGCAACTAGCGCCGTTGGGGAGTTCTTAATGTTGGACTCTAAAAACCCTGTCGGTGCGGTGGCGGAGAACAAGCCAGCGGCCTTTGCTGATGCGGTCGAGCATGTCTTGGCCCTAAGAAAGGCACACCCTGACTTGTATCAACGATGCCATCATCAAGCAGAAAACTTTCCCTGGAGTTCAACGCTCATGATGATGCTTCGCCTTCATGGCGCAGGCCGCGAAGTCACAGCTTTACGCCGAAATCTGCGAGCAGCTTAGATGGAAAGGGCTATCACCTTCGCTGTACTAGGAGATAGCGCGGCTTCTGGAATCGGAGATGCCGATGTCAATGGTGTCAACAGAGGGTGGGCTTACTACCTCACTCAATCATTTCACCATCCAATTGTGTACTGGAATCTTGCCAGGCCCGGTGCCAAATCATTGGAAGTTCTAGAGTTTCAACTCCCCAATGCGCTCCTGTACAAGCCTGATATCGCTGCAGTTATTGTTGGTGGAAATGATGCTCTCAGAAATGGTTTTAGCCCATCAAAACTCCATGAGAATCTGCAACAAACGATCTCTCAATTAAGAGCTTTAGGTACTCATGTCATTCTCCTACAACTTCACGATCCAACGAGAATTGTTCCACTTCCAGGATTATTAGCCAGAGTTTTAAGACGTAGAATTAATGCTGTCAATCGCGTTACTCAATCACTGGCAAATGAGTTTGGTGCTGATGTTTTACAGACTCGTCGCATCAACAATATTTATGATCGAAAAGTTTGGCACGTTGATCGTATGCACCCTAGCAAGTTTGGGCATCAACTTTTGGCCAAGCACTTTCGAGAAATTTTGCTCCAAAAAGACTGGAGCATTGCTCCTATCCAAATTGAAGGAGTTAAAAAGATCTCTAAAGTTCAATCGGTCAAATGGATGCTACGAAATGGAACTCCATGGTTTTTGAAACGCTCCGTCGATTTATTTCCTGCCGCAATGCTCTTAATGCTTGCTGAACTGCTGCGACCAATCGTAAGACGTGGTGAATCAGACCTGTCTAATTTGTACTTTGCAGATTTTCAGCCACAATCAATAGCTCATTTACAAGAAGTTTACGAGGAAAGAGTCTCTTAACTTCAATTTGAGGTGCTGGATAGGGCAAGATACCCATCATGCTTCCTGCAGATCCGCGCACCCTTGGCTCCACCGTCACAGATGGCGGAACCAACTTTGCAATCTGGAGCAACGCCGCCGATGCTGTTGAGCTTTGCCTCTTTAATGAGGTCAATGGCAAGTTGGTAGAAACCCGCTTTGCTATGTCCCACCGCAATGGACCTATCTGGCATGGATACCTTGCAGGTGTTCGGCCGGGGCAACGTTATGGATACCGGGTCTACGGGCCATGGATTCCGGAATACGGTGTGCGTTTTAACGCTGCAAAGTTACTGCTTGACCCTTACGCCCATGCCATAGATGGGGAGCTTGTGTACTCCCCCGAAATTTACGGTCACCGTGCAGATGATGCATCAGGAAATGGTGATTTAAATCAACGGGATCCTCGAGACAGCGCAGGCAAGGTTCCTTACTCAGTTGTAACCGATAATAAAAGCCGCGAGGTTAATCGCCCACTTGTCCCTTGGGCTAAAACCATAATGTATGAAGCACATGTAAAGGGTTTAACAGCCTTTAACCAAGAGATTCCAGAGGATCAACGAGGAAGTTACAAAGCCCTTGGTCATCCCAGCACAATCGCTCATTTGAAATCAATTGGAGTTACCGCACTTGAGCTGCTTCCGATTGCGCAATCAATTACCGAGCCCACGATTCATGTTCGAGGACGCAAAAACCATTGGGGTTATAACTCTTTATTGTTTACCGCGCCTCACAAGGAGTATGCATCAACACCTGATCCCATCTCTGAACTTCAATGGTCGGTAGATCAATTGCATGCTGCAGGTATCGAAGTAATTTTGGATGTTGTGTACAACCACACCGCAGAGGGCGGAGTCGGCGGACCTACCTTTTCCTATAAGGGTATTGATGGGCATGCTTATTACAGACAGGATTCTCAGGGCAACTACGAGGATGTAACCGGTTGCGGTAATACATTTGCAGCTAGCCGGCCACACTCTGTTCGCCAGATTATTGACTCGCTGCGTTGGTGGATCGAAGTAATTGGCGTTGATGGCTTCCGCTTTGATCTAACAACCGCTTTGTATACAAGTGATAG
>CAMDCL010000023.1 GCA_945890205.1 Bifidobacterium breve | reverse complement strand
TCGCGGACGCCGTGTAGTGAATGTGGCTCCGGTAGCTTAATTTTAGGTTTCTTGTAAAAGAGCGAGCCGTAATCATGCGGCTCGCTTTTTTCATTCAACAACATTGTAAGAAGCGAAGGGAGTTCATAAGTGACAACATTTGTTGATCGTGTAACTCTCTACGCCGCTGCCGGAAAAGGTGGCGATGGTTGTGTTTCGGTAAAGCGTGAAAAGTTCAAGCCACTGGGTGGACCAGATGGTGGTAACGGTGGACGTGGCGGAGATGTCATTCTAATTGTTGATCCAAATGTGACAACACTTCTAGATTTTCACCATTCCCCTCATCGCAAAGCAACATCTGGGCACCAAGGTTATGGTGATCGTAAAGATGGACACCAAGGAGAAGATCTAATCCTTGGAGTTCCAAATGGAACGGTTATCTATGACAAAAGCGGTGAACAAATCGCAGATTTAATTGGTAACGGAACAACATTTGTAGCAGCCCAAGGTGGCTTTGGTGGTTTAGGAAACCTTGCGCTTTCATCCTCAAAACGACGTGCTCCAGGTTTTGCATTACTAGGTGAGCCAGGAGAAGAGCGCACCTTAATTTTAGAGTTAAAGAGCGTTGCAGATATTGCTTTGGTTGGATTTCCAAGTGCTGGAAAATCCTCTTTAATTGCAGCGGTCTCTGCCGCTCGTCCAAAGATCGCTGATTATCCATTCACGACCTTGGTGCCAAACCTTGGTGTTGTGCAAGCTGGCGAAACACGTTTTACAGTTGCAGATGTTCCAGGTCTTATTCCAGGTGCATCACAAGGAAAGGGATTAGGTCTTGAATTCCTTCGTCACGTCGAACGGTGCGTTGCCTTAGTACATGTTTTGGATTGCGGAACATTGGAAACAGATCGCAACCCTGTCGCAGATCTTGAAGCGATTGAAAATGAGTTAGCGCTATACGGTGGTCTTGAGGATCGTGTCCGTATCGTTGCCTTAAACAAGATTGATCTACCTGATGGCAAAGCTATGGCCGATATGGTTGAACAAGAGCTGCGCGACAAGGGGTACGAGGTGTACGCAGTTTCTGCAGCATCTCGAGAAGGTCTGCAGGATCTCATTTACGCGATGGGCCGCTTAGTTCACAAAAATCGTGTCGAGGCGGCGATCCCAGAGCGCACACGAATTATTTTGCGACCAGTTGCAGTTGATGATTCTGGATTTTTGGTCCATGCAAACGCTGATGAATCCTTCACGATTCGCGGCAAAAAGGTTGAACGTTGGGTTCGTCAAACTAACTTTAAAAACGCCGAAGCGATCGGATACCTTGCAGATCGTTTGGCACAACTCGGAGTTGAGAAAGAGTTGTACAAAAAGGGCGCTGTTGCCGGCAGTGAAGTTCGTATCGGCGATGGTGACACCGAGGTTGTATTTGATTGGGAGCCAACCATTGAAGCTGGCGCAGAACAGCTTGCCGGTCACCTACATCGCCGCGGTGAAGACTCACGTCTTGAATCAACATGGAACATGCCTGAGCGTGTTGAGGATGTTTTGAGTGATGATGAGATCGCAAAGCAGTGGGAATACAACGTAGTTGACCCCCACACGCCTAAACTTTCTGCACCTATTACCGATGTAAATGCCGTAGGGGAAAATCAAGAGGATGGAGATGACAAGTGAGCCGAGAGCAGATCACCTCTGCAAAACGCATCGTCATCAAGATTGGATCATCCTCTCTTACCGGTAAAGCCGGATCAGCTCTCGATGCCACCGCAGTAAACAAACTTGTAGATGTGGTTGCCGCCTGCAAAAAGCGTGGAGCCGAAGTTGTAGTTGTCTCCTCTGGTGCAATTGCAGCAGGACTTGCACCACTGGGCTTAACAACCCGCCCTAAGGATTTAGCAACACAGCAAGCAGCAGCTTCTGTGGGTCAAGGATTGCTAGTTGCTCAATACACCCAAAGTTTTGCCCGCCATGCAATTACAGCATCACAAGTTTTGTTAACAACTGAAGATGTTGTTCGTCGATCCCATTATCAAAACGCTCAGCGCACCTTATATAAGTTACTGCAATTAGGTGTTGTGCCAATCATTAATGAAAATGACTCTGTTGGAACACAAGAGATTCGTTTTGGCGATAATGATCGTTTAGCCGCTCTCGTTGCGCTATTGATTGGCGCAGATTTATTAGTACTTCTCTCAGATATTGATGCACTGTATGACGCACCTCCATCACAAGCGGGAGCGCAAAAAATTTATGAGGTGGCATCTGTTGCAGATATCGAGGGAATAACTCTGGGTGGTGCAGGTACCGCTGGAGTCGGAAGTGGCGGAATGGTGACAAAGGTTGAAGCTGCTCGAATTGCAACCTCTGCTGGCATTCCAATGTTGCTAACTTCACTACAGGATTCAGGTAAATCACTAGCCGGAGAAAAAATTGGAACCCATTTTCATGCTCAAGCTAGCAAGACAACCTCACGTCTTTTGTGGTTAGCACATGCGACAAACTCACATGGAAAGTTGATTTTGGATGCTGGTGCTGTAACCGCCATTTTAGAACGTGGAGTTTCTTTACTACCTGCAGGAGTAACTGCGGTTGAAGGTGAGTTCATTGCAGGAGATGCTGTAGAACTAGTTGGCCCAGGTGGTGCTGTTATTGCACGCGGTCTCGTTGCATTTGATTCCACAGATCTGCCACAGATGTTGGGCAGATCAACAAAGGAGCTTGCTGCAGCCCTAGGTGCAGAGTATGAACGTGAACTAGTCCACAGAGATGATTTGGTGTTGATCTAAATGAGCGCACAGCAATTGATTTCACAGCTTGCAGACTCTGCACGCATCGCCGGAAGAACCTTGAGTGTTTCCACTGGAGCACAACGGAAAGCGGCTCTGAATGTAATCGCCGATGCGATCGAAGCCAGAAGTGCGCACATCCTTGCCGCTAATGAAAAGGATATGGAGGCAGGTCGCGCCGCTGGCCTGAACTCTTCATTGTTAGACCGTCTTTTGTTAACCCCAGAACGTATTAAGGCGATTGCCGGGGGAGCGCGTCAAGTAAGCCAACTTCCAGATCCGCTAGGAAATACATTACGTCAATCAACTTTGCCTAACGGCATCGAACTACAACAGATCTCAGTCCCATTTGGAGTAATCGGAATGGTGTACGAGGCACGTCCCAATGTCACTGTAGATGCTGCGGTAATTTTATTGATGTCTGGCAACGCAGCTTTACTGCGCGGTTCATCAAGTGCAGCGCACAGCAATGAGGTTTTGGTAAGCGTTATGCGCGATGCGTTAGCTTCAACTTCAATCTCTCCAGATGTGATTCAACTGGTGCCATCAGAGGATCGCGAAACCGTTAAGGCACTACTTAATGCCCGCGGAAAGGTTGATCTAGTAATTCCTCGCGGAAGCGCAGCGCTGATCCGAATGGTTGTCGATGAGTCATCGGTTCCAACTATTGAAACCGGTGCTGGTGTTTGCCATGTCTACATCGATGAGTTTGCCGATTTAAGCAAGGCTGTACCAATTATTATCAACTCAAAGGTTCAGCGACCAAGTGTGTGCAACGCTGCAGAGACCTTATTAATCCATTCAGCGATCGCCGATTCATTTATGCCAACTGCGCTCAAAGCTCTTCATGAAGCGGGCGTAATCCTTCACTGCGATAGCGCTAGCCTGACAATTGCAAAAAAGATTGGCATTCCAGCAACTCAAGCAACAGATGAGAACTTCTGTACCGAGTACGGGACCCTCGAGATTAATGTCGCAGTCGTTGATTCAGTTGATGCAGCAAGTGCGCATATCGCCAAGTACGGAACTCAACACACCGAAGCGATCATTTCGGAGAATAAGGATGTTGTTAAAAGATTTATCGCTCTGGCAGATTGTGCAGCGGTGATGGTTAATACATCCACCAGATTTACAGATGGCGAGCAGATGGGGTTTGGGGCTGAAATCGGTATCTCAAATCAGAAATTGCATGCCAGAGGTCCGATGGGGCTTGAGGCGATGACAACGACTACATGGATTGTTACCGGAAATGGGCAAATTCGCAGTTAGGGCTTAATTTAATTAGACTTAAGCCCATGAGCAGCCTTTCCCGCGATGATGTCGCCAAGCTTGCAGGTCTAGCCCGCATCGAAATGAGCGAGGAAGAGTTAGTCAATCTCTCTAATGAGTTCACCGTTATTTTGGATGCTGTTGCCCGTGTTCAAGAGGTTGCCGGAGCAGATGTTGAACCAACCTCACACCCACTGCCATTGCGCAATGTCTTTCGTGCAGATGTAGTTGTTCCAAGCCTTACTCCAGAAGAAGCACTCTCGGGCGCTCCAGCTCAAGAGGAACAACGTTTCCGTGTTCCTCAGATTTTGGGTGAAGAATGATTCGTAACTCCGCTTCCGAGATGGCGGCAAAACTTGCTGCTGGAGAAACCACATCAGTTGCTTTAACTCAAGCACACCTTGATCGCATCACCGCAGTTGATGCAGAGGTTCATGCATTTTTATATCTTGATACCGAAGGCGCATTGGCACAAGCTGCAGCTGTTGATGCAAAACGTGCCAAGGGTGAAAAATTATCACCACTTGCTGGTGTTCCACTTGCGCTCAAGGATGTTATGGCGCAAAAGGGTATTCCGACTACATGTGGTTCAAAGATTCTTGAAGGCTGGCGCCCACCCTATGACTCAACAGTTGTAGCAAAGCTAAAGAAAAATGACATAGTTATTTTGGGCAAGACCAATATGGATGAGTTTGCGATGGGATCATCAACTGAAAACTCTGCATATGGTCCAACACACAACCCTTGGGATTTAACCCGTATTCCTGGTGGTTCTGGTGGCGGTTCATCTGCCGCACTTGCCGCCTTTGAAGCACCACTTGCAATTGGAACCGATACCGGTGGATCGATTCGTCAACCTGCAGCTGTAACTGGAACGGTTGGAGTGAAGCCAACATATGGTGGCGTTTCACGTTTTGGATTAGTTGCCTTTTCCTCCTCTTTAGATCAAGCAGGCCCATGCGCTCGTACAGTTTTAGATGCTGCGCTATTGCATGAAGCTATTGCAGGACATGATCCAAAGGATGCAACAAGTATTAACGCTCCAGTTCCTCAAGTAGTTGCCGCAGCAAAATCTGGTGATGTAAAGGGAATGAAGATCGGTGTTGTTAAAGAGCTCAATGGTGATGGATATCAGCCCGGGGTTCGTGCCCGCTTTGAAGAGTCGCTCGAGCTTCTTGCAAAAGCAGGAGCGGAAATTATCGAAGTTTCTGCACCAAATTTTGAGTACGCCCTTGCCGCATATTATTTAATCGCACCATCTGAGTGTTCATCTAACCTGGCTCGTTTTGATGCGATGCGTTATGGCTTGCGCGTAGGCGATGTAGATGGCGCTTCTGCTGAATCTGTCATGAACTTGACCCGCGAAGTAGGTTTTGGCAAAGAGGTAAAGCGCCGCATTATTTTGGGTACTTACGCCTTGTCATCTGGTTACTACGATGCTTATTACGGCAGCGCTCAAAAGGTTCGCACACTTATTACTCAAGATTTTTCAAAGGCTTTTGAAAAGGCGGATGTATTGGTTTCACCGACCTGTCCAACTACAGCCTTTAAGATCGGTGAAAAAGCTAATGATCCATTAGCTATGTACCTCAATGACATCGCAACAATTCCGGTAAACATGGCTGGAATCGGTGGAATGTCTCTGCCATCAGGTTTAGCAGATGAGGATGGGTTACCGGTTGGTTTCCAGATCATGTCACCTGTCATGAAGGATGATCGCATGTACTCAGTAGGTGCAGCTCTTGAAGCGGCACTTCTCACTCAGTGGGGTGCTCCTTTGCTGGATAAGGCTCCAATTATGGGAGGTGCACGATGACACTTTCTTATGATGATGTAATCGCTAAGTACGAACCCGTACTAGGTCTTGAAGTACATGTTGAGCTTAATACAAACTCAAAGATGTTTTGTGGTTGCAGTACCGTATTTGGCGCAGAACCAAATACCCAGACATGTCCTGTCTGTTTGGCCTTGCCAGGTGCGTTGCCAGTAGTTAATGAAAAAGCGATTGAATCTACAATTAAAATTGGACTTGCCCTTAACTGTTCTATCGCACCATTTTCACGTTTTGCTCGCAAAAATTACTTCTATCCAGATATGCCAAAGAACTTCCAGATCTCTCAGTATGACGAGCCAATCTGTGTCGATGGTTATGTAGATGTTGAAATCGAAACCGATGAAGGCCCAAAGAAGTTCCGCGTAGAGGTGGAGCGCGTACATATGGAAGAGGACACCGGAAAGTCATTGCACGTTGGTGGTGCAACTGGACGTATCCATGGCGCTGAGTACTCATTACTGGATTACAACCGTGCCGGAATTCCATTAGTCGAAATCGTGACAAAGATTGTTCCGGGCACAGGCAAGTACGCTCCAGAGGTTGCAAAGGCATATGTGGCTGAACTTCGGGATATCTTGCGTGCACTAGGTGTGAGCGATGTAAAGATGGAGCAAGGCTCATTGCGTTGTGATGCAAATGTTTCCTTACGTTTGATTGGTGCTGAAAAGTTAGGTACCCGCAGCGAAACTAAGAATGTGAACTCATTGCGCTCTGTTGAACGGGCGGTTCGCGGCGAGATGATTCGCCATGCAGAGCTACTCAATGCTGGCGGGCGCGTTGTTCAAGAGACTCGTCACTTCCAAGAGGACACAGGGCTTACACGTTCTGGTCGATCAAAGGAACAAGCAGAGGATTACCGTTACTTCCCAGAGCCAGATCTAGTACCGGTTGCACCAGATGCTGCATGGATTGAACAGTTGCGAGCAACTTTGCCAGAACGCCCATCAATTCGTCGTAAGCGTTTGCAGGAGGCGTGGGCGGTTCCAGATAAGGAGATGTCTGCGATGATCAACGCAGATGTTCTCGATATTGTCGAAGCAACTGTTTTACTAGGTTCTGATCCAACTAAGGCGCGCAGCTGGTGGCTTGGCGAGATCTCACGCATTGCAAATGATAAAGATGTTGCGATCGCAGATTTAGCGATTACTCCACACGATGTTGCAGCGATCGTGGCCCTTGTAAATGCGGGGGAGTTAACTGACAAACTTGCTCGCCAAGTAGTTGAAGGTGTTATCGCTGGCGAAGGAAAGCCATCTGAAGTTGTAGCCAAGCGCGGAATCAAGGTTGTTAATGATGATGGCGCACTTATGGCAGCGATTGAAAAGGTGTGCGCTGAACAGGCCGAGACCGCTGAGAAGGTTCGGGCCGGTCATTTGCCTGCGGCGGGAGCGTTGATTGGTGCGGTTATGAAAGAGACCAAGGGCCAAGCAGATGCAGCCAAGGTTCGTTCACTTTTATTATCCCACTTAGGTCAGAACGAAGGTTAGGCTGAGCACATGGCCACAATGAAACCCCGCTCCCATATCGTTACCGATGGACTCGAAAGAGCACCAGCACGCGGAATGTTACGTGCAGTTGGAATGGGCGATGAAGATTGGGTCAAACCACAGATCGGTATTGCATCATCTTGGAATGAAATCACACCATGCAACCTTTCATTAGATCGTTTAGCAAAGGCTTCAAAGCAGGGCGTCATTGATGCAGGCGGCTTTCCAATGCAGTTTGGAACAATTTCAGTTTCCGATGGAATTTCAATGGGTCATGAAGGTATGCACTTTTCTCTTGTGTCTCGAGAAGTAATTGCAGATTCAGTTGAATGTGTGATGCAAGCAGAACGTCTAGATGGCATGGTCACCTTTGCAGGCTGTGATAAATCTCTTCCCGGAATGATGATGGCTGCGGCACGTATCGATGTTGCAAGTGTTTTTGTGTATGCAGGATCAACTCTTCCTGGTCAGGTTGATGGAAAAGATGTCACAATTATCGATGCATTTGAAGCGGTTGGTGCATGTGCACGTGGATTGATTACACAAGAGCGTGTAGATCAAATTGAGCGTGCAATCTGCCCAGGTGAAGGCGCGTGTGGAGGTATGTACACCGCTAACACAATGGCAAGTATTGGTGAGGCGATCGGTCTTTCGCTTCCAGGATCGGCCGCTCCTCCTGCCATTGATCGTCGTAGAGATACCTATGCGATCGCATCAGGTGCGGCGGTGGTTGAGCTTATTCGCCAAGGAATTACAACCCGCGACATTTTGACAAAGCCTGCCTTTGAAAATGCAATAACAATATTGATGGCGCTGGGTGGTTCTACCAACGCAGTTCTTCACTTATTAGCCATTGCAAATGAAGCAGATGTTGATCTTTCATTGGATGATTTCCATCGCATTGGCTCTAAGGTTCCTCTACTTGGTGACCTCAAGCCATTTGGAAAGTTTGTAATGAGTGATGTAGACAAGGTCGGCGGGATCCCAGTTGTTCTCAAGGGCTTACTAGATGCTGGCTTATTGCACGGAGATGTATTAACTGTCACCGGTAAGACCATGGCGGAAAATCTCAAAGAGATTGCACCGCCAGATCCAGATGGTCAGATCTTGAAGGCTGTTTCATCGCCAATGTCTACCGATATCGGAATCACAATTCTCGGTGGAACACTTGCAACAGAGGGTGCTGTTTGTAAGACAGCAGGAATCGGTATTGAAAGGTTTGAAGGACCAGCACGAGTCTTTGAACGTGAACAAGCAGCTATGGATGCACTTGAAAATGGAGTAATTCAAGCCGGTGATGTTGTAGTCATCCGTTATGAAGGACCTAAGGGTGGACCAGGAATGCGTGAAATGTTGATGATTACAGGTGCAATCAAGGGTGCAGGTTTAGGTAAATCAACCTTGCTTCTTACTGATGGACGTTTTTCTGGTGGATCAACTGGATTGTGTGTAGGACATGTTGCCCCTGAAGCAGTTGATGGGGGACCGATCGCATTTATTAAAGATGGCGATATTGTGCGAATCGATATCACCAATCGCACCCTTGATTTATTGGTAGATCCGGCAGAGTTAGAGGCGCGAAAAGTTGGCTGGAAGCCCTTGGGTCATAAGTACTCACGTGGTGTGTTGGCTAAGTACTCAAAGTTGGTGGGCTCTGCATCAAAGGGTGCGGTCTGCGATTAAGCAGGATTGCCCAAATTGTGAGATCCCCATCTCATCTCTTGACCTTGAGCCTGCTTCATTGGATAATAAGGCCATGAGCACAACATTTGTGGTGGTGATTTAAAGGCGCGTGATCGGTAATTGATCATGCGCCACCCTCAGTTATCTGGGGGTTTTTTCATTTCACAGGTGCACACATGTGAGCAAGAGGTTGAGTCAAGCAAGAGGTTGAATCAAACGAGAGGAGATGGATATGAGCAAGAAGATGAGTGGAGCTAGTTCACTCGTGCAATCTTTGGAGTCTGCCGGCGTCGATGTGATGTTTGGTATTCCAGGCGGTGCAATTCTTCCTGCATATGATCCAATCTTTGATAGCAGTATCCGACACATACTGGTTCGCCATGAACAAGGTGCCGGCCATGCTGCAACTGGTTATGCCCAAGTAACGGGACGTGTAGGCGTTTGTATTGCAACATCTGGTCCAGGTGCAACAAACCTAGTAACACCGCTTGCAGATGCGGCAATGGATTCAGTTCCTTTGGTTGCGATCACTGGCCAAGTTCCCTCAGCTGCAATCGGAACAGATGCATTTCAAGAGGCAGATATCCGTGGTATCACGATGCCATTTACAAAGCACAACTATTTGATTACCGATCCTAATGATATTCCTCGTGCAATCGCTGAAGCGTTTTACATCGCTGGCACCGGTCGACCAGGCCCAGTCTTGGTTGATATCGCAAAGGATGCGCTGCAGAAAGAAACTGATTTTGTGTGGCCAAAGGGTTTATCGCTGCCTGGTTACCATCCACAGCTTGAACCCGAAAATCAGGCGATCAAAGATGCTGCAGCCTTAATCGCTCAATCCGCAAAGCCAGTTTTCTACGTTGGTGGCGGAGTCATCAAGGCCAATGCATCGAAAGAGTTAATGCAGCTTGCTGAATTAGTTGGCGCACCAGTTGTTACAACTTTGATGGCGCTTGGTTCATTTCCAGACAGCCATCCTCAACACTTTGGTATGCCCGGCATGCATGGAACCGTTGGAGCTGTTACCGCACTTCAAAAGGCTGACTTGCTGATAACTTTAGGTGCACGATTTGATGATCGTGTAACCGGAAAGCTTTCAACATTTGCAGTTAATGCAAAGGTTATTCATGCAGATATCGACCCTGCTGAAATCGGAAAGAATCGATTTGCAGATGTTCCTGTAGTCGGCGATCTGAAGCACACCATTTCAGCATTAATTCCCGCCATAAAGGCGGAGTTTGCAAAGGGGCGTGCCGATCTTGCTCCGTGGCTAGCTTCCATGAACAAGTTACGTGCTACTTATCCACTGGGGTATGACGCTCCTAAAGATGGCTCCTTGTCTCCGCAATATGTCATTGAACGGATCAGTGCACTTACTGGGCCAGAGGCGATCTATGTTGCTGGTGTTGGTCAACATCAGATGTGGGCGGCTCAATTTGTTAAGTATGAAAACCCACGTACATGGCTCAACTCTGGAGGCCTTGGAACTATGGGTTATGCCGTTCCTGCTGCCATGGGTGCAAAGGTTGGTGCACCTGATGCAACGGTATGGGCGATTGATGGTGATGGATGTTTCCAGATGACAAATCAAGAGCTTGTTACTTGTGCGCTTAACAATATTCCAATCAAGGTTGCAATTATCAATAATGAATCCCTGGGCATGGTTCGTCAGTGGCAAACCTTGTTCTACGAGGGTCGATACTCAAATACTAATTTGGAATCTAAGAGAGTCCCAGATTTCGTAAAGTTAGCTGATGCAATGGGTTGCGTGGGATTAACCTGCGATCGCCCAGAAGATGTTGATGCAATTATTAAGAAAGCTAATTCAATTAATGATCAACCAGTAGTAGTTGATTTCCGAGTATTCCGCGATGCAATGGTGTGGCCAATGGTTGCTGCGGGTACATCAAATGATGATATTAAGATCGCGCGCGAAATGGCGCCTGACTGGGATTCACAGGAGCTCTAATGAGTACACATACACTTTCAGTTCTTGTTGAAAACTCTCCGGGTGTACTTGCACGTGTTGCAGGTTTGTTCTCGCGCCGTGCCTACAACATTGATTCACTGGCTGTGGGTCCAACGGAAAATCCTGATATTTCCAGAATGACAATTGTCATCAATGTAGAAAGTCACTCTTTAGATCAGGTAATTCGCCAACTTGATAAGTTGGTTAATGTCATCCATATCGCCGAGCTAAAACTTACTGATTCAGTCCAGGCTGAACTTCTACTTGTAAAGATCTCCGCCACATCAAAGAATCGATTTGATGTTGATGCGGTGCTAGATACTTATGGGGCGGCAATCGTTGATGAGGATGCTGACTCAATGACCATCGAGGCAACTGGTGATGCCGCCAAGATCAGTGACCTACTTAACGCTCTTGAGCGATTTGGCATCCGCGAGTTAGCTCAATCAGGCTTAGTAGCGATCGAGCGTGGCAGTGGCTCGCTTGCAGACCGTACCCTTAGCACTCAAAGTATTCCTACCGCTGACAGCGGGCAGGCTGATTACCAAAACTAAAACCAACAAAGGACGATGAGGAGAAATACCGTGGCAGCAACGATGTATCACGAAGAGGATGCTGATCTATCAATCATCCAAGGTCGCAAGGTTGCGATTATCGGTTACGGCTCACAAGGACATGCTCACGCGCTGAACCTGCGCGATAGTGGAGTCGATGTTCGAGTTGGTCTTAAGGATGGTTCACCATCTCGTGCAAAGGCAGAGGCTGAAGGCCTTCGCGTTACTAGCGTTGCCGAAGCTGTTAAGGAGTCAACTGTCATCATGATCTTAGCGCCAGATCACTTGCAGCGTCACATTTACACCGATTCAATTTTGCCAAACCTTAAAGATGGCGATGCCTTGTTCTTCGGACATGGTTTCAATATTCGTTTTGGTTACATCAAGCCAACAGCATCAGTTGATGTCTGCATGGTTGCGCCAAAGGGACCAGGACACCTTGTGCGTCGCGAGTACGCAGCAGGTCGTGGAGTTCCAGTAATTGTTGCTGTTGAGCAGGATTCAACAGGTAGTGCATGGCCATTGACACTGTCTTATGCCAAGGCGATCGGCGGACTTCGTGCTGGTGGAATCCTTACAACATTTACAGAAGAGACCGAGACAGATCTATTTGGAGAACAATCAGTTCTGTGTGGCGGAGCATCCCAGTTAGTTATGTACGGCTTTGAAGTTCTAACAGAAGCGGGATACCAGCCAGAGGTTGCCTACTTCGAGTGCTTGCATGAATTGAAGTTGATCGTTGACCTTATGTACGAGGGTGGAATCGCAAAGCAGCGCTGGTCAGTATCTGACACAGCAGAGTTTGGTGATTATGTCTCTGGTCCACGTGTTATTGATCCACGCGTCAAGGAGAACATGAAGGCTGTTCTTGCCGATGTTCAAAGCGGAGCTTTTGCAAAGCGCTTTATCGATGACCAAGAGGCTGGTGGAGTTGAATTTAAGGCGCTTCGCACAAAGGGTGAGACTCATCCAATTGAGGCTGTTGGCCGCGAACTTCGCAAGATGTTTTCCTGGATGAAGCAGTCAAAGGGTGACGATTACAAGGAAGGCAGCGCAGCGCGTGGCTAAACCCATTGTTTTAATCGCTGAAGAGCTCAGCCCTGCAACGCTAGAAGCGCTCGGTCCTGATTTTGAGGTTGTTAACTGCGACGGTGCAAACCGCGCAGAACTTCTTGCAGCGCTAGCTAAAGGTGTTGATGCGGTTTTGATTCGTTCTGCAACCAAGATGGATGCAGAAGCGATCGCAGCGGCAAAGGGTTTAAAGGTAATTGCACGTGCAGGTGTTGGCCTTGATAATGTTGATATTCCTGCGGCAACAGCTGCAGGTGTCATGGTTGTTAACGCACCAACATCTAATATTGTTTCAGCGGCAGAGTTAGCCATTGCGCTATTGATGGCATCTGCACGTTTTGTTTCACCCGCCCACGCTGCTTTGCGTAACGGCAAGTGGGCGCGTTCAAAGTACACAGGCGCAGAGATCTTTGAAAAAACACTTGGAATCGTTGGCTTTGGGCGTATTGGTCAGTTAGTTGCACACCGTATGCAGGCATTTGGAATGGATGTAGTTGCTTACGATCCATATCTTCAGCCAGCACGTGCGGCGCAACTTGGCGTTCGTTTAGTAGAACTTGATGAACTTCTCAAAGTTTCTGATTTCATCACCATTCACCTTCCAAAGACAAAGGAAACTGCTAACTTAATTGGTGTAGAAGCGCTGAAAAAGGTTAAGCCAACTGTGCGCATCATTAACGCTGCTCGTGGCGGCGTATTAGATGAGGCTGCATTATTTGATGCGATCACAGAAGGTCGTGTGGCCGGTGCTGGTCTTGATGTGTTCTCGACAGAGCCATGCACAGACTCACCACTGTTTACCTTGGATCAAGTAGTTGCAACACCGCACCTTGGAGCATCAACTGATGAGGCTCAAGAGCGTGCAGGTATCGCTGTGGCGGTTTCAGTACGGAAAGCACTTGCAGGAGAGCTTGTTCCAGATGCGGTTAATGTAAAGGGTGGAGCGATTCACGAAGAGATCCGTCCAAGTCTACCTTTGGTTGAAAAGATGGCTCAGATTGCAACGGCAATCGCGGGAGAAGCTCCGGTAAGTATGGATTTAACTGTCAAGGGCGATATTTCTGGACATGATTCTTCAATCCTTGCAACTAGCGCACTGAAGGGTGCATTACTTGGTTGCGGATTATCAGATGTCACCTACGTTAATGCGCCAGCACTTGCTGCAGAGCGCGGATTAACCTCATCTGTAACAACAGATCCTGAAAGCCCTGAATTCCGTAGCATGATCTCACTTCGCGCAGCACTTGCCGATGGCAAGATTGTTACAGTCGATGGAACTTTGATGGGAATTCGCAAAGTTGAAAAGATCATTGCAATTGATGGATTTGATCTAGATCTTCCACCCACTGAAAATCTCTTGTTCCTGCGTTACTCAGATAAGCCAGGTGTTGTTGGCGCTGTTGGTAACGCCCTTGGAAAAGCTGGCATCAATATCGCAGGTATGCAGGTTGCGCGTAGCGCAGCGGGCGGAGATGCATTGATGGCTCTTACCGTTGATTCACAGATTAATGAGGAGCTACTTACCTCTGTTAAGAAGGACATTGGAGCAGAAGTTGTTCGCTCTGTAACTTTGGTGGGGTAATGAGAACAATCAATTTGGCGGTCATCGCAGGAGATGGCATCGGACCCGAGGTAGTAAACGAAGGCCTTAAGGTTCTAGATGTTGTTGCAAAAAAGTATTCAGTGGAGTTTAAGAAAACCTCCTATGATCTTGGCGCAGCCTTTTGGCATCGCACCGGCGAAGTCTTGCCAGATGCCACCTTGGCAGAGCTTGCAAAGGCGGATGTAATTTTGCTTGGCGCGGTGGGAGATCCAACTGTCCCAAGTGGCGTTCTAGAGCGCGGACTTTTGCTCAAAATTCGTTTCGCATTTGATCACTACGTTAATCTGCGTCCGGCGCGTTTAATGCCTGGTGTTACAGGGCCGCTTGCAACAAAGGCACCAATTGATTTTGTTGTTGTTCGTGAAGGCACAGAAGGCCCATATGTTGGCGCTGGCGGAGTACTTGCAGAAGGCACAGATTCCGAGATTGCAACTGAGGAAAGCCTCAATACTCGACGTGGCGCAGAGCGTGTTATCCGCGATGCATTTGAGCGTGCTTCACAGCGCGAACGTAAGAAGCTAACACTTGTACACAAAAACAATGTTTTGACCCGTGCCGGTAGTTTGTGGACTCGTACCTTTAACGAGGTCGCAAAGGAGTACCCAGCGATCACCACGGATTACCTACACGTGGATGCAGCATCAATGTTCTTTGTTACAAATCCAGAGCGATTTGATGTTGTCGTTACAGATAACTTATTTGGAGACATCCTGACAGATATCGCTGCAGCGATCTGTGGTGGAATTGGATTGGCCGCATCTGGCAATATCAACCCAACCAGAAAGTTTCCATCGATGTTCGAACCGGTTCATGGCTCAGCACCAGATATTGCCGGCAAGAACTTAGCTGATCCAACAGCAACGGTCATGTCAGTTGCCATGATGCTTGATCACCTAGGACTTAATGATGCTGCTCGCGATGTTGAAAAGGTAGTTGCTGCAGATCTGCTGGTACGTGGAGATAAGAAGCGCAGCACAACAGAGATTGGGGATGCGCTAGCAAGCGCACTGTAATCATGAAGATCACTCTTAATCCCAACGCTAAAGATGCAGCAACGCGTGATGCGTTAGTTGCTGAAGGTGGATTTGGTAAGTACTACACAGATCACATGGTGATGTGTGAGTGGAGTGAAAAGGATGGTTGGGGAGAACCTCATCTCATGCCATACGGACCAATCTCTTTGGATCCAGCAACAGCGGTTTTTCACTACGGACAAGAGATCTTTGAAGGCATGAAGGCCTATCGCCAACCAGATGGTTCTATTGCACTGTTTCGTCCAACTGCAAATGCACAAAGATTTATTAACTCTGCACGACGTTTGGCACTGCCTGAGATGCCGGTAGAACTATTCATGGAAACCGTTGAAGCCCTTGTTACTCAAGATGCGGGCTGGGTCCCAAGCAAGGTGGGTGAATCCCTTTATATCCGTCCATTTATGATCGCAACTGAGGTTGGCCTTGGCGTACGTCCATCTAACAAGGCAAGTTACATACTTATTGCAACCCCAGCAGGTGCCTACTTTGATCCATCAAAGGCTGTCTCTGTGTGGATTTCAACTGAGTATGTACGTGCTGCTCAAGGCGGAACGGGCGAGGCGAAGTGCGGCGGAAATTACGCAGCATCTCTTGTTGCGCAAAGGGCTGCAGCTAAAGAGGGATGCGATCAGGTTGTGTGGATCGATGCAAAAGAGCGTAAATGGGTTGAGGAAATGGGCGGCATGAACCTTTACTTTGTAAAGGGCAAAGGCGCAGCTGCAACTGTTATTACTCCAAAACTCACGGGAACTTTGTTGCCCGGTATTACTCGCGATTCAATTTTGTCAGTTGCTGCAGACCTTGGTTACAAGGTCGATGAGGTAATGCTCTCAGTTGATGATTGGCGCGATGGAGTTACATCTGGCGAGATCACTGAAATCTTTGCTTGCGGAACCGCTGCCGTTGTCTCACCCGTTGGCCAAGCAAAGAGTGCGATGGGTACCTGGGTCACAGGCGATGGTCAACCAGGAACAATCACGATGCAGATACGTAACCACCTACTTGCTATCCAGCATGGCACAATCGCAGACAAGCACAACTGGATGAGTGCGGTTAAGTAATGCCAGTCAATGACTCATTCCACATCTATGACACAACCCTTCGCGATGGAGCACAGCAAGAGGGTTTAAATCTTTCTGTTCATGACAAGTTGAACATAGCTCGCCACCTTGATGATTTAGGTGTTGGATTTATCGAAGGTGGTTGGCCTGGAGCCAACCCCAAGGACACTGAATTTTTTGCATTAGCCAAAAAAGAGTTAAAACTTAAGAACGCAACCTTTGTAGCTTTTGGTGCAACCCGTCGCCCCAATGCCAAAGCCGCTGATGATGTTTTGCTTGGCGCACTTCGAGACAGCGGAGCTCCTGCTGTAACCCTTGTTGCAAAGGCCTTTGATCGCCATGTAGATCTTGCACTTAAGACGACTTTAGATGAAAACCTTGCGATGATTCGCGACTCTGTCTCCCACTTGATCCAAGAAGGCCAGCGTGTTTTCCTTGATGCTGAGCACTTCTTTGATGGATACCGCAGCAATCGTGCCTACGCACTTGAGGTTGTACGTGTTGCAGCTGAAGCCGGCGCAGATGTCATTGCTCTGTGCGATACCAACGGTGGAATGTTGCCCGATGAGTTATCACAAGTTGTACATGATGTTTTAACGGCAAGCTCTGCTCGCTTGGGTATCCATTGCCACAATGACACGGGGTGTGCGGTTGCAAACTCAATGGCAGCTGTTGCGGCAGGTGCCACACATGTTCAGGGCACATTAAATGGTTACGGTGAGCGAACAGGTAACGCTGACCTTGTCACAATCATTGCAAACCTAGAGTTAAAGAAGAATCAATTAGTTCTGCCAACAAACGCTCTGCAGGAAGCCTTTAGAATTTCACATGCCGTTGCTGAAGTAACAAATGTGGCCCCTAGCAGCCGTCAACCATATGTCGGAGTATCAGCATTTGCTCATAAGGCAGGACTACATGCCAGTGCGATCAAGGTAGATCCATCGCTGTATCAACATGAGGATCCATCATCTGTCGGAAATGATATGCGCATGCTTGTTTCAGATATGGCGGGGCGTGCATCTATTGAATTAAAGTCACAAGAGCTCGGTGTTGATCTTGGTGGCGATAAGGAACTTATTGGACGGATCGTAGATCGTGTTAAGGAGATGGAGTCCCGCGGATTTACCTTTGAAGCCGCTGATGCCTCATTTGAGTTGTTGGTACATGAAGAGATTGCAGGTAAGCGTCCATCATTTTTCACCATTAATCATTGGGTGACATCGGTTGAACGCGCGGCAGATCAATCAATTACTACAAAGGCTGAAGTAACTGTCACTGCAAAGGGTGAAGAGATTACCTGCAGCGGCGAAGGTAATGGACCGGTTAACGCCTTTGATAATGCGCTACGAACCGGGCTGACCGCTTTATATCCAGAACTTTCAACCTTAGAACTTACCGATTACAAGGTTCGTATCCTTGAAGGTCGACTAGGCACTGGTGCGGTTACACGAGTATTGGTTGAAACCAGTGATGGCAAGGGCGAATGGAACACAGTGGGTGTTCATGAGAACGTTATTGCAGCCTCTGCCATGGCCCTTGAAGATGCAGTGACCTTCGGCCTTATGCGTCAGGGACGTAAGCCTGAGTAAACTGTCGACGTGAGCGAGAATTTTGAAAAGCTGATCGCCGCTTTTACTCGCCATCTAGAGGTTGAACGCTCACTATCTATCCACACAATCCGTGCCTACCTGGGCGATCTTGAGTCCTTGCTTGCTCATCTTGAAGCAATCGGTGTTTCAGATATTTCGCAGTTAGAGCTGGTGCATTTGCGTTCATGGCTTGCCAATCAACAGATTAAAGGGGGAGCGCGAACAACCCTTTCCCGCAGAGCGGTATCGGTTCGTCTATTTACAAAGTGGGCGGTCAAAAACAAGTATCTGGCCAAGGATGTTGCAGCGACCCTGGCAACTCCTAAGGGACATCGCACACTGCCTGAGGTTCTCGAGATTGCCGATGCAAAGAGCGCAATGGATTCACTTGCTACCCGCGCGGCAGAGGAGGAAACCCCTATTTCATTGCGCGATGTTGCAATGGTCGAACTTTTGTATGCCACCGGTGCTCGTGTTGCAGAGCTATGCGGCTTAGATATCAGTGATATCGATTATGACCGTCAAACAATTCGAGTATTGGGTAAAGGAAATAAAGAGCGCACGATTCCGTTAGGAAATCCGGCGATGAAGGCGTTGAATGCTTGGTTAAAGGAGGGAAGAGATTTAATCAAAAACTCTGTGTCAGGTAACGCTGTCTTTCTGGGTGTGCGTGGAAAGCGTATTGATCAACGCACAGTGCGCACCGTTGTATACAACGCGCTGGAGGCGATTGAAGGAATCGAACGTATGGGTCCGCATGCACTGCGACATTCAGCGGCAACTCACTTATTAGAAGGTGGTGCAGATCTGCGCACAGTTCAGGAAATTTTGGGACATGCATCCCTTGCTACAACTCAGATTTACACCCACGTATCAACTGAACGTTTACAAAAAGCCTTCAAGCAGGCACATCCACGCGCATGAGAGCATCTTTGGTTGTTATACCAACCTATAACGAGGCTGAAAGTATTGGCCAGATTCTGACGGGGCTTAAGGCTTTGGATTGCGATGTACTTGTTATCGATGATGGATCACCTGATGGCACCGCAAAGATTGTGCGTGGCCTTGGTGTTGAGGTAATTGAGCGAGCAGGCAAACTTGGTTTGGGTAGCGCATACCGAGCAGGCTTTTCTTTAGCTTTAGATCGTGGCTATACCTACATCATTCAAATGGATGCAGATGGTTCCCACCAGGTTGCCGATCTAGCGAGAATGATGGAATGGATTGAAAGTGCGGATTTATTGATTGGATCACGTTGGGTAAAAGATGGTGCAATTGATAACTGGAGCAAGTTCCGTGAGTACCTTTCAAAATCTGCTAACGCCTACGCAAATCTTCTACTTTCTTTAGGGGTAAAAGACACCACGTCGGGATTTCGTATTTATACATCGGCGCTTGTGAAAAAGATGGAGATCTCAACAATTCGAAGTGAGGGGTACTGCTTCCAAATCGAGATGACCCGCAGGGCAATATCTCGTGGGGGATCAGTTGCTGAGATTCCGATTACCTTTGTTGAAAGAGCCCATGGGGTCAGCAAAATGTCGCTCGGGATCGCCCTTGAAGCGGTTGTTCGCATCAGCGCATGGGGGGCTTTGCGCTTAATCGGGCGGTAATTTGCGCAGCTGCGCTCAGGTAAGATTTGGCCTGCATCGATCTTCGGATCGGTGACATCTCAGCACTCACCGACCCGGTTGGTTTTAACTAATTGGTTCGGCATAACCACCTCGGTCCACAAGAAATTGTGGTCGGTGACTTCGAGTGCGACGGGCTTAACAAATTGTTGGGCCATAAACCGAGCGGGTTTTCTTCTGCATGCGTGCGATGAAAACCTAAGAAGGAGTATGCCGTCATGGCAGTTGTAACAATGCGAGAGCTCCTCGACAGCGGAGTCCACTTCGGACACCAGACTCGTCGATGGAACCCAAAGATGAAGCGCTTTATTTTCACAGAGCGCAATGGCATCTACATCATC
>CAMDCL010000022.1 GCA_945890205.1 Bifidobacterium breve | reverse complement strand
AAACTTTGTGTTCCGGAAACGTTCCAATCGAGCCGATCCAATTGCACCGGTTAATGAGCCAATGGCGATGAAGGTGCCCATCAAACCAAAGCTTGCCGGCCCTAATCCAAACTCCTGTGTAGCCATAAGTGCGTTAAAGATCTGAAAGTTCAAACCAAAGGTTGCTAGGAAGAAAACCATCAGCATTACAACATAAATATCTGGTCTCGCCTTTGCATAAGCGATACCTTCTCTAATACTTCCATCTGATTTTGGTCGGTCTAGATGGAAAAAACCCTCTTCATTGAGGCTCATTAGCGCTGCAATAACAAAGAAGTATGAAAGGCCATTAATAATGAATGAGGGCCCTGTGCCAAAGGCTGCAATCAAGCCGCCGGAGACTGCTGGGCCAATTAGACGTCCAGCGTTGAAGTTAGCTGAGTTTAATGAAACCGCGTTTGGTAGGTCGGTTTGCCCTACAACCTCTGTAGTAAAGGATTGACGCACAGGTGCATCGATAGCTGTTGAAATGCCTAGAACTCCAGCCAAGACAAACACATGCCATAGGACAACTGTGTTGGAGATAACCAGCGCACCTAATCCAAGGGAGGCTGCACCACCAATAATGTTGGTCAGAATCAAAACTCTACGTTTGTTAAATCTGTCAGCCAATTTGCCGCCGTGCAAGGAGAAGAGAAGTACGGGTGCAAATTGAACCGCGGTTACTAATCCTAAATAAGTTCCGTTGTTATTAGTAAGTTCAAGTACAAGCCAATCTTGTGCAATTCGTTGCGCCCAGCTACCAATATTTGAAACCGTGTTGGCAGGAAAGAGGATTTGGTAATTTCGGTGGCGAAATGATCGCCAATTACCATCCTCTTTTACTGATAAACGCATTACTCTTGCCCCATGACTACTCGACTACGCAATGCGATAACTCTAGTCGTAATTGGAACAATCTGCTGGGTGATAGCTGGTGTGATTGCAGTTGCAGTCAACGCAGATGCAAAAATTATTTGGACCTGCATAATGGGAGCAGGGTTAGGGTTAGTCGGTATTCGTTACACAATACGTCGTGACCGACGAAGTGGGATTTAGTTAACCCTACTTTTTAAGCACCGAGCGCAGTAGCGATACCGCGCAACACACGACCAAGACGATCCGCCTCTTGTGCATTGGGGTGACGTCCATGGCGCAAACCATTTCCGACCTTATCCAACATCTTGATTGTGTCCTCAATCATCGCTGCAAGATCATCACTGTTAACTCGTGAGTTCTCTACTAGTGATGGTGGAGCGTCAATGATGTGTACTGATAAGGCTTGTGGGCCTTTGCGGCTGTCAGCAATAGAAAACTCAAGCTTTGTTCCAGGCTTTACCGTTGCAACACCTTCTGGAAGAGAGGTTGCAGCTAGATAAACATCTTCGCCTTCATCATTTGCAATGAAGCCGAAGCCTTTTTCCAATGAGAACCATTTAACGCGTCCTGTAGGCATGGGGAGGGCTCCTTGCTAGTTTTCTTTACTTGTGTGTAAATAGGTATCGCGGTTGCGATAGCAGGTGGTTAGTTTAACACCGGCTCTGTGAAGGTCGCTTCCGAATGTGCACCGCAGCCATGGTCCACGCTCACTACGCGTGCATCATCGGGTGAGATCGCGTTGGCGCATACGCCAAAGGTTGCGCGTAGCGATCCTGCGATAGGAATAAAGAATCCGCAGCTGTGACATGGCTTTGGCGCTGACTGGGCAACGGGAGCGTTGGGTCCGCGCTCGCCTTCATACCAACGCTTAGCTGCCTGGTCTCGACCTTCAATTGATAAAACACGTGCGCGACCTAAACCAAGTTCAATCGCCATCGCGGTGTCAAGATCTTCATCTTGTGGAAGTGCTTGTTGTCCAGGAACTAAACGTGTGTCATCAACTGTGCTTGGAACAATATCGCCAACACCAACATCGCCCGGCAAAATTCGATCGCGATATGGAATCCATTCAGGTGCACGTAGCGCATCTGGACCTGGAAGAACTACAACATCACAAATTGTGGGTTGTGCGTCAACGTCAACCTTTGCAATGGTGATACACCAACGCCACCCTTTATACCCTGCAAGGTTTGCCTCAAATAAGTATGTTGCAACGCGATTGTCATCATCAAAATCAACTGAAAAAAATCCGCCAACTTGATCCTTCTTCTCCGCCTGCTCTAAGGCAGCCTTTCGGGCAAGATCCTTTGCATCAAAGGCAACAGCGCTGCTCTTTGCTGTCTTCTCCTTTTTAGGAAGTTTTTCCTTTTTGGAGGACTCTCTTTTAGAGATAAGGGATTTCTTAGCCATGCGCCAAGGGTAAAGCAGAACGCCGCCTCTGTGTTAATCAGAGACGGCGTTACGCGTAATGGGTTGGGCTTAGAAGTCCATATCTCCGCCACCTTGTGGGGCAGCTGGGGTCTTCTCTGGCTTATCTGCAATAACCGCCTCTGTCGTAATAAACAGGGCCGCGATTGATGCAGCGTTTTGTAATGCAGAACGTGTGACCTTTGCTGGATCGATAATTCCAGATTTGATCATGTCTACATACTCGCCAGTTGCAGCGTTAAGACCTTGTCCTGCTGGAAGGTTACGTACCTTCTCAACAACAACTCCGCCTTCAAGTCCTGCATTAATTGCGATCTGCTTGATTGGAGCTTCGATCGCATATTCAACAATCTTTGCACCAGTTGCTTCATCGCCAGTTAATCCTGATAGACGCTTGAACACTGCAGCACCTGCTTGTAGAAGTGCCACGCCACCACCGGCAACGATTCCTTCTTCTACCGCAGCCTTGGCATTGCGAACAGCATCCTCAATACGGTGCTTGCGCTCCTTGAGCTCTACCTCAGTTGCAGCTCCCGCCTTGATAACAGCTACGCCACCGGCAAGCTTTGCAAGACGCTCCTGCAGCTTCTCGCGATCGTAATCTGAATCTGAGTTTTCAATCTCGTTGCGGATCTGCTGTACGCGGCCCTTAATCTGAGCATCATCGCCAGCGCCTTCAACGATCGTTGTCTCTTCCTTGCTGATAACAACCTTGCGAGCCTTACCCAATAGATCAAGCTCTGCAGCATCTAGGCGAAGACCGACCTCTTCAGAAATAACAGTTGCGCCGGTAAGGATTGCAATGTCCTGAAGCATCGCCTTGCGACGATCTCCAAAGCCAGGTGCCTTTACAGCTGCTGAACGGAATGTTCCACGAATCTTGTTAACAACCAAGGTTGCGAGCGCTTCTCCTTCAACATCTTCAGCGATGATCAAAAGTGGCTTGCCTGATTGCATTACCTTTTCAAGTACTGGAACTAGATCCTTGATGTTTGCAATCTTTGAGTTAGCGATCAACACATATGCATCTTCAAGAACCACTTCCATACGATCCTGATCGGTTACAAAGTATGGAGAGATGTAACCCTTATCAAAGCGCATACCTTCGGTGAGCTCTAGCTCTAGACCAAATGTATTTGACTCTTCAACGGTGATTACGCCCTCTTTTCCAACCTTGTCCATCGCCTCAGCGATCATCTCGCCGATAGTTGCATCCGCTGCAGAGATAGATGCGGTCGCTGCGATCTGCTCCTTTGAGTCAACAGCCTTAGCCATTGAGAGAAGCTCAGCAACGATTTCAGCGACAGCCTTTTCAATTCCGCGCTTTAGCGCCATTGGGTTTGATCCGGCTGCAACGTTACGTAGACCTTCACGTACTAGTGCTTGAGCTAGAACAGTTGCAGTTGTTGTTCCGTCACCGGCAACATCATCAGTCTTCTTTGCTACCTCTTTGACCAGTTCAGCGCCGATCTTTTCCCATGGATCATCAAGTTCAATCTCTTTTGCAATGGAAACGCCATCATTGGTAATTGTTGGGGCGCCCCATTTCTTCTCGAGAACGACGTTACGTCCGCGAGGTCCAAGGGTTACCTTGACCGCATCGGCCAAGATATTCATGCCGCGCTCTAAACCGCGACGTGCTTCTTCATTAAAGGCAATCTGCTTTGCCATGAGTTGTGCTCCTTGTGCTCGTATTTCATTTGGCGGGGGGCTTTATCACTCGCACCCCGAGAGTGCTAACGCCAAATCTAGAGCCTTTATTTCCGAGGCGCAAAACGAGGGGGCAGGGTCTAGCGGGCTATACGTGTGGCCATGCGGGCCTCACGGAGGCGGCGAAGACGCTTAACTAGCATTGGTGAGGCGGCTAGGGCGTCATCGCGGTCGATCAGATCATTTAATAGTTGGTAGTAACGAGGTGCGGTTACATCAAATAGCTCTTTAATTGCAGCCTCTTTGGCACCGGCGTAGCGCCACCAATTGCCTTCAAAATCCAGGATCCGAACTTCAAGGTCGCTCAGGCCAGCATTGATCGCTGACTCTTCTTGTGCGGACATGGGGTAAATCTTAGGTCAGAGATAGCCAAATGTGTGGGAACTTAGCAGATGTGATTTATAGCCTGTCCAAAATCATTTGAATATCAGTAATTTTGGTCCATGGATTAACGATTGCAAATCGCACAATAGCTTGGCCATTGTGGGATGAGGGCGGAATAAAGCCAACCTGATCTTCAAGAAGTTGATCACTCCACTTTTGATAATCAGCAGCTGCCCAACCCTTGCGAGTAAATGCAACGATTGAAAGCTCTGGTTCGCACAGTAAATCTAAGTTCGGGTGTTTGCGAACTAATTCAGCTGCCTCTTTTGCAACTGTCAAGGTTTGCTCCATCGCCTCTGTGTACGCATCTGTTCCGTTAGCGGCAAGAGAGAACCAAAATGGTAAGCCACGAGTTCTGCGGGTTAAGTTAATTGCATAATCAGATGGAGACCATTGATCATCTTTCAATGTATCTAGGTATGAAGCGTGCTGCGAATGCGTCTCTTTAGCTAATGCAGGGTCGCGATACACAAGTGCACAAGCATCGTAAGGTGCAAACAGCCATTTATGTGGATCGACGATAAATGAATCAGCTTTTTCAATACCATCAAAATCTGATCGAACAGATGGGGCACACAAGGCCGCTAATCCGTAAGCACCATCAACATGGAACCAAATATCCCGATCTTTAGCGGCTTTGCTTAACCCCTTTAAGTCATCGATAATTCCTAAGTTTGTTGTTCCAGATGTAGCAACAACAGCAAAGACGCGGTTATTAGTGGTTGCATGTAAATGATCAATAGCTTCTGCAACAGCTGCGCCCTGCAATTTACCTTTGGAATCAACTGGAACTTTGAGAATATCTACATCCATAACGTTGGCCGCTGATGCAATAGATGAGTGTGCCTCTGCGCTGCAGGCAATTACCCACCGTCCTGCAGATGTGTGTTTTTTGCGAGCCTCTGCGCGAGCAACAACTAAGGCTGAAAGATTTCCGATAGTTCCGCCCTGTACAAATACACCACCAGCTGTTGTTGGTAGCCCAGCTAAATCAATCAGCCATTGAATCGCTTGGTTTTCGGCAAAGACCGCCCCAGCACCTTCTTGCCAAGAGCCACCATACAAAGCACTTGCTCCAACAACTAAATCAAATAGGTTTGCATACTCGCTGGGCGCGGATGGAATGAAAGCTAAGTTGCGGGGATGATCAGTTGAGATACAGGCCTTTGCTAAAACATTTGTAAACACCTCAAGTGCTTCATGGCCACCTAAACCCTTTGCGGTGATGGTGTTTCCGACCTCATTAAAGAGATCTTCGGCAGAACGGGGACCATCTAGGGGTGGATCATCCTTTAAACGTTCAAGGCTGTACCGCAAAATTTCAGCGGCAAGCGCCTCTACTTCAGGTGTGAACTCATGCATCCTTCTTTGCTTTCTTCACAATATTTCTAAGCATTGTTGGGAAAACAAATAAGTGAAATGGTGAGACCGCATACCAATACAACTGACCACCTAATCCGCGTGGAACAAATGTTGCCTCCTGAACAATCTTGGTCTTGCCATACTCACGTGTGACTGTAAATTCCAGCCACGCCTTTCCTGGCAGCACCATTTCGGCGTACAGCTTTAATCTGCGACCTGGTTCTAGTTCTTCTACCCGCCAAAAATCTAAACTCTCGCCAACGCGTAAGAAATCAGGATCACGACGACCACGACGTAGACCAACTCCACCTACTAAGAAACGATCCAGTACGCCACGTGCCCACCACAATAAATCTGAACCAAACCAACCATTTTCTCCGCCGATGCGCTCTACCTGACGCCATACCTTTTCTTCAGAAACATCTGTAATACGTTCACGTCGATCGCGCAGCGTCATTTCACCCGCCCAATCAGGATCTCCCTGCGCCTTTTGCCAAGGCGCAGTTGGCATAGTCGCATCGGACCACCGTGTTTCAACGTTATGGGTAGTGATCTTAGAAAGTGCTAACTGGATTGCATTTTCTACATCGATTAAACCTTCAGTAGGCTTTGGAATAAGTGCATCAATACTCTTTGCAGGATCTGCCACAACTTCGCTGATGAGTGAACCAACTAGTGGTCGTGCAAGTGCGGTTGGCACAGGTGTTACTAGACCAATCCACAAACTCGATAAACCAGGGGTCAAGACTGGAACCCTAATAATCCAACGCTTCTTTAATCCAGATAACTTGGCAAACTTTTGCATCATGTCGGCGTATGACAAGACCTCGGGACCGCCAATATCAAAGACCTTATTTACCGGCTGATCTAAATGTGCAGCCGCCTTGAGATAGTACAAAACATCACGGATTGCGATTGGATGGGTCTTATTCATAACCCACTTGGGTGTTGTCATAACTGGCAAGCGGTGGGTTAGGTGACGCAACATCTCAAAACTGGCAGAGCCTGATCCAATAATGATTCCTGCACGAAGCTCTAAAACAGCAACAGATGTTGTCGCTAGTGATTTACCTGTCATCTCACGGGATGCAAGGTGCTTACTAATATTTTTATCATTGGCAATTCCGCCCAAGTAAATAATCTGCGAAACCCCTGCTTCTTGGGCAGCTTTTGCAAAGTTGCGGGCCATCTCACTTTCGATCTCATCAAAGTGTGGACCTAAATTGATCGAATGTAGGAGGTAAAAAGCTGTATGAACACCTTCAAGCGCTCTTTGTAAGTCGATGAAGTTCTCTGCACTTCCCTCACAAATATCAACTTGTTGCGCCCATGGCTGGCCCATAATCTTGTTCTTATCACGTACCAAAATTCGAACATCTTCTTTGTCATCGATAAATGCACGGACTAAACGTCCACCGACGTATCCAGAGGCCCCTGTGACCAGGTACTTGCGATCTTCATTATGCGGGTTCATGCTGGCAAGAATAGACTTATCCCATGCAAAAGACACTCCAAAAACCTCGCGTAGTAATTTTGGGTGCCGGCTTTGGCGGATTAACCGCAGCCCGCAAAATGGCGGATTTTGCCCAGGTCACTGTGGTTGATCGCCACAACTTCCAAACATTTTTGCCCTTGCTGTATCAGGTGTCTACCGCAGGATTGGCGGCAGATCATGTGGCCCACCCGATTCGTGGCGCATTACGCAAAACTGGAATTCAATTTCGAATGGGATCTCCAATCTCTGTTGATCACAAAAATAAAAATGTGAAGTTAGATAGCAGTGAAATTTTAGAATTTGATTATCTAGTTGTGGCTCTGGGGTCAGCAACAGCTGACTTTGGTATCCCCGGGGTCACCGAACACGCCTTGGGTATGAAGAGTGTTCATGAAGCGTTAGCGATTCGCGCCGAAGTTTTGCGACGATTTGAGGATCTGTGCCGTTTTGAAGATGAGACGATATTTTCAATTTCAGTAGTTGGTGGCGGACCAACTGGAGTTGAAATGGCTGGAGCCTTCGCAGAACTAGTTCGTGGGCCGCTCAAGCATGATCAACGACATGCAGCAGCACATATCAAAATTAATTTAATTGAAGCAGGCCCTCGCATCTTGCCGATGTTTTCTGAAAGGCTTTCTGCGCACGGCAAGAAAGATCTGGAAAAACTTGGTGTGACGGTGCACTTAAACACCGCGGTTAAAGAGATCAAGCCCCGCAGCATTGAAGTAAGTGATGGCAGCAAGATCCCATCTGAGGTAACAATTTGGGCCGCTGGCGTCAAGGGAGAGCCAACAGGTGCGATATTAAATTTGCCTTTGGTTAATACACGCATCGATGTCGAAAATACCTTGCAGGTTAAGAACTATCCTCACATCTTTGCAATCGGTGATATTGCAGGTTTTATCGGAGAAAATGGTCGAATGTTGCCGATGGTTGCACCCGTTGCAATGCAACAGGGCCGACATGTTGCAAAGCAGATCAAGAGCCTTGCTTTAGGTGCGGATTTAAAGCCTTTCAAGTACATCGATAAGGGTTCTATGGCAACAATCGGTCGTCACAAGGCGATCGTTGAAGTCAAAGGTCTTCGAATGACTGGAATTCCAGCCTGGTATGCCTGGTTGTGGCTACACCTGTTTTACCTATTGGGTGGACGCAACAAGATCGGCACCATGGCGGACTGGACCTATAACTACTTAACATTTGATCGCGGTAATCGACACATTATGGATTCGGTGTAATGCCTGAATACTTAAAGGTCGATGGTCATGATCTCTACTGTTATGAATGGGATAACGATGGCGAAGCTATTGTTCTGCTCCATGGTGGTTTAAGTAAGACATCTAGCTGGGATTACTTATTAGTTCCTGCACTTGAAGATGATTTCCATGTCTTTGCTTACGATCGCACCGCGCATGGCTTTACCGCTGATCGGCCCGGAAGCTTGCACTTTGCCTTCCAAACACACGAGGCGATCGCCTATTTAGAAACAGTTGTAAAAGAGCCTGCTCATTTAGTGGGGTACTCAGATGGTGCGGTGATCGCTTTGCTGGTTGCTATCCAACGCCCAGATTTAGTTAAATCAGTCATCTCCATCGGCGGAAATTTCCATTACTCAGGTGTTGATTATGAGATGGGTGAACCTTCAGTATCTGAAGAAGATTTAGCTGAGTACACACTGGTTTCTCCGGATGCGCCACACACCTTGCTAGAAAAGGTTGTGCGGATGTTCAAAATTTGGGAGACAGAGCCTGATATTTCAAAGATACAGTTGTCACAGATTCAGTGCCCAGTACTTGTTGTTTCAGGTGATGATGACATGGTCACCTTGAAGCACACACAAGAGTTGTATGAGGCTTTGCCTTTGGGTCAACTTGCGGTACTTCCTGGAACTTCACACGCATTGGTAAAGGAAAAACCAGAGCTATTCATCGCATTAATGATGCAGTTTTTAGAGGATTTAACCTATCCAGTAACGATGGTGCCAAACCGCAGAGTAAATCCGATTAGCATTCAACCGGAGTAATTTTTCCTGTCGTAACATCGTAAATTGCTCCACCTACAACAACATCCTTGTTTAAGAATGGGAATGCGCGAATTCTGCTGACATCCATTGCAAGTGCTTTTTCCTGATCCTTTGCAGTTCTAAACTCGAGGCTTCGGGTATCAACACCAAACTCTTTTTGAATATGCTCATGAATATCTGCTTCTTCAGCAGATGCCATTCGGCAGTTTGTATGTGGCATGACAAGAATCTTCTTAACACCCAGCAAATATGTTGCAAGGACTAAAGTTCTGAGCACATCCTCGGTGACCCGCGCACCAGCGTTACGTAAAATCTTTGCATCTCCCGATTTCATCCCCATGATGGACAAGGGGTTGATACGTGAATCCATGCAGGTCACAATCGCTAGCCCCTTTTGGGCAACACCTGTAAGGCCTGAGTATTTAAAGGATTTGATGTACTCATCATTGGCTGCAAGTTCTTTAGAGAATGCATCATGAGGAAAAGAGTTGTTGTTCATCTCTACTCCTCTCGTCGAAAGGTAGAACTGGAGCCCCCCGTCAGGATTGAACTGACGACCTGCGCATTACAAGTGCGCTGCTCTACCACTGAGCTAGAGAGGCCTGCTCTTCGAGTCGCCCCGAATACAGCAGCCGTAATTATGGCAGTGTTGGGCCAAATCTTAAAATCCATTAGATACGGCTCGCTCACCGATAGGTTGACCACATGCGATTAGGGGTTCTCGATGTGGGCTCAAACACCATCCACCTTCAGGTGATGGATGCACATCCTGGGGCACGGCCTACCCCAGCAACCAATTACAAAGTAGAACTTCGGCTAACCGAGTATTTGAACGCAGATGGTGCGATCTCGCAAACCGGAGTAGCGCTGCTCAATAGCGCAGTATCAGAAGCGGTCAAACATGCACATGAGAATGAAACTGATGAGATCTTAGCATTTGCAACCTCTGCGCTACGCGAAGCAAAAAATGGTGCACAAATAATCGCTGATATCAATAAAAAATTCGAGATCGATCTGCAGGTCCTAGATGGCGATGATGAAGCGTCGATGACATTTTTAGCGGTGCGACGATGGCTTGGATGGTCGGCAGGCAAACTATTGGTTTTAGATATCGGTGGCGGATCACTAGAGATTGCAAGTGGTGATAACGAACTACCTGAAGCAACTCTCTCACTTCCTTTAGGTGCTGCCCGTTCTACCCGAGAATTCTTGGGTGATGATCCATACACCCCAAAAAATGTAAAAGCTTTAGAAAAACATGCTCAAGAGATGCTCAAAAGTTCAATCCCCAGTAATTTGCTGGCACATGATGCAAATCATTTCGTTGGGACAAGCAAGACCTTTAGAACTCTAGCTCGTATCTGTGCGCACTGGTATGGAGATAATCCAAAGTTTCTCGAGAAAAAATCTTTAGAAACTGCGGTTCCAAAGTTAATTGCAATGAATAATAAATCTAGGTTAGAGCTACCAGGGGTTTCGCCAAGCCGGGCGCAACAAATAGTTGCAGGCGCAATTGTGGCACTTGCTGTTATGGATCGATTAGATGTAGATGAGGTTGAAATCTGCCCATGGGCCTTGCGTGAAGGCATTGTTCTGCGCCGTTTGGATTGGCTGCAGGATTAGTTTTCTGGTGCGGGCATCCAGTCGATAGCGATAACTTCTCCATCTCGGTGGTGCAAAATCCAGGATTCACCCGGCATTAATCCATGATCTAACTCTTTAAAACTCTTTTTACCAATAAATCTGGCCACCATCCCTGGCAGAACTGGGTTATGGCCACAAACAAGTGCACGAGCCTCACTTTCAATGATCTCTTGAACAACACTAATGGCCGCCTTCTTATCCTTTTCAAATGCATACTCACTTAATTGACTCCAGTAAATTGTGTCCAGTTGCAGTGAGCGGGCCATCGGTACAACTGTTTCATAACAGCGAACCGCATCTGATGTATGAATTTCAGTAATTCCAAATGGTAGGTAGGTAGCAAGCATTCTCTTTGCTTGCTGTTGTCCTAGCACCGCCAGTGGACGATCCCCATCATCACCCTCCCATTCTTCACGTGCAATCGCCTTTCCATGACGAAGAAGAACTAATGGGACTGTATCCACGCCAAACTTTTCAAAGTTTTTTAAAACCTCTTTGTCACCTGGTCGAGAAAGCTTTGCATAGGCATCAGCGATTGTTACCCAAATAAGCTGATCAATTTCAGTGATGTCATGTGCACCTTTAGATTCACCAATTACTTGTGCAGACCAATAGCGAACCGTCTTAGTAAACTCACCAACTGGGTATTCAACCTTGCATAGTTCAGGGCCAAAGACAGATTCAAATCCAGTTTCTTCCTGAACCTCTCTAAAGGCACAAGCGATCTCAGTTTCTCCGGGTTCAACCTTGCCTTTGGGAAAGGACCAATCGTCATATCGTGGCCGGTGGATCAATGCGACCTGAATTAAATCCTCACTCAAGCGTCGCCATAAAACCGCACCTGCCGCCTGAATTACATCCATTTAACGATCCTTTGAATAGTGATCAACAAGAATGGCATGTGCATCTACTAAACCTTTTTTACCGCTACGAGTCCATGTGGTCTTATCCAGTTGCCACGATGATGTCTCCTGTGAAAGACCCAGATCGAGCAGTGATTGCAGCCTTATTTCATGCTCTTTTCGAGCGATCATCACAAGGCTTTCTACTCGACGATCAAGGTTTCTGCCCATCAAGTCAGCACTTCCTATCCAATACTCACTCTTGCCACCATTAATGAAATGGTAGATACGTGAGTGTTCTAGGAATCGTCCGAGAATTGATTTCACAGTGATGTTCTCTGATACTCCCTTAATTCCAGGTTGGACCGCACAGATTCCACGGATCAGTAACTCGATCTTTACACCTGCTTGTGAGGCTTCGTATAACTTTGCAACAAAGCTTTCATCCAGGATTGAGTTAAGTTTAAATTGGATTCCAGCTGGTCGACCATTGCGTGCATGCTCAATTTCGCGATCAATCTTTTCTAGCAACCCCGAACGCAGTGTTCGCGGAGCAACCAACAACCGTGAATAAGTTGACTGTGGTGCAAAGCCAGATAGTTGATTGAATAGACGAGTTAAATCCTCGGTTAACTCTGGATCGGCGCTGAGAATTCCTAGATCCTCGTACAGTCGAGCGGTCTTTGGATTGTAATTTCCGGTACCAATATGACAGTAACGACGAATACCTTGCGGCTCATCTCGTACAACAAGCGAGAGCTTGGCATGTGTTTTAAGCCCCATCAGGCCGTAGACAACATGCACCCCTGCAGCTTCTAACTTTCGCGCCCAGCGCACATTTGCCTGCTCATCAAAGCGTGCTCGGATCTCAACTACCGCTACAACCTGTTTGCCTGCTTCAGCGGCTTCAATCAGGGCTTCAATAATCGGTGAATCACCAGATGTGCGATACAAGGTCTGCTTAATCGCCAATACCTGTGGATCCTGCGCAGCATTTTCAAGGAAGTGAACAACTGATGAGGTAAATGATTCGTAAGGGTGGTGCAGCAGGATTTCACCCTGTCGAATCGCTGCGAAAAACATATCTAAATCATCGGTATCTACCTCAGATAAGGCCTTTGCGGTGCGAGATCTAAATGGCTCAAACTTTAACTCTGGGAAATCTAAATCGGCGATCTTGTTGAGTGAGGTCAGATTAAGTGGAGCTTGAATGTGGAAGATATTCTCTTCACCAATTCCCAGCTGTTGACCAAGCTGTTGTACAAGTTTCTGATCGACCCCAGCCTCGATTTCAAGGCGCACGGGTGGACCAAAGCGACGACGCAATAGCTCCTGTTCAAGCGTTACCAATAAATCCTCAGTCTCTTCATCCTCAAGTTCAATATCTTGATTTCTGGTCACACGGAATGTGTAGTGATCTTCAATAATCATTCCTGGAAACAACTCTTGTAAGTGGATCGCGATGAGATCTTCAAGTGGCAAAAATCGGGATGACCCAACTTTTGCAGTAGCAATAAAACGTGGCAAAACTTCAGGGACCTTCACGCGGGCAAAGAACTCTTCATGGGTAGTGGGATTTTTAACGATTACCGCTAGGTTAAGTGATAACCCTGAAATATATGGAAATGGATGTGTTGGATCGACAGCAAGAGGTGTTAATACTGGAAAGATTCGATCTTGAAACAACTTTGCAACATAAGCACTTTCTGTTTCATCTAGATCCTGCCAGGTGACAAATTCGATACCCTGCTTTTTTAAGGTTGGTAAAATGCTGTGATGCAAAGCCGATGATTGTCGAGTTACTAACTCATTGACCTTTGTTGAGATTAAAGCTAAGAGCTCTTTAGGACGGTGTCCCGCAACATTAGGCGCGGTCACATCATTTTCAATCTTGCTCATCAGGGTTGCAACGCGAACCATAAAAAACTCATCAAGGTTTGAAGATGAGATGGCAAGGAATCTCAAGCGCTCGAGCAATGGAGTTGCTTCATCCTCGGCTAGCTCGAGGACCCGTTGATCAAATGAAAGCCAACTGATCTCTCGATCCGTTAGATGGTCAACGCTCATGTGTCAGATTCTCTCCTGTCTGGGTGAACAAAAGGTAATCAGAGCAAGGCCTTGGCCTAAACCGCTCCACCCGGCCACGCTCAAACTGGAGGTATACCAGGTAAATTCCTGAGAGGATTCGCCTCGTGATTAACAACTATTGGATGAGCCCCGAGACCACCTCTGTTAACCGTTTGCCGATGCTTAATATTGAGCACTTTGAGCAGATCTCTTTGGACGGGACCTGGCGTTTCCAGTTGTTACATAAGCCAACTGAAAAGTTAGGCAAGCGCTGGGCATCAATTCCAGTTCCAGGATTGTGGACGATGCAGGAACCATCTGATGTATTTTTCGATAAGCCAATTTATACAAACACTCAAATGCCTTTTGCAGAACAGCCTCCTTTCGTTCCAGAGGAAAATCCGACCGGTGTGTATGAAAGAGATTTTGATTTACCAAAGAGCTGGTCAGGTAAGCGTGTAGTTCTGCAACTAGGTGGATATGAATCAGTTGCTTTGATTTATATCAACGGTGTTGAAGTTGGTATGACCAAGGATTCACGTCTTGCTGCCGAATTTGATGTTACACAGTTTGTAAAGAGCGGCAATAACGTTGTACGAATCGATGTCACCAAGTGGTCTGATGCAACCTTTATTGAGGACCAAGACCAATGGTGGCATGGTGGAATTACACGTTCGGTAAAGTTGTATGCAACTAATAAGGTTTTTATTGAGCGATTCAAATCAGTCTCCGGTCTTGAAAAAGATAGCACAACTGGAACTTTGTCGATTGAAGCTGATTTAGGTGCGCTGGATAACCTGTCTACCGATGGTTACACACTTCGCGCATCGATTACAGAACTTCCTAAGGTGAAAAGTGCAAACCTTGAAAAGACTATTAAGAACTTCACCTCACCTAAGTGGACTGAACGTGATGCCAATCTGAAGAAGCGCAGCGATGATTACTTCCACGGTAAGTATTGGCATGGAAATCTTCCTGCTGATGCAAAGGCTGCCATCATGGAAAATGAGCCTTGGCCACACGGCAAGGTGCACCTAAACACACGAATTCCCAAGATAAATCCTTGGTCTGCTGAGGCTCCGAATCTCTATACCCTGCACATTGAATTACTTGATCCAAGCGGCGTTGTTATTGAGGTTTCGCAGCAGCGTATTGGTTTCCGTTCCATTGTTATTAAGGGCCAGGACTTTTTAGTTAACGGCCAACCAATTATTTTTTACGGAATCAACCGTCACGACTTCAACAGATTTACAGGTCGCGCCCTTACCCGCGATGACATGCGCCAGGATTTGCTCGAACTTAAGCGTTGGAACTTTAACGCGGTGCGCACATCCCATTATCCAAATGATGCAGCTTTCTTAGATCTTTGCGATGAATTAGGTTTCTATGTAATCGGTGAAGCAAATATCGAGTCACATGCATTTATCTCATCAATTTGTGATGACACAAAATACTTAACAGCATTTGTTGATCGTATTGGCCGAATGGTTCAGCGCGATATCCATCATCCATCAGTTGTTATGTGGTCACTTGGAAATGAATCTGGTGCCGGAAGCAACCATGAGGCAGCGGCGGCATTTGCACGTAGCTTTGATCCATCACGTCCACTGCATTACGAAGGCGGAATCCGAGGAAACTGGATGGGAAGTCATTCACTGACAGATGTGATCGCACCGATGTATCCATCGATCAACGCGATCAAGGAGTATGCAAAATCTTCCAAAGCAGACCGTCCATTAATTATGTGCGAGTACTCGCATGCAATGGGTAATAGCAACGGAACCTTGGCAGAGTATTGGGAGGTAATTGAAGCAACCCGTGGGTTGCAAGGTGGATTTATCTGGGAGATGTGGGATCACGGCCCTGTTCAAACGCTGGCAGATGGCACCAAGCGCAACGCATATGGTGGCGATTACGGCGAGGAAAAGCATGATGGCAATTTCTGCTGTGATGGAATGGTCTTTCCAGATCGCACCGCAAAGCCTGCAATGCATGAGTTTAAGGCACTTGCCGCACCTGTTGTGATCACAGCGGTCAAAGCTACAAACGGGCAATTTAAGGTATTTAACAAGCACTTCTTTAAAGATCTTGGCGAATACCAACTGCAATGGAACATCACCTGTGATGGTGAGATTCTAGATAGTGGCGTTGTAAAGCTTCCTAAGGTTGCACCGCGCAAGTTTGCAAACTTTAAGGTCAGTTCAAAGAAGTTAGCTAAGGGAACAGCTCGTGGAGAACGCTTCATTAACTTCTCATTGGTTAATGTTGCAAGTACTCCGTGGGCGCTACCAATGTCAGAGGTTGGCTGGAGCCAGATCGCTCTTCCTTCACAGGCGTTAGCACCTGCCAAGAAGGTAAAGGAGCTAGGTGATGTTGTCGATGAACATGGACAAATCATTTTGCCATACGGAGTTGTTGCACCATCGGTTTCATTGTGGCGGGCACCAACGGACAATGATCGTATTGGCCATATCGCAACCAAGTGGGAGCGTTACGGTGTTCGAGAAATATCACGCACCGATTGTTTAGTTCAGCAATCTCCAACATCGATCAAGGTCACCAATACTTGGCAGACAAGTACGGGTGTTAACTTCAAGCACACTCAGTTGATCACACCAGTTGTTGGTGGATTTCATGTTAAAGAGTCTGTAACTGTTCCCAAAGCCTTTGATGATCTAGCACGTGTGGGAACTGTCTTTGAGCTAGATGGCTCATTAAGTGAGCTGTTGTACTTTGGAACCGGAGCTCATGAAACATATCCAGATCGCAAGATCGGAGGTATTGGTCGTTATGTTTCAACCGTTGCCGCTCAGTACATTCCATATGTTCGCCCCCAAGAAAATGGTGGACACACAGCGGTTCGTTGGTTTGAGGTTGTAAATGCTCAAGGAAGCGGTCTTCGTTTTGTGATGGGCAAGCCTGCACAGGTATCGGTAACGCCTAACAGAGCTGAAGAGTTAGCCGATGCCACCCATGATGTAGAGGTACAACCATGCGGAAACACTGTGGTTCATATCGATGCCGCACACCGTGGAGTTGGTACCGCATCATGTGGTCCAGATACCTTAGATAAGTACCTCATTAAAACGGGTATCCACACCTGGGAGTGGACCGTTACCTCAATCTAAGTGAGTTAGCGGCCAGTTAATTGCAACTGGGTATTTACAGGTACGACCATCACCCGATGATTTTCCACGCGCACGTCGCCACATCCATGGCAGTGCAAAGGTTGCAAACCACACAGCGGTAACGGCAACCTTTATCAACTTATGTGTTGGCTCTGCAGGTGCTAACGGCCTGCGCCAGGAAGGATCATGTGGAAGTTCAATTGTTTCAAGCACCGCTTGTGCAACACGATCATGTCCCATTGGATTTAAGTGCAAACGATCAAAGGCCAAAAAGCGTGGATCCTTAAAGGCTTTCTCTTCATTGGCATCACACAAGATTGCACCGATCTCGTCCGCAACTGCGCGAACATTTTCATTGAAATCTTTAAAGCGTGCCTTCCAACTTTCCGCCAAGCGGCCTTCGCTGCCGCTGTCTTCAAGGACTGTAAATAACATAACTGTGGCACCCGATGCAGCTACTTTGCGGGCGGCTTCGGCGTATAAGGGCAAAATTACATTGGGGTTGTACTTAGGGCGGATAACATCATTAGCACCTGCGTGAAATGAAACAAGCGTTGTCTTATCTACCACTTGAGCAATGGCAGCATCTAACTGCTCATCGACAACCTGCTTGAGCAACTTTCCGCGGATTGAAAGGTTTGCATATTGAAAACCAGGTTGGGCCTGGGCCATAACATCGGCGACACGATCTGCCCAGCCGCGGTACTGGCCATATCTTTTCTCATCACACATGCCTTCGGTGAATGAGTCACCAATAGCGATAAAACGGTTGTATATCAAGGCTTTTACCTACTTAGCGCGGCGCTGTTGATCTATATGAAACAGCGCAATCGAGGTTGCAACACTTGCATTGAGAGATTCAGTTGAAGCGCTGATTGGAATTGAGATAACAAGATCGCATTTCTCCTTGGTCAATCGTGCAAGACCCTTACCTTCAGACCCAACGATCACCATCAAAGGCTCGGTTGCTACCTTCATCTCGCTGATCATCTCATCAGACTCTCCATCAAGGCCAACCACAAACATGCCAGCTTTTTTGGCTGCATCAATTGTGCGAGCCAGGTTTGTAACCTGTGCGATCGGCAAACGTGCTGCCGCACCTGCAGAGGATTTCCAAGCAGATGTTGTCATCGTTGCAGCGCGACGTTCCGTCATAATTACACCTGCGGCACCAAAGGCTGCAGCGGAACGAATGATCGCACCAAGGTTACGTGGATCTGTCACACCATCTAGCGCCACAATTAATGATGGATGCTTAGCACGTTCCATGATCTCTTCAAAACTTGAGTACTGAAAAGGCTTAATCGCAAGAATAATTCCTTGGCTGTTAGGTGAAATACCTTCAACCTCGGCACGGTGTGCTTCGCGAATTGGCAGACCCAGGTGCAGCGCCAACTTTAAACTTTCAGCAACACGATCATCCACATCGATACTACGTGCAACTAATAACTCTGTTGCTGGAACACTTTCACGCAAGGCTTCTAGAACCGCGTTACGTCCTGCAACGATTTCGCCACGTGGACGATCACCCTTTGGCATTCTTGGTGAACGAACTTCCTTCTTTTCAGCAGCCTTCTTACGTTTTGCAGCTGCGTGATAGGGACGGTCTTCCGCCTTTGGAGTTGGACCCTTTCCTTCAAGACGACGCTTATTGTTTCCACCAGTACCGGCAGATGGCCCCTTTTTTGATTGGCGGATAGCGCCTTTTCGGGATGAATTGCCAGCCATGGTCAGATCTCGTTTCAGTAATTAATTAATAGACCAGCGAGGTCCTTGAGGGGTGTCCTCAATTGTAATTCCTAAAGCGACCAAGCCATCACGGATGGCATCTGATGCAGCAAAATCCTTGCGCTCACGGGCAGCTGCACGCTCTGCCAACGCCAATTTAATGGTGCCATCCAGAGCCTGTGATAGATCTGACCCTGATGATGAAGCAAAAGCGGCATCAAATGGATCACAACCCAGCACTTCAAGTGCACCACGAATCTCATTAGCATTTGAAGAAATTGCTGCGGTGTCATTATCTGTAATCGCTTGATTTCCAAGGCGCAGATTTTCACTAATAGTTGCAAGCGCTGTAGGAACAGCTAGATCATCATTCATCGCAGCGATAAATGCATCGCTCAAGGTTGGTGTTGGTTGCACACCTAAAACCTCGGTTGCGCGATTTAAGAAGCTTTCAATCCGGCGAAAGTTTGTTGCCGCCTCTTGCAACGCCTCTGGTGAGTATTCGAGCATCGAACGATAGTGCGCGCTGCCCAAGTACCAGCGAAGTTCAACTTCACGGACAATCTTTAAGATCTCCTGCACCTGCAAGGTATTACCTAAGGATTTTGACATCTTTTCACCGGACTGTGTTACCCATGCGTTGTGCAACCAACGCTGTGCAAATCCAAAACCTGCAGCCTCTGATTGTGCGATCTCATTTTCATGATGCGGGAAGACTAAATCTAATCCGCCACCATGAATATCAAAGCTTTCACCTAAATAAGCATGCGCCATTGCAGAACATTCTAGGTGCCAGCCCGGACGTCCTGGACCCCACGGTGTTGGCCATGAAGGATCTCCGGGCTTGGCAGCCTTCCATAAAGCAAAGTCACGTAGATCTTTTTTGTAGGTTTCATCTGCATCTAGAGCTGGTTGTAAATCATCTAAGTGTTGACGAGACAAGGTTAGGTAACGCTTTAACTTGCGAACCTCAAGGTACACATCGCCATTGCCTGGCGCATATGCGGCGCCATTTTCGATCAGGGTTTGCATCAGATCAACCATCTGAGTGATGTGGCCGGTGGCACGTGGCTCGTAAGTCGGCGGCATTACATTCAGCGCTGCGTAGGCTTCAGTAAAGATGCGCTCGTACTTCATTGCCAGCGCCCACCATGGCATCTCTTCATGCACCGCTTTATGCAAAATCTTGTCATCAATATCGGTGACGTTACGAATAAAGGTAACGTCATAACCACTTTTGATTAACCAGCGGCGCAAAATATCAAAGTTAACACCGCTTCGAACATGGCCAATATGTGGGGCGGCTTGCACAGTTGCACCGCAGACATAGATAGAGACCTTGCCAGGCTCTAGGGATTTGAACTCGCTAACTTCACGGGTAGCT
>CAMDCL010000021.1 GCA_945890205.1 Bifidobacterium breve | reverse complement strand
ATTGAGCGCAAGAAGTACGGTCTTAAGAAGGCTCGTAAGCGTTCTCAATACTCAAAGCGTTAATTCACTTTTATCAAAGGAGTTCAATTGGCGCTTTTTGGCACCGATGGAATCCGTGGCTTAGCCAATCGTGATCTCACCGCAGAACTCGCATTAGATGTCTCTGTCGCTGCTGCGCATATATTGGTAGAAAGCTCATCAAATAAAGACCACCAGCCAACTGCGATTGTCGGCCAGGATTCACGCGCATCTGGCGAGTTCCTAGAGGCGGCTGTCGTTGCTGGGTTAACCAGCGCCGGAATCAATGTTTATCGAGTTGGAGTACTTCCAACCCCTGCAATTGCACACCTAGTTGCAGAGTTAAAGTGTGATCTTGGTGTGATGATCTCGGCTTCTCATAATCCAATGCCTGACAATGGAATTAAGTTGTTCGCACGTGGTGGTGGCAAGTTAGATGATGCGATCGAAGCCCGAATCGAAGCTCGCATGGGCGAAGATTGGGAGCGTCCAACGGGTCGCAATGTTGGCCGAACCATTCAGGATGAGGCTGTAACGGAAAAGTATTTAAAGCACCTGCTGGCATCAGTTGAAACACCTTTGAAGGGTCTCAAGATTGTTGTCGATTGCGCCAATGGTGCATCTTCATACCTTGCACCCGAGGTATATCGACGAGCAGGTGCCGAAGTTGTTGCAATCTTTAATCAACCAGATGGTTGGAATATCAATGATGATTGCGGATCAACCCATCTGCATCAACTTCGTTCAGCGGTTCTCGAGGAGGGTGCAGATCTTGGTATCGCTCATGATGGCGATGCGGATCGTTGCTTAGCAATTGATGCTGCAGGTAATGAGATCGATGGCGATCACATTCTTACCATCTTGGCTCGTGGGTTTAAGGCTCGAGGAGTTTTAAAATCTGACACCGTTGTCGGAACAGTTATGAGCAACCTTGGATTTATGCATGCGATGAAGGATGCTGGCATCAATGTTGTTACAACTCCTGTTGGTGATCGTTACGTTCTTGAAAATATGATTGCCAATGATTATTCGCTAGGCGGCGAACAATCAGGCCACGTAATCATGCGCCAACTAGCCAACACTGGTGATGGATTGTTAACCGCTCTGCAATTAATGCAGGAGATAGTGCGCACAGGTAAGACTCTGCAGGAGCTTGCTGCAACCATGGTTCGCTTTCCTCAGGTTTTGATCAATGTAAAAGATGTTGCCAAAGATAAATTGCCCGGAAATTTGGTTATTGCAGCAGCGGTGAAATCAGCTGAGGATCGCCTTGGTGATTCAGGACGTGTTTTATTGCGTGCATCAGGAACTGAGCCGCTGGTAAGAGTCATGGTTGAAGCCGCCAGTGATAGCCTTGCGCAAGAAGTTGCTCAGCACCTTGCAAATACAGTTAAAAACGAACTGGAGTAATTGATATGTGCGGAATTGTGGGTTACACAGGGCCACAATCTGCCTCACATCCTTTAATTGAAGGGCTGCGGCGTCTTGAGTACCGCGGTTATGACTCGGCCGGAATCGCTCTTGGTACACCAGGCAAGCTATTTATTGAAAAGAAAGCTGGAAAGCTTTCAAATTTAGAGAACGCACTAGATGCATCTCTTCCTAATGTTCATTCAGGAATTGGCCACACACGGTGGGCTACTCATGGTGGACCAACCGATGGAAATGCACATCCTCATGTTGACAATGATGGAAAGCTTGCAGTTATCCATAATGGAATTATTGAAAACTACACCGAGCTTCGCTCACAACTGGAAGCCAAGGGTCATAAATTTTCCTCTGAAACAGATACAGAATCAGTTGCTCACCTGCTCAGTGATTTGCGTAAAGAGCACAACGGGGATTTAACAGCAGCGATGCGAGATGCGGTAAAGGCCTTACGCGGATCCTTCACCCTGCTTGCTATTCACGCCGATACACCCGATGTAATTGTCGGAGTACGCAGAAACTCTCCACTCGTTGTTGGTTTGGGTGATGGTGAAAACTTCATGGCCTCTGATGTTGCCGCCTTTATCGAGTACACAAAGCAGGCTGTTGAACTTGGCCAGGATGAGGTTGTCACAATGACACCTACATCGGTAGAGATCACTGACCTTGATGGCAAACCAGTAACCCCAAAGCGATATGAGATTTCATGGGATGCCAGCGCTGCGCAAAAGGGTGGCTTTGCACATTTCATGTTGAAAGAGATCTTTGAACAGCCAAAAGCGGTAGCAGATACCTTGATTGGGCGCTTAAGTGATAACAATCAGATTGTGCTGGATGAACTTCACATGAGCGCAGAAGAGATTCGCTCACTAAAAAAGATCACTGTTATCGCATGCGGTACCGCTTATCACGCAGGTATGGTTGCAAAGTATGCGATTGAAAAGTGGGCCAAGATTCCGGTGGATGTTGAGATAGCTAGCGAGTTTAGATACCGCGACCCAATTATTGATCCCAGCACCTTGATTATTGCGATTTCACAATCTGGTGAAACGATGGACACCTTGATGGCTGTACGTCATGCAAAGGCGGCTGGTGGAAGGGTCTTAGCAATCTGCAATACAAATAGTTCAACTATTCCCCGTGAATCAGATGCGGTTTTGTATACCCATGCAGGGCCCGAGATTGCGGTGGCCTCTACCAAAGCGCTTCTGACACAGATCATCGCTGTCTATTTGATTGGTTTGCATCTAGGCCAGGTTAATGGCTCCTTAAAGGATTCAGAGGTACGAGATCTTTACAAGGAGCTGCTAGAACTTCCTGGAAAGATTGAACAGATTCTTGAAACAGTTGAACCACTACGTGAGTTGACTCGTACCTTTGCGCACAACAACACAGTTTTATTCTTAGGCAGAAATATTGGTTATCCAGTTGCGCTGGAAGGTGCACTTAAACTTAAAGAGCTTGCCTATATCCATGCAGAAGGTTTTGCTGGGGGAGAGCTCAAGCATGGCCCGATTGCACTTATTGACCAGGGAACTCCTGTAATTGCAATCTTGCCTGCAGGACATGAACACGCTTTGGATGAAAAGATGTTGAGCAATATTCAAGAGGTAAAGGCCCGCGGTGCCCGCGTCATTGTGATCGCTGAAGAAGGCGCACATGTTGAAGGCGCAGAACACATTATCCGTATTCCTATTGCTCCCGCTCTGTTTCAGCCCGTTCTAGCCACCGTACCTTTGCAGGTATTTGCATACGAGATGGCGGTAGTTCGCGGCAATGATGTTGATCAACCAAGAAATTTGGCAAAATCTGTAACGGTTGAATGATGCAGAAATTAGAACAATACCGTCGACGCCAGATGGACAGAGCACTTCGCTGGTCGCTTCTCCTTTTTTGTGGATTCTTAGTGGTCACCCAACAGGTTTTAACAAATGGCCCATTAGTTTCATATGACAAAGAGATTAATAGTCAACCAAAACCTCAATTTGAGGGATTAGCAGGGTTTATTCTCAGGCGTTTAGATGATCTAGGGCTTCGAGGTGTTACGGCAACGGTTCTCCTGATTGCTGCTGGATTTATTGCTTATAAGTTTAAAACTTGGCGTCCACTTAATTTAGCGGTTCTTTCACTACTGCTTTTGAACTTAACGGTCGGTACATCTAAATTATTACTAGGACGCACAAAGCCGCGGGATGGTTTTGATCTCTTACATGCTGGCGGAATGTCATACCCAAGTGGGCATGCATCTAACGCCGTCTTGTCGTGGGGAATCTTGGCATATTTGATTTACCGGTATGCAAAGGTAGATCGGTACCAAGGACGAGTAGCCAGCGCTGGAGTTGTACTGATTAGTCTGACCGTTTGTACCGTTTCGCTGATCCGTCACACCCATTGGTTTAGTGATCTTTTAGGTGGCTTGTTTATTGGAAGCGCATTACTGGTAGCGGTAATTGCCGTCGATAGGTATGTTCCTTCAAAAAGCCAGTTGCACTAGACTTTCTCAATGATCGATGGAATCGGAATTGATGTTGTAGACATCGATCGTTTTAAGGCCTCCCTCGAGAGAACTCCGGGTTTGAGCCAAAAACTCTTTACAGAGGCGGAGCGAGGTAAGCCAATCGCATCTTTGGCGGCACGGTTTGCAGCAAAGGAGGCGCTAGCTAAAGCGCTCAACGCCGGCAAGGGGTTGTCATGGCATGAGGCTGAGGTCTTAAACCTTGAAAGCGGAAAGCCGGTCTTTTTGTTTCGTGGTGAAGTAGCTGATTTGATTGATGGGGCAGATGTTCATCTCTCTCTTTCACATGATGCTGGGATTGCTTCTGCAATGGTGATTGTTGAGCGCAACCAATGAGAGCTCAAGCACGCATCGATTTACAGCACATCGCATCAAATATTCAGCATCTAAAAAGCATGTCAGGAACCCCTGTAATGGCTGTCGTAAAGGCAGATGCCTATGGTCATGGATTAGTTCCAGTAGCTCAGGCTGCGCTAGATGCTGGTGCAACCTCATTGGGAGTTGCACTTCTTGAGGAAGCAATCACTTTGCGTGAGGCAGGAATTTCGGCACCGATTCTTGCCTGGTTAGTTCCACCAGGATCTGATTTTAAGTTAGCTGTCGAAAACCAAATTGAATTAGCTGCATCTTCAATTATTGCACTTGAAGAAATAGGAGCGGTCAAATCTGAACTACGTCCAAGAGTGCATTTAGAGGTAGATACCGGAATGACTCGCGGCGGATTCTTAGATGAGTGGGAAAGGATCGATGCCCACCATGTTTCTAACCTTGATGTCGTGGGAATCTTCTCTCATTTTGCACGAGCAGATGAGCCGAGTGAAAAACAAAATGAGTTACAACGAAACCGCTTTAAGGAAATGATTGCGACCCTTGAATCATTTGGCTATACAAAGATTGTTCGTCATTTATCCAACTCTGCAGCAACACTAAAGGATCAAGATTCACGGTTTGACATGGTGAGAGTTGGAATTTCTATGTATGGATTATCTCCAGATGTGAAAACTCTTGGAGACAGCGCAGCGCTAGGTCTAAAGCCAGCGATGCAGCTTCGGGCAAAACTTCATTTGGTTAAAACTGTGCCAGCAAATTCACCCGTTGGATACGGAGCAACCGCTCACACAAGCAAAGAGACAAAGCTGGGAGTTGTTGCGATGGGGTATGCAGATGGAATACCTCGTGTTGCACAAGGTGCTGGAGTATTTGTAGCTGGCCGTCGAGCACCAATTATTGGAAGAGTTTCAATGGATCAATTTGTTGTTGATTTAGGCATCGATTCTCAGGCTAATTCTGGGGATTGGGTGATTGTTTTCGGGGATGGAGCTAAGGGTGAGTACACCGCCGATGACTGGGGAAGGGCTAGTGGGAGCATAAATTATGAAATAGTTACACGAATCGGCCCTCGTGTGCCTAGAATCTACGCACCTCATGAATAAGAAATCTGCAGCGCTGCAAGTCGAGAGAGTTAATGTCTCCTTCGGCGGACTCCGTGCACTTCAAGATGTGTATTTAGAGGTTGGAAAGAATGAGGTCGTCGGTTTAATCGGCCCCAATGGTGCCGGCAAGACAACTCTGTTTAATGCATTGTGTGGGTTGGTCACACCTGACTCCGGCGATTTCCATCTCAATGGCAAGAAGAGCGATTTTCCAAAACCACATGAGTTGGTTGATTTAGGAATTGCCCGCACACTTCAAGGCGTAGGACTATTTGGTGATTTGACCGTTCTAGAAAATGTGATGATCGGTGCACAACATCTTGCAACAACTGGTTTGATCTCGGCAGCTCTTGGTCGTAATAGAAAGGATGAGGCTAGAATCCGTGACAAGGCACGTGTTGCACTTGAGCGTGTTTACGCCGGAGGAATTGCCCACCGTAGAGCAGACACCTTGTCATACCCAGATACAAAGCGAGTTTCTATTGCACGAGCATTGGTGAGTGAACCAAGTATTTTGATGCTCGATGAACCTGCAGGTGGATTAGGTACACAAGATATTGAGTGGATGAATCAACTGATTAAGAATTTAAGCGCAGATATGTCGGTACTGCTAGTTGAACACCATATGGATGTTGTTATGTCGGTGTGCAGCAAGTTATATGTTCTAAACTTTGGCGAGGTAATTGCAAGTGGAGATGCAGAAACAGTGCGTCGAGATCCAGCTGTTATGGCGGCTTATCTTGGAACAGGAAGCAATCATGTCGCTTAATGTTTCCAATTTAACGGTTCATCACGGTGCAATCTGTGCAGTTAACCAAGTTTCACTAGCTGTTCCTACTGGAAAACTTGCTGCAATTATTGGTTCTAATGGTGCGGGCAAAACCACACTTCTGCGTGCGCTATCTGGCCTCAACAAACCAACACATGGAGTTGTTAACTGGATGGGTGAAACAATTACCGGCACAAAGCCTGAAAAATTGGTTCGTTTAGGAATCTCTCATGTGTCAGAAGGTAAATCAGTAATTCCTGAGTTAACCGTCAAAGAAAATCTTGAGCTGGGTGCTATCTGGCGTAAAGATGCCAAGGAGATGAAGGAGTCAGTTGATCAGGTAGTTAGTATCTTTCCGCGCTTGGGTGAGCGCATCTCGCAAAGATCTGACACCTTGTCTGGTGGAGAACGTCAGATGTTGGCTATTGGGCGAGCAATCATGTCAAAGCCAAAACTTCTTCTATTAGATGAACCATCATTAGGTTTAGCACCCCTAGTTGTCGAGCAGATCTTTCAAACAATCAGAGATTTAACAACGCAGATGCGATTAACCGTCTTGCTTGTTGAGCAAAATGCGATGGGTGCTTTAAAGATCGCAGATCTTGGCATTGTGTTAAACCTTGGAAAAGTTGTTGCCGTCAATCACGCACAAGCGTTGATTGAAGACCCTGCAGTCCGCGCTGCATATTTGGGGTATTAATCATGCAACTACTCAATACTCTATTGATCGGTATTACAGCAGGATCTATCTATGCGCTAATGGCGATTGCATTTGTTTTAGTCTGGCGAAGTACTCGAGTTGTTAACTTTGCTCAAGCAGGAATGGCTCTTCTATCGACCTACTTTGGCTATGAGGCTGTTTCTCGTATCGGCTCATTTTGGGTTGCCCTACCTGTCGCCATGATCGGCGGAGCAATATTTGCAGCGCTAGTTGAATTGATTTTGATGCGGTTGTTGGTAAAGCATGCATCATCTGGTGCGATAGCTGGAGTTGCTCCAATTATTGCAACCCTTGGACTTTTAGGTGTCATTCGTGCGGTAATCAGCATGATTTGGGGAGGACAAGATCTTCGAATCGTTGCCCCAATTTCAAATGATGGATTTACGATAAATGGATCAACATTGGTTTTCTCACCGCTCAAACTCTTAATTCTTGTAGTAGTTGTCATCCTACTGATCCTGCTATCGATCCTTTTCCAAAGGACAAACCTGGGTCTTGCTTTGCGAGCATCGGCACATGCACCAGAGATAGCACGACTTTCTGGTGTACGAGTTGATGCTGTTCGTACCCTTGGTTGGGCGCTAGCAGGTGCAGCAGGTGCGGTAGCGGGCTTATTCCAAACAGTAAATGGCAATGGAACTTTTTCTCCCGATTCAATTGAGTTCTCACTTCTTCTGGTCTCAGGATTTATTGCAGCTGTAATCGGTGGACTCGACAGTCTGCTTGGAGCGGTGCTTGGTGGTTTGTTCCTCGGAATCACAATCTCATTTGTGTTGATGTATGTAAGTAGTGGGCTCTTCTTTATCGCACCATTTATCGTTTTGCTTACCGTTTTGTTTGTTCGCCCTCAGGGAATCATCGGAGTGAAGGCGAGTCGACGTGCTTAAGAAGAAACACGCTCATAAGGAGAAAAAGGAAAGCACCCACCTTTTCCTATTTATTCTCGGTGGGGTACTTCTGTACTTCCTCAGCGGTTGGGTTGATGAGCTTCGTGTCTATCAAGGTGCATCCATTGCGGTCTATGTAATTGCAATCTCTTCGATAATTTTGTTAACAGGGTATTCAGGTCAGGTTTCACTCGGTCATGGTGCACTTATGGCGGTAGGTGCTTATGCCGCAGCGGTTCTGCGAATCGAATACAACCTTCCGATCATTTTGTGCTTTGTTGCAGCGGTTTTAGTGGCTGCAATAGGTGGTGCCTTACTGGGTGCAGCAGCGGCACGTTTATCTGGACCATATTTAGCGGGCACAACCTTGGCTTTAGCGGTCGGTCTACCATCACTTGCAAATCAATTTACAGTTTTAGGTGGAGAACAGGGTTTGCTATTTGATGTTGGCTTTCCACCACTGGCATTAGGTGAAGAGTTCACACAGTACAAATGGTTCTTTTGGATTGCAGGACTTGCCGCATTGATTTCTTTATGGACAATTCGAAATCTTTTAAACTCTGCATATGGCCGGGCGTGGAAAGCTGGTCGTGCCAATGAGGTTGCAGCGCAACTAGCTGGAATTAACACAGCACGTTCTAAGGTTCTCGCATTCACAATCAGCGCTGGTATCGCAGGTTTAGCTGGAGCTTTGTTAGCGATGACTATCGGCACCGTCTCGCCAAGTGCCTTCCCCCTTGCACTTTCATTTGCCGTTTTAACTGGCGCAGTTTTGGCTGGAATTACCACCCTTGGCGGAGTCATTGTGGGAGCGGTGGTGCTAGTGATAATTCCTGAGATTGCCGACCTGATCGCTCATAAGCTGGGGAGCTCAGAGAGCGTCATCACCAATCTCCCAGGATTAATCGTGAGCGGGCTCCTGATCCTGACCGTTCTCTTTGTTCCAAACGGGCCGGTCGAGCAACATCGCGCTCGCAAGGCTAAACATGAGGCATTACTGGGTAGTACTCACTAGTAAATATAGTAATCTCGGACAAACCCTCGATGGAAGGAAACACATGAAAGCACTGAACCGTCGCAAGCTGATTACAGCTTCAGCGGTACTGGCCATTGTCGGATTAGCTGCAACAGCTATTCCTGCGCAAGCGGCTGAAGTTGGAGTGAGCTCAACACAGATCAAACTGGGTATGACTCTTCCAATGACAGGTACAGCATCACTTGGTTACAACAAGATTCCAGGTGCAGCAAAGGCGTACTTTGATTACCTCAATGCAAATGGTGGAGTCAACGGTCGCAAGGTAACCCTAATTGTTGAGGATGATCGTTACGTCCCAACTGAAGCGGTTGCAAAGACAAATAAATTAATCCTCAGAGACAAGGTCATGGCGCTTCTTGCTCCGCTAGGAACTGCGAATGTTAAGGCGGTTGCATCATCTGTTAACCCAGCCCGTCGCGGTATTCCAGTTTTGTTTATCAACACAGGATTTAGTGGATTCGCAGATATTAAGAAGTACAAGACGACATACACGGTTTTGCCTTCATATGTAATGGAAGCAAAGATTATGGGTGAGTACATCAAGGAGAATTTTGCTGGCAAGAAGATTGGTCTTCTATACCAGGATGATGACTTTGGAACAGATGCGCTCGCAGGATTCAAAACAGCGGGAACAAAGTTTGCAATTACAGTTCCTTACGCTTCAGGTTCTCAGAATGCTGCAGCTGCTGCAGGCTGGATCACTAAGTTCAAGGCAGCTGAAGTTGATGTAGTAATTCTCTTTGGTGTATCAAGTGCGACCTCTGCAATGCTCGGTGTTGCAGCGCAGCTTAAGTACGCACCACAGTGGATGCTTGGCTCAGTCGGTGGAGATGCAACAACAATCAGGGCAACTGGAGTACCTGCAGGTGTCTTGTTTAACGCGATTGGTTTCTCACCAGTACCAGCCACAACAGATATGAAGGATGAGTACATCAAGTTCTTCTCCGATATCTACGCAAAGGCAGTACCTGGATCACCATTTGATCTCAATGTATTGCTCGGTATGAATACAGCGTTCATGACAGCTCAAGCCCTTAAGGCAGCTGGTCCACGCCCAACACGTAAATCATTGATGGCAGCGATCGATAGCAAGGGTGCAACATTTGCAAACTCTGCTCTTGTTCCAGCTGGTTACTCAAGGACAAGCCATGTTGGTCTAACTGGTTACTGGGTTGGTAAGTACTCAGCTACTGGAGACCTTGCTCCAATCGGTGGAACATATGTCACCTACACAACAGATTCAGGCGCTGGTGCCGTTGTTAAATCAACATACAAGCGTCCTGCAATGCCAGCGAAGGGATTACCTAACTAATGAAGAAAGTAAGAATTCTCTCGCTTCTTTCAGTTGCAGCACTTGCAACAACAGTTCTAGTCACAGCACCAACAGTTGCTGCTGCCGCACCTGCCTGCGATGGCAAGAGTCCAGTACAAACTTGTGTAGGAGCAACATCTGATGGTGCTCCATATGCAATGCAGGTTCCTGCGAACTTCAACGGAACAGTTGCTTTGTACTCACATGGATACCGTTACAACGTTGATATTCCTGCAGCGATTCCTCTAATTGGTGGATACAAGATCACCAATACTCCAGAGCCAGTTCCTGGTGGAAACGCTGATGTTGCTAGGTACTTCTTTAGCCAAGGTGTTGCAATTATGGGTTCAGGCTTTGCTCGTCAAGGCTGGAACCCAGATTCAGCGATCAAGACAAATGTTGAGTTAATTGACACCTTCAAGAAGCAGTTCCCAAAAACAACCAAGGTTGTTGCATGGGGAGCATCACTTGGTGGCGTAATTACTCAGGGTCTTGCTGAAAAGCACACAAACTTGATCTCAGCAGCAGCGCCATTGTGTATGGCAGACAACATCGCACCACAGCTGACTATGGCTGGGGATTTCCTATGGGGAGTAAAGGTCCTCTTTGATCCAACGATCAAGGGTGGAAACTACTCAGCGGGAGCAGCGGGAGTTGCCGAGTCATACGCTGACTTAGGTAAGGTCTTTACAGTTATGGGCAAGTTGCAGGCAGCCCTTGCAACTGGTGCATGGCCAGATACCTCATCTGCAACAGGTAAGGCTTTGGCTGCAGCTGGTGTTCCATCACGTAGCGCATTGTTGCTACTTGGTTTGATGGCGGGTCTTCCAACTCAATCTGCACACTTTGACTCAATCTCAGGTCCAGATGGTGCCTTGAAGTTGACCTTCCCATTGGCACTTAGCCCAGCACTTGCAATCCTGGAAAATGGAACAAATGCTGCTGCACTTGCTGTCCTTGCAACACAAGATGTTGAGAACCAAGCAGGAGGCGCAATCTTTGATAATACAGAGACTGATTACGCAGCCCGCATCGATGGAGAGCGCGTTATTTACAACGCAGCACTTTCAGGTAACACAGTGATTGATGCACTTTTGGGTGCACTTTCACCTGCTAACCCAGGTGCTCCACGAGCAAAGGCAAATCCAGCAGCTGTTGCAAAGATGAACTCACTTCATACCAACACTGGCAAGATCAATATTCCAACCATTTTGATGGTAGGAATTGCAGATCCGATTACTCCAGCAGGTGCTTCACAGCGCCTAGTTGATTTGTACACAGAGCAGTATGCAGCTGAAAAGGCTGCTGCCCGCAAGGCGTACCAAACATCACGTGATTACAAGAACCCTGCAAATAACCTGCTAATGCTGTGGAGCGTAACTCCAGAGAGCTATACGAAGTTCAATGAAGCGGGCTCTCCAATTACAACAGTTCCTGCAGCGCCAGGAACAAATCACTGTAACTTCTCAACCCCACAATGGTTGTTAGTTGCAAGGTCGTTGGTTCAAGCATCTAGCACTGGAAAGCTTCCTTCAGGTGGAGCGTTGTACACAGCCGTTCGTAAAGCTGGCAACCTATCTATCGATAAGGGCATCCGTGCACCATGGTTGAAGGCATACGGAGAGAATGAATAAGTCGCTTCCAAAAAAGCGAGGGTAGTAAAAAGCGGGGCCAGAGAAATCTGGCCCCGCTTTTCTATTCCAAAACACAAAATTCATACAATTATTGAGCTGACCATCCGCCATCAACTGAGATTGCTGCACCTGTAATGTTATGGGCTGCATCTGAACACAAGAAGACGACAATTGCACCTATATCTTTTGGTGAAGACATTCGGTGTGATGGTTGCTTCTCAGAGAGTAAATCTGCAATTCCTGCAGAACGATCACCATTGTGTAACTCCGCCTTTGCTTGAATCTGTGGTGCAATGAGAGTGGTCTCAACCCACCCAGGACATATTGCATTTACTGTTACTCCACCTGAATCTCGACTACCCGATGATGCATACTCGAGCGCTGCGACCTTAGTTAATCCGATGACACCATGTTTGGATGCAACGTATGGGGCTTTTTGTACCGACCCAACTAGGCCATGAACTGATGATGTATTGATAACACGGCCATATCCTCGCTCCTTCATGGCAGGAAGCAACAGCCGCATCGTGTCAAAGTAGGAGGATAAGTTAATGGCGATGATGTCATCCCACTTCGCACGTGGCATTTCTTCAATTGTCGCTGTGTGTTGAACTCCGGCGTTGTTGCATAGGATATCAACTGGACCATTTCTTAGAATTTTGGCAATGAGCGCCTCTGTTGCAGCAACATCACGAAGATCCGAAGTGTAGCTTTCCACTTTTGCGGCACCGGCATCCATAACCGTCTTTTCCGCCTTTGCAATAGTTGCTTCGTCGGCTAACCCATGCAAGATAATTTCAACTCCCTCTGCAGCAAGAGAGGTAGCAATTCCAAGACCAATTCCCTGAAATGAACCTGTGATCAATGCGCGCTTTCCAGAAAGAGTCATGATTAATCTCCAAAATTTTGTTGTCGACCTCTTTGGCACCAATTGCCGTAAGCGGTAACCCAGAGCGATTGTCCTTTGTCCTAGAGCCCAGTTTAAACTCAAATCTCACAAGGGTTGAAATCGTGAAGCAAAAGTTGATTGCAAATCATTGGAATGGTTCAAAGGGCTGGTGCCTTAGGCTTAGTCAGTGATCACAATCGCAACACCTGAAGCCATGCATCAACTGGGCATACAGCTTGCGGCTCATCTACGTGCTGGTGATCTTGTACTTGTAAATGGCCCCCTTGGGGCTGGCAAAACAGTTCTAGCTCAAGGTGTTGGTGAAGGCCTTGGAGTCTTGGGAATAACCTCTCCCACCTTTGTGATCTCTCGGGTGCATAAAGCTGCGATTCCATTTATCCATGTCGATGCATATCGCTTGGTGGACTCTGAAAATCCCAACCTTTATGTGGATGATTTAGATCTAGATATCGCTAACTCAATCACCTTAATCGAATGGGGAGGAGCAGAATCTGCTCGTCTTAGCGAGGATCGCTTAGAGATAACAATCGATCGCACAGAGGAAATTCGGACAGTAGCTATCAAAGCTGTTGGCCCTCGCTGGGCAGGGTTTTCGCTATGAGCAGGATCTTGGCGATTGATACATCGACTTCACGTAGTTGTGTTGCGATAATCGAAGGGGACAAGGTTTTATACAGTGGCTTTAGAGATGGAGCTACTGCACATGGACCATCACTTCCGGCTTTGGTTCAAGAAGCACTTGCAGTTAATGATGTCGATGAAGTTGTTGTCGGAATGGGTCCAGGACCATTTACAGGGCTGCGGGTAGGAATCGCCTTTGCTCAAAGTTTTGCCTTGGCCCGCCAGATTCCAGTTCGTGGAGTTTGCTCACTAGATGCAATCGCGGCACAGGTGCATGAAAGTGATTTCATCATTACCGTTGATGCGCGACGTAAAGAGGTTTACTGGGCACGGTATACAGATGGAACCCGCGTTGGAGAAGCTGCAGTTAACTTTCCCGCAGATGTTTTCGGTACAACGATTCATGCAGATCTCTTTCCTGACATGGTTGCCTTAGCAAATTTGCCAGGCAACATCACCGAACCAATTTATTTGCGCAGACCCGATGCTGTAGCAACGGCGGACAGGCCATGATCACTTATCGCCAAGCAAACGCCTTTGATCTACCTGTCTTTGTTTCTTTAGATAAAGAGTTGTTTCCATACTCGCCCTGGTCTGCATCCCAATACAAGGAAGAGTTTTCAGCCCCGACGCGTTACTTTGTCGTGGCGATAGATGAGCAGCAAAACATCATCGGTTATGCAGGAGTTTTCGCACCTGGGGCTGCAGAGGCTGATGTTTTGACCATTGGCGTGGTCCCGACCGAGCGAGGAAAAGGTATTGCGCGGCAGTTGATGGCGATGATTACCGATTGGGCTTCCCAGCAGGGATCTACCGCCATGATGCTTGAGGTCAAGGTAGATAACGTAGAGGCGATTGGACTGTATGAATCTTTGGGGTACTCAAAGCTCAATGTTCGCAAGGATTACTTTGGTGCAGGTTTAGATGCAGTTGTGATGCGATTGGAGCTGCCATGAGCGAGCCAATTGTTTTAGGTATCGAAACATCATGTGATGAAACAGCGGTCGGAGTAGTTCGTGGTCGCACCTTGCTGGCCAATGTCATCGCATCCAGTGTTGAAGAGCATGCACGTTTTGGGGGAGTAGTTCCAGAAATTGCAAGCCGTGCCCACCTAGAGGCGATGATTCCAACCTTGCATCAGGCACTTAAAGATTCAAAGATTTCACTGAAAGATATTGATGCGGTTGCAGTTACCGGGGGCCCTGGTTTAGTTGGCGCACTACTAGTTGGTGTTGGATCGGCTGCAGGTCTTGCCTTGGGATTAAACAAACCAATTTATGCGGTTAACCATTTGGCTGCACATGTCAGTGTTGATTACTTAACCCATGACAATCCACTGGACCCAACAATTGCACTTTTGGTAAGCGGTGGGCACTCATCACTTTTGCAGGTTGATGACATCACCGGTTCAATTACAAAGCTTGGCCAAACCATGGATGATGCAGCAGGTGAAGCCTTTGACAAGATTGCACGTGTGATGAAACTTGGTTTTCCTGGAGGTCCTGCCATCGATAAGTTAGCCAAAGCTGGAGGTGCGAGCGCCATTAATTTTCCACGCGGCTTAACAACCTCTAATGATTGGCAAACCCGTCCCTTTGATTTTTCATTCTCTGGATTAAAGACAGCGGTTGCTAGATATCTGGAAGCAACGCCAAACTATGCGCGTGCAGATGTCGCAGCATCATTCCAAGAAGCGATCGTGGATGTTTTGTTGCTCAAGGCTTTAGCTGCATGTAAGCAGACAGGTATCGATTCGCTAGTAATTGCAGGAGGCGTTGCTGCTAACTCAAGGCTTCGAGCGGTGGCCCAAGAGCGGTGCGACAAGGCGGGTGTCGCCCTGCGGGTTCCAAGCCCTGGGCTCTGCACCGATAACGGGGCGATGGTGGCCGCCCTGGGCTCATTGATGGTTTCAGCGGGCCGTGCGCCCAGCCCAGTGGCCTTTGATGCTGACTCCAGCCTGCCCGTAACGACCGTAAGCATCTAATCCCGATTTGCCCGAGGGGAATAGCCCGCCTAGAGTTTGCGTTAGCACTCACGGCCCGAGTCTGCTAATTCGAGCCGCACGAGGAATCGATAGCTAAAAAAACTAGAAGGAGTTAGACCATGGCAGTAAAGCCACTAGAAGATCGCATCGTTATCAAGACCAATGAGGCTGAGACAACAACAGCATCAGGTCTTGTTATCCCAGATACAGCAAAAGAGAAGCCACAGGAAGGCACTGTTATCGCAGTAGGCCCAGGTCGCTTTGATGATGGCGTGCGCGTTCCAATGGATGTCAAGGTTGGCGATGTAGTTCTTTACAGCAAGTACGGCGGAACTGAAATCAAGCACGGTGGAGAAGATCTACTGGTTCTTTCAGCTCGCGACATTCTCGCTGTAATCGAGAAGTAAATGGGAAAGAGCCTTCAATTTGATGAGCAAGCACGCCGCGCCATGGAGCGCGGTGTCAATATTCTTGCTGACACAGTAAAGGTAACTCTGGGGCCTAAGGGTCGTAACGTTGTTATCGCTAAATCTTTTGGCGCACCAATCATCACAAATGATGGCGTGACAATTGCTAAGGAAATTGAACTTTCAGATCCTGCAGAGAACATGGGAGCTCAGTTAGTTAAGGAAGTTGCGACCAAGACAAATGATGTCGCAGGTGATGGAACTACAACAGCAACTGTTCTTGCTCAAGCAATGGTTAAAGAAGGACTTCGTAACCTTGCAGCAGGCGCGCAACCAATGGATATCAAGCAGGGTATTGAAGCAGCCGTAGCAGCGGTTTCAGAAAAGCTTCGCGAGCAGGCAACTCCAGTTAATGGAAAGCCACAGATCGCAGATGTTGCAACTATTTCTGCACAGGATCGCGCAATTGGCGAGCTAATTGCTGAGGCAATGGATCGTGTTGGTAAAGATGGAGTTATTACAGTTGAAGAAGCTTCAACAACTGGACTAGATCTTGAATTCACAGAAGGTATGCAGTTCGACAAGGGCTACATATCTCCATACTTTGTTACAAATCAAGATCGCATGGAAGCAATCCTTGAGGATGCTTATGTGTTGATCTCAGCAAACAAGATTTCAGCGCTCGCAGATCTATTGCCTTTGCTTGAAAAGGTGGCTCAGACATCAAAGCCACTCTTGATCATCGCCGAAGACATCGAAGGCGAAGCACTTTCTACGCTGGTTGTTAACCGCATGCGTGGAGTGTTCGCATCTGCTGCCGTTAAGGCGCCAGGTTTTGGAGATCGCCGTAAGGCAACTCTGCAAGACATCGCAATTCTTACAGGTGGCCAGGTAATTTCTTCAGAGCTTGGAATGAAGCTTGATGGAGTAACTCTTGAAGACCTTGGTAAGGCTCGTCGCATTGTTGTTACTAAGGATGCAACAACAATTGTTGATGGCGCTGGCGATAAGGCAGCTGTTGCTGCACGTGTTTCTGAACTTCGCAAGGAGATCGAAAACAGCGATTCTTCATGGGATAAGGAAAAGTTGCAGGAGCGTCTTGCAAAGCTTGCAGGTGGAGTTTGTGTTATCAAGGTTGGCGCTCACACCGAAGTTGAATTGAATGAAAAGAAGCACCGTCTAGAGGATGCAATCTCTGCAACCCGCGCCGCTGTTGAAGAAGGAATCGTTGTTGGCGGAGGCGCAGCATTAGTGCACGCAGCTGATGCTCTTGAAGGCGATCTCGGTTTCACTGGCGATAAGGCGGTCGGTGTTCGTTTAGTTCGCAAGGCTTGTGATGAACCTCTTCGCTGGATTGCAGAAAATGCTGGACTAGAAGGCTACGTAGTAGTTGCAAAGGTTCGCGCAATGAAGCACAACGAAGGTTTCAACGCTGCAACGGATGTTTACGGCGATCTTGCTGCTGATGGTGTTATCGATCCAGTGAAGGTAACTCGTTCAGCTCTAGCAAACGCTGCATCAATTGCTGCAATGTTTATTACAACTGAAGCAGTTGTCTACGAGAAGCCAGCAGAGCAAGCAGCTGCTGATGCTGCCGGCGGACATGGTCACTCACATGGCCCAGGTGGACACTCACACTAAAAGATATATTAAAGAGAAAAAGCCCCGCAGATTTCTCTGCGGGGCTTTTTTGTTTCTCGAGGCTGGAGGAAATTTATGATGCGTGTGAAATATCTGGCGTGATCTCTTTACCAAGAATGGCTAGGCGATCATCTTCTGAAAGACCTCCCCAAATTCCATATGGCTCTTGCACTGCAAGTGCGTGTGCACGGCATGCAGCGATTACGGGACATGATGCACAGACAGCTTTGGCAGTGTTCTCGCGATTGCGTCGACGAGGTCCGCGTTCTCCATCTGGATGAAAGAACATCTCAGAAGGAAGTTCGCGGCATGAACCTTGGTACTGCCACTCCCATTCATCAGCAACGGGGCGGGGTAAGCGTGAAATTTCGGCCATGGGGATACTGTACAACCGCGCCATAGGTTGTTCAAGTACCTTCGCTCCAAAGGTTGTTCAAATAGCGTTTTCAGGTGGTGAGATAGGCCACTTCACGCCAGTATTACGCCTATGGAAGAGGAGCTACTGACCGTCGCAGCGGTCGCCAGACGCATCGGTGTGGCCCCAGCAACCCTTCGCACCTGGGATCGCCGCTACGGCCTTGGCCCATCCAGCCATGAGGCGGGCTCTCACCGTCGTTACTGTCCAGCAGATCTTGCACGGTTGACCTTGATGCGTCGCCTGATCTCAACCGGTGTTGCACCCTGTGAAGCGGCTGAACAAGCCAGGGCCCATAAGGGCGCGGTAAAGATTGCACAGTTAGTTGATAACTTTGAAAACAGGCAAGAGCTAGTTGATTCAATCCATCGGGCGGCAAAGATTCTTGATAAGAGCTTTATCGAAACTGTTATTCGAAAAGATATAGCTGACAATGGTGTCATCGCCTCCTGGACTGAAGTTATCGTCCCGCTACTAGTAATCGTTGGCGATGAGTGGGAGCGCACAGGGGCCGGAATCGAAGTAGAGCACATGCTTTCAGAGCTACTAAAGCGCATCATGCGCGAGGGTGTTCCAGAGATTAAGAAGCCAAAGAATGCACAACCAGTATTGCTGGCTGCAGTTGGCGAAGAGGTGCATTGTTTAGCTCTACATGCATTGGCGGCAGCACTTGCCGAAAGAGGAATTGAAAGTTTCTTCCTTGGTGCCAGAACTCCACTAGAGGCGATCGATGCGATGGTCCGACGATCTGCACCACCGGCGATCTTCTTGTGGGCGCAGTTAAAGCACAATGGTGATGAAAAGTTCTTCCGTGAAATCCCAGCGATCCGTCCCGCACCCCGCGTCATCTTGGGTGGCCCTGGATGGAGCCTCAAAGATGGCGCAGAGGTCACCTTTGTCCATGATTTGAGCCTGGCCTGCAGTGAGATCGAGAGTGCGGTCGGCTTCTAAAGCCCCGATAGACTTGGGCCTTCATTGATCGGGGAGGCCACATGAGCGATACAGACAAGGTCGCGATGCTTGGCCTGACCTACGACGATGTTCTTCTACTGCCAGATGCATCTGATGTGGTGCCATCTGAGGTCAGCACAGCTACACAGCTGACACGAAATATCTCAATTGCAGTGCCGCTGGTTTCTTCGGCGATGGACACGGTTACAGAGTCAGAGATGGCGATCGCAATGGCAAAGGCTGGCGGAATTGGAATCATCCACCGCAACCTTCCAATCGATGCCCAGGTAACACATGTCAAACTTGTTAAAAATGTTGGTTTAGCAGGGGCGGCGGTTGGTGTTGGTGATGATGGTTTTGCCCGCGCCCAAGCTTTAATTGAAGCAGGTGTTGATGTTGTAGTTGTCGATACTGCTCATGGTCATCATCGAGCAGTACTAGATGCGATTGCTCGAATTAAGAAGTTTTCTCCAACAACAGAAGTTATTGGTGGCAATGTTGCAACACGTGCGGGTGCTCAAGCTCTAATTAACGCTGGTGCAGATGCGGTAAAGGTTGGCGTTGGCCCAGGATCAATCTGTACAACCCGTGTTGTTGCAGGTGTTGGAGTTCCACAAGTGACCGCAATTTTGGAAGCTTCAAAGGCTTGCAACAAAGCAGGTATCCCATTGATCGCAGATGGTGGTCTGCAGTATTCAGGTGACATCGTTAAAGCCTTAGTCGCTGGTGCAAACTCAGTAATGCTGGGCTCATTACTTGCAGGATGTGATGAGTCTCCTGGTGAGTTAGTCGAGATTAATGGGGTTAAGTACAAGGCATATCGCGGTATGGGTTCATTGGGTGCGATGCAATCTCGTGGCGAGCAAAAGTCATATTCAAAGGATCGCTACATGCAGGATGATGTTTTGTCTGAGGACAAACTTGTCCCTGAAGGTATCGAAGGCAAGGTTGCATTCCGTGGCTCAGTTGCCGAGGTTGTTCATCAACTCGTTGGTGGAGTTCGTTCAGGTATGGGTTATGCAGGAGCCCCAGATATCGAAACCCTGCGACGTGAAGGTCGCTTAATTCAAATTACGGCGGCAGGTTTGCAGGAAAGCCACCCACATGATGTGGCACATGTTGCTGATGCACCGAACTATCAGAGGAAGGGCCGCTAATGAATAACATCGAAATCGCCCCAGGAAAGCGCGCTCGCACCGCCTACTCCTTTGATGACATTGCGATTGTTCCTAGCCGCCGAACTCGTGACCCTGAAAATGTCTCTACTACCTGGCAGATCGATGCTTATAAGTTTGATCTACCCATGCTGGCAGCCCCAATGGATTCAGTGGTTTCACCTGAAACCGCCATCGCCATTGGAAAGCTTGGGGGGTTGGGAGTTCTCAACCTTGAAGGTTTGTGGACCCGTTATGAAGATCCCCGAATTCCACTGGGAGAGATCGCATCGATGCCAGATAAGCATGCAACAAAGCGCATGCAGGAAATTTACAGCGCACCGATTCGTCCAGAGTTAATCAAGGATCGTATTCAGCAGATTCGCGATGCCGGTGTGACGGTTGCTGCATCCTTGTCACCAGCGCGGACTGCAGAGTTTCACAAGGCGGTTATTGCAGCAGGTGTAGATATCTTCGTAATCCGTGGAACAACTGTTTCAGCAGAGCATGTTGCAGCAGAAGAGGAAGCGCTGAATTTAAAGAAGTTTATCTACGAGCTAGATGTTCCAGTAATTGTTGGCGGAGTTGCAACATCAAACGCAGCGTTGCACTTAATGCGCGCAGGTGCAGCTGGTGTTCTGGTTGGCTTTGGTGGAGGAGCGGCTCACACAACCCGTAAGGTATTAGGTGTTGAAGTGCCTATGGCATCTGCAGTTGCAGAGGTCGCTGCAGCACGCCGCGAGTACCTGGATGAATCAGGTGGACGTTATGTTCATGTGATCGCAGATGGCTCAGTTGGCCGCAGCGGAGATATTGCAAAGGCGATTGCATGTGGCGCAGATGCTGTAATGATGGGATCACCACTTGCAAAGGCTGTTGAATCACCAGGACTTGGTTGGCACTGGGGATCAGAGGCGCACCACTTAGTTCTTCCACGTGGTGAGCGGGTAAATGTTGGAACCGTTGGAACGCTAGAAGAGATCTTGCTCGGTCCTTCAC
>CAMDCL010000020.1 GCA_945890205.1 Bifidobacterium breve | reverse complement strand
AGATCGTTGAGCTTTTCCATATCTTCTGCACGCTCTTTATCTCCAGCCTTGATCGCAAGTTCAATCTCATCCTGAATCGATGCGGTGTACAGAACAAGTGCACGCATACCTTCGCTGTAAGACTTCTGAACCATCAAAGAACGACGCACATCTGGGTGCTTAATAATGGTGACGCGAGGCGATGCCTTGTCATTCATTACCTTCATATCTCCACCCTGTACACGCTCCTTGGCGTATGACAAGGCCTGCATATATCCAGCAGAAAGTGTTGCAATCGCCTTTGTTCCCACCATCATGCGGGCAAATTCAATGACCTTAAACATCTGCGCAATACCTTCATGCACATCACCAAGCAGGTAACCAACAGCTGGCTCTTTTTCACCCAGGTTAACTTCGCAAGTAGCAGAGACGTTAAGACCCATCTTGTCCTCAAGTTGCGTTACAAAAACACCGTTGCGCTTACCCATCTCGCCTGTCTCAATATCAAACATAAACTTAGGAATTAAGAAGAGTGAAAGACCCTTTGTTCCCGGTCCGCCACCTTCACGGCGTGCCAACACAAAGTGAATAACATTGTCATAGAAATCAGCATCACCTGATGTGATGTAACGCTTTGTTCCGGTGATGTGCCAGGTTCCATCTGCTTGTTGCACAGCCTTTGTACGACCCGCACCAACATCAGAACCCGCATCAGGCTCTGTTAGCTGCATCGTTGCACCCCAGTGCTTTTCAACCATGTGCTTTGCAATCTTCTTCTGGTCTTCTGTTCCCAGGACATATGCAACCTGTGCAAAGGCGTAACCAGAGGCATAGATATGAATTGCAGGGTTTGAACCCAAAACCATTTCGGCGATCGCCCAACGAACAGATGGAGGAATCTTCATTCCACCAAGTTCTACTGGTGCATCAACACGCCACCACTCGCCATCAACATATGCTTTGTAAGATTTTTTAAAACTTTCAGGCAATGTAACGTTGCCAGTTTCCTTGTTAAGAACCGCGCCAACACGATCGCCTTCAACAAATGATGCCGCCAAATCGTTTTCACATAAACGCTTTACCTCTTCAAGCATTCCCATTGCAGTATCGCGATCGACCTCACCATAAGGATCGGCACCCATTACTTTTTCGCGACCCAGTAGGTCAAAGAGACAGAATTCAATGTCACGCAGATTTGCTTTGTAATGGCTCATGGCGTAATCGTCCTACCCGCCAGTAACTTACGCAACCCCATTTGAGCGTGAGTTTTGGGCCCCTGGCTCGTATAGGCTCACGCCGTGTTACTTAGCGATCGCGATATCCGCGCAGAGATAGCAGCTGGCCGAGTCGGCTGCGAACCCTTCCACGAGGCGATGATCCAGCCATCCTCAGTTGATGTGCGGTTGGACAAGTACTTCCGTGTCTTTGAAAACCACAAGTACAGCGTGATCGATCCATCGATTGAACAACCAGAGCTCACCCGCGAGGTTGTAGCCGATGGCGATGAACCATTTATTCTGCATCCAGGTGAGTTTGTTTTGGCCAGTACTTATGAGGTCATCACACTTCCCGATGACATTGCAGGTCGGCTAGAGGGCAAGTCATCCCTTGGTCGCCTTGGTTTGCTCACACACTCAACCGCAGGCTTTATCGATCCAGGGTTTAGCGGTCACATTACTTTGGAGCTCTCCAATGTTGCCAACCTGCCGGTCAAATTATTTGCCGGAATGAAGATCGGCCAATTGTGTCTCATCAAACTCTCATCTCCCGCCGAGCACCCATACGGCAGCGAGAAGTACGGTTCGAGATACCAAGGCCAGCGTGGCCCAACACCAAGCCGTTCATTTTTAAACTTCCACAGATCAAAAATAGATTAATCCCGCGGGAATGAACCCGCAGAAAGCGCGGTTTAATTAGGTATGGAACTCATCATTACTTTAGCTGCAGTTGCACTTATCGCTGTCTTTTTTATCTCTCAATACAACCGCCTGATTACCTTGAACATCACAGTTGATGAGGCCTGGGCGCAGATCGAGGTACAACTTAAGCGTCGTGCTGATTTAATCCCAAACCTGGTTGAGACGGTTAAGGGATATGCAAAGCATGAACAATCCACCTTTGATGCGGTAGTAACAGCCCGTGCAAAGGCGACAACAGCATCCACAGTTGCAGATACCGCAGCAGCAGATGGAATGTTGACACAAGCTTTGCGTGGGTTGCTAGCAGTTGCTGAGGCCTATCCAGATCTCAAAGCATCTGCAAACTTCATCTCATTACAGGAAGAGCTTGCAACAACTGAAAATAAGGTTGCATTCTCACGTCAGTTCTACAATGACAATGTTCGTAATCTAAACACCGCTGTAAAAACCATCCCAAGCAGCTTCTTTACAGGGATTGCAAAGGTTTCAGAGCGCGAGTTCTACGAGGTTGAAGATCCGCAGGATCGCAACGTTCCAAATGTTTCCTTTAACTAACGATGAACTTTAGAACGATGCAGGCGGCTAACCGCCGCAAAACAATTGGCCTGCTCATGGGAATGGGCGCGTTGATGTGGGTCGTCGTCTATGCGGCACTTACCTACTTTGGTGGAACAGGTGCTGGCATTGTTCCGATTGCAGTTGGTATCTCATTAATTTCAGTGTGGGGCGCTTACTATGGATCGGACAAATTAGTTTTAACGATGACCGGTGCCAAGTTAATTCAAGAGTCTGATAATCCAAAGTTATTTGATTTGATTCAAGAGATAACCATCGCATCAGGGTTACCGATGCCAAAGGTAGCTGTTGTTATTGATGATGCACCAAACGCCTTTGCTACAGGGCGAAACCCAGAGCACGCCTTAATCGCATTTACAACTGGAATCTTGGATGTCATGGATCGTGATCAACTGCAGGGCGTAATTGCACATGAGTTAGCACATGTTGCCAACCGAGATACCTTGGTCAGTGCAGTTGCGGCAACAACGGCAGGTGCGATCGCGATCGTCTCAGACATCTTGGCCCGCATGATGTTCTTTGGTGGACGTCGGGATAACAACAACAACAACAATGCAAATCCAATCGCACTTCTTTTTTCCTTAGTAATTTTGATTCTGGCACCACTTGCGGCGGTTATGTTGAAATCTGCGATCTCACGTAAGCGTGAATCCTTAGCTGATGCAACGGCGGTTTCATTTACTCGTAATCCCGCAGGTCTTCGTTCTGCGTTAGAGGTACTGGCTGCCGATTCTACCGTAGTTCAACAGCGATCTACCGCGGTTGCACATATTTGGATTGAATCACCGCTGGATGCAAAATCTGTTTCAAAGATGTTCTCTACCCACCCACCGATTCAGGAACGAATCGCAGTTCTGAAAAGCATGGAGAGTCTGGGTTAGTTTTTAAATCGCAGCGTGAAAGCTGCGCCCTTTCCAAGCTCTGATACCACAGTTACATCGCCACCATGGGCGCGCATAACCGCATCAACGATAGATAGACCTAAACCGCTGCCATCCTTGCTGTTGCGCTGACGTGAGGCATCTACGCGATAAAAACGCTCAAAGATACGTGCCTGATCCTCAGTTGATAAACCAGGACCATTATCGGCAACTGTAATTAGCGAATCTGCGCGATCCTTAACAACAGAGACAGTGATCGTGGTGCCTTCAGGCGTGTGTGCGCGAGCGTTGGCTAAAAGGTTTGTAACTACCTGATAAATCTTGTCGGCATCACCCTTTGTCACAACAGCGCTAACGATACTTGTTGTAATTAGGTGATCAGGTCCTGCAACTTGCGCCGATGTAACCGCCTCTTGCACTAGCTCACTTAAATTAACATCTGAGATAACAAGTTCAGGTGATTGATCCATACGTGCAAGCATCAAAAGATCTTCGACAAGGTAACCCATACGCATCGACTCTTTTTCAATACGAGAGATTAACTCAATTGTCTTTTCACCATCTGGCACTGCGCCTTGACGATGAAGTTCGGCAAAGCCACGGATCGCGGTCAGTGGTGTGCGCAGCTCGTGGCTGGCATCTGCAACAAAGCGTCGCAACTTATCCTCGCTCTGCATACGTGCATCAAAGGCTTCTTCAATGCGGGAAAGCATTGTGTTCAGAGATGTACTTAAGCGGCCAACTTCAGTATCTGGTTCAAAGTTATCAAGACGGGCGGATAGATCACCTGCAGCAATTTTCTCGGCGGTCTCCTCAATCTTTTCCAGTGGACGCATACCAACCTTGACCACCTGACGGGAGGCAAAGGCGATAAAGATCAGAACCAAGCTACCAATAATTAGAAATACCGAGCCAATTTGTCGAGTTGTCTTATCAAAATCAGCGAGCGATTGAGCAACAATCACCGACCCTAAGGATGATGGTAAAACAGTTGTAGCAACCCGGAAATCCGCACCCGGTGCTTCAATAGTGAATGGCTCACTGCCATAGGCAGCTACCTGTCCCGGCAGCAACCCCTTTACATAATCAGTGATTTGATTGGAGTTAAAGTCACCACCAATTCCACCAATCAGGTTTCCAAATGGGTCTAAAACCGTTACAGAGATAGATGTTGGAACACGATTGAGGGGTGTGACAGAACGAGCGGTAGTCGGTGCGTCATCATCTGCGATTCCGGCGCGATCTAAACGCTCTGCCGTTCCCGCTACAACGCTAAGAAGCTGGGCATCAACCTGATTAATTAGATAGTTACGAAGTAAGGCTTGCGAACCAAAACCTGCACCCACAAACCCAATCGCAGAAAGAACCAAGACACCGATCGTTAAACGATTTCGAAGACTTGTATTTGTCCAATCTATAATCTGGGCACGCGATCTCATTTATTACTTAGGCGGCATCCGTAAACGATAGCCAACTCCACGTACCGTGTGAATAAGTGGTGGCTCAAAGGCATCTACCTTTTTGCGCAGATATGAAATATAGGTTTCAACAATTCCCATGTCACCACGGAAGTCGTACTGCCAGACATGATCAAGGATCTGCGCCTTTGATACAACCCGATCGGCGTTAATAATTAAGTAGCGCAGCAACGCAAACTCTGTCGGAGAAAGATCTAATAGCTCGCCGGCACGACGGACCTCATGAGTTGCCTCATCAAGCTCTAGATCTGCAAAACGCATCTTTTCATCATCAATCTCAATCTGATCCACACCTGTGCGACGGAGAAGTGCGCGCAAGCGTGCAACAAGCTCTTCCAATGAAAATGGCTTAGTCATGTAATCATCGCCGCCAAGGGTTAAACCCTTGACCTTGTCTTCCATGCCATCTTTAGCGGTCAGGAATAAAACTCCTGTATCTACACCTTCATTACGAATCTTCTTGCACACCTCAAAGCCATCAAGATCAGGCAACATGACATCGAGAACCATTGCATGTGGCTTGAACTCTTCAGCTACACGGAGTGCTTCTGCACCATTGGCCGCGGTGCGGACATCAAAGCCCACAAAACGCAGGCTGGTTGAGATCAGTTCGCTGATGCTTGCTTCATCATCAACGACGAGTATGCGCTGGCTGTTCTTTTCTAAGGTTGTGGTCATGACTAGAGAATGCTCTCACAGCCTGAAAGTTTCCTGAGAATGAGTCGTATTTACCCCTAGTTTTGTTTAACCGAGCGCAGCAAAACCTGGGCAACATCCAAGACTTCGACGGCAGACTCTTTTGCGTTCATTCCATCGCTAGTCATCACGCGGCAGAAGGGACAGGCAACAGCTAACTCTGTCGCACCCGTTGCGATCGCCTCTTCAACACGGTTGATGTTGATGCGGGTACCGATCTTTTCCTCCATCCACATACGGCCACCACCTGCGCCACAGCAAAAAGAACGTTCCTTGTTACGTGGCATCTCAGTTAGCTCAACACCAGTTGCCTCCAAAATTTCACGTGGTGGTTGGTAGATCTCATTGTGGCGACCTAAATAACATGGATCGTGATAGGTCATTGCGGTGTGGGACATTTTGATTGGTAGCAAACGCTTTTCACGTAACAATTGATTCAGCAACTGCGTGTGGTGAACCATCTCTAGTTCAAAGCCTTGTTGTCCATAATCACGACCGATGGTTGTAAAGCAATGTGGGCAGGTTACAACAACCTTCTTCTTACCCTTTGGTCGACCACCAAAGGCCACATTAAAGGTTTCAATATTTTCACGGGAAAGAATCTGATACAGGAACTCATTACCAGCACGACGGGCAGGATCTCCGGTACATGTCTCTTTTTTACCTAGGACTGCGAAGTTAACACCAGCCATGTACAAAAGCTCTGCAACAGCCTTGGTTGTCTTCTTGGCACGTTCTTCATAAGCACCGGCACAACCAACCCAGAATAAGTACTCAACCTCTTCTGGTAGTTCACCTTCAACAACATTAATCGGAAAATCACATTCAGCGATCCAGGCTTCACGATCTGCGCGGTTAGCACCCCAAGGGTTACCCGCCTTCTCAAGGTTTCTAAAGGTTCCACCTAGCTCTGATGGAAACTCAGATTCAACAAGAACCTGGAAGCGACGCATGTTAACGATGTGATCAACATGTTCAATATCAACTGGGCACTCATTAACGCAGGCACCACAGGTGGTACATGACCACAAAACATCCAAGCTAATCGGTGAGTTTTCACCAACTAACGCCTCATTTTCAACGGTTTTAGCAAAGGCGTGATCACGCATAGCCATGATTAAAAGCTTGGGTGACAATGGTTTTTCAGTGTGCCAGGCAGGGCATTGTGATTGGCAACGACCACATTCGGTACATGTGGACATATCCAGCAGACCCTTCCAGGAGATATCTGCACGTGTTCCAAGACCAAAGACATCATCCTCTTTTGGATCTTCAAAGTTGATCTCTTCACCGTGCGACATCATTACCGGCAGCGCACCTAGCGATGAAGCTCCATCAGCGTTGCGGCGAAAGAAGATATTAAATGGTGCCAAGAAGCGGTGCCATGCAATACCCATGGTCAGATTGCTTGCAATCACAATAAACCAAAGCATCGATCCAACAATTTTAATTGTTGCAACAATCTGAATCCATGACTCGATCTGTCCAAGTGTCATCGACTTAAACATTGCAGCGATAAACCAGGTTGTGATGAAGTGGCGGTTCCACGCAGTTTCATCAGATAACGCGCCTTCTAGACCGCGCAAAGCGATAACACAAAAAACGATTAGCAAGATTGTGAACTCGATGTAGTACGCCTTTTTATTTCCAGATCCGGCAAACCGTGAACGCTTATTTGTGCGCATCGTTACCTGGCGGATTCCGATCAAAGCAACAATTGCGATACCGGTTGTCCACGCCAAAAGTTCGGTGATGTACTCATAAACCCAGAAATGCCCGATAAATGGAATTACAAAGTGTGGATTAATCAACTGTCCATAAGCGGTTATCAATGTTCCAAAGAGACCAAAGAAGCTGATCATGACAAACCAGTGTGCAAAACCAACAACGGTAAAGTTGAGCATCTTGGTGTGGCCAAAGATTTCAGTAAGGGCCATTCTGAACCGCTGCGCCTTATTGTTGCCACGAGTTGAATCTGGTTGACCCTTTTTATAGATGCCGATCAGCTGTGTGGTGCGGAGGGTTAAAAGCGCCAGAGCGACAATGGTGATGCCGTAGGAAAGGCCTGCGAGTGCGAGGTTCATAGGGAGAGGGTAGGGAATAAACCCCACCCCATGTGTGTTCAACCAGATGGAAACCTGAGTCGCGACGACTCAACCTTTTGAGTATGATCGACTCAGGTTCAACACGCCTCGACCCTAAATCAGGCTCGAGAGGGATAAAAGGAGCACATATAAATGGCTAGAGCAGTCGGAATCGACCTCGGAACAACTAACAGCTGCGTATCCGTCCTCGAAGGTGGCGAGCCAACGGTTATCGCCAACGCGGAAGGCGCACGTACAACCCCATCGATCGTGGCCTTTGCAAAAAATGGCGAGGTCCTTGTTGGTGAGGTCGCAAAGCGTCAATCAGTAACAAACGTCGAACGCACAATCCGTTCCGTTAAGCGTCACATGGGTACTAACTGGAACATCGATATCGATGGCAAGAAGTACACCTCACAGGAAATTTCAGCACGCGTTCTACAAAAGCTAAAGCGCGATGCAGAAGCCTATCTAGGCGAAACAGTAACGGATGCGGTTATTACCGTTCCTGCTTACTTCAACGATGCGCAACGTCAAGCAACAAAGGAAGCTGGCGAGATCGCAGGACTTAATGTTCTACGCATTATCAACGAGCCAACCGCTGCGGCGCTCGCATATGGATTAGATAAGGCCGACAAGGAGCAAACAATTCTTGTCTTCGACCTTGGTGGTGGAACATTTGACGTTTCACTTCTAGAAATTGGCGATGGTGTTGTTGAAGTTAAGGCAACCAACGGTGACAACAACCTTGGTGGAGATGACTGGGATCAAGCACTTGTTGATCACCTAGTACAAACCTTTGGTTCAGCAAATGGAATTGATTTAACAAAGGACAAGATGGCGATGCAACGTGTTCGTGAAGCCGCTGAAAAGGCGAAGATCGAATTGTCTTCATCACAATCTGCATCAGTTAACCTGCCATACATCACAGTTGATGCTGAAAAGAATCCGCTGTTCATGGATGAAACAATTACACGCGCACAGTTCCAGCAATTAACAGCTGCTCTGCTAGAGCGTTGCAAGAAGCCATTCCAGGCGGTTCTAAAGGATGCAGGAATTCCTATTGCAAAGATTCACTCAGTTGTACTCGTTGGTGGATCAACACGTATGCCAGCTGTGGTTGAACTGGTGAAGGAGCTAACCGGCGGCAAGGAGCCAAATAAGGGTGTAAACCCTGATGAGGTTGTTGCAGTTGGAGCATCGCTACAAGCTGGTGTTTTAAAGGGTGAAGTGAAGGATGTACTGCTCCTAGACGTTACCCCGCTTTCACTTGGTATCGAAACCAAGGGTGGCGTGATGACAAAGTTGATCGAGCGAAACACAACTATTCCTACAAAGCGCAGCGAAGTCTTTACAACAGCTGATGACAATCAGCCAGCTGTACAGATTCAGGCATACCAAGGTGAACGCGAGATGGCTGCATACAACAAAAAGCTTGGAATGTTTGAGCTAACAGGTCTGCCACCTGCACCACGTGGAGTTCCACAAATCGAAGTTACCTTTGATATCGATGCAAATGGAATTGTGCATGTATCTGCAAAGGATCTTGGAACCGGTAAAGAGCAGAGCATGACTATCACCGGTGGCTCTGCACTATCTAAGGAAGAGATCGAGCGCATGATGGCCGATGCTGAATCACACGCTGAAGAAGATCGTCAGCGCAAGGAAGAGGCAGAGATCCGTAACGCAGGAGATTCACTGCTGTACTCAACTGAAAAGTTCATCAAGGATAATGAAGAAAAATTGTCACAGGGTGAAGCAGCTGAGAAGAAGACAGAAACCGAAGCAGCACTTGCAGAACTCAAGACCGCACTTGGTGGTTCAAATTACGAGATGATCAAGACCGCAACTGAAAAGGTTGCAACTGTCAGCCAAGCACTTGGTGCTGCGTTATACGCAGCCGGTGCAGCAGCTGAAGGTGAGGCAACACCTGCAGAAGATGGTGTTGAAGATGCCGAAGTCATTGAAGAAGAAAGCAAGTAATGTCAGAGGAAAGTACTGAACAAGTAGTTGAAGAGGTTGTTGAACCGGGTCAGGAGACTGACCCGGTTGCAACATTGACAGCGGACTTGCAACGTCTACAGGCAGAGTATGCAAATTACCGAAAGCGTGTAGAACGCGATCGCGCAGTTGCACATGAAAGCGCAGTTGGCGCGGTTCTGACAGAGCTATTGGCGCTACTTGATGATGTTGATCGGGCAGAACAACATGGCGAGCTATCTGGTGGCTTTAAAGCTGTTGCAGATCAGTTAAATTCAATAACCTCACGGATCGGGTTAGAAAAGTACGGCACCGAAGGTGAGGCCTTTGACCCACAGATTCATGAGGCATTAATGCACGATGAATCTGCCGATGTTTCAGTTGCGACGGCTTCAAAGATTTTGCAACCAGGATATAAGTACAAAGAGCGCATCTTGCGTCCTGCACGTGTAGCTGTAACAGATCCAGCGGGAGCGTAAGTTAAGTGGCCGCCAAAGATCTCTATGAAAAGGATTTTTACAAAGTCCTGGGCGTAGATAAGAAGGCTGCTGCCGATGAGATTAAGAAAAAGTACCGCTCACTGGCACGGGATCTACACCCCGATAAAACAAAGGGTGATTCGGCAAAAGAGGAGCAGTTCAAAGCTGTTTCAGAGGCCTATGAAATCCTTTCTGATGCAAAGAAACGTGCTGAATATGATGAAGCGAGATCATTGTTTGAACGAGGAGGTTTCCGTGCACCACAAGGTGGTGGAGATTTTGGAGATATCTTCGGAAGCGGAAATCCGCAAGATATCTTTGCCAACCTCTTTGGTGGCGGCCGACGTGGACCACGTAAAGGTCAGGATCTACAAACTGAAGCGACAATTACCTTTCGCGAATCTGTATTTGGTACAACCCTTGAACTACGTTTAGGAATGGATCGCGGGCAATCACAAAATATTTCCGCTCGTGTTCCAGCAGGTGTTAATGATGGTGCCAAGATTCGCATGAAGGGCAAAGGTTCACCGGGAGAAGCAGGACCCGGAGATCTCTTTATTCAACTGCATGTAAAGCCTCATCCCATCTTTGGCCGCAAAGGTGAGAATCTGACATTAACTTTGCCTGTCACCTTTACCGAAGCTGCATTAGGTGCAGATATCAAAGTACCAACCTTGTCTGGTGATGATGTAACTGTTCGTATCGCACCCGGAACTCCTAATGGTCGCACCCTGCGAGTTAAGGGCAGAGGCGTAACAAAAGCCAGTACTACAGGCGACTTATTGGTCACCGTTGAGGTACAGGTTCCACAACGGGTTGATGGAAAAGCGCTGGATGCCTTAAAGAAGTTTGCAGAGGAAACTGCAAGTGATGATGTTCGCTCTGATTTTGTTAATAAGGCAAAGATATGAACACTGAAAATAACAACCCACAACCAGATGATGATGCTGGCGTTTATGTCATTTCAGTGGCCGCTGAAATCTCAGGGATGCATCCACAAACTCTGCGCCAATATGACAAGTTAGGTTTAGTTTCGCCTTCACGTACCGAAGGCCGTAACCGCCGATACTCATTGCGCGACATCGCTTTGCTGCGCGCTGTTCAAAAATTAGTAGGCGAGGGAATCAATCACGCAGGTATTAAGCGCATTATTGAATTGGAGTCTGCCATGGCCAATATGGCGGTTGAGGTTGCACAACTTCGAATCGAAGTTGATGCGCTACTAAAAGAGAATCCACCTAAAGGTTTAGCCACCCGCCGCAAGGGCGAGGTAATTGTCTACAAAGAGGACAAGTAACTACAAAAAGTTGATTCGCCCCGACCATTTACCAAGAGTTGGCTCGATCGGTGACTTTAATACCTTTTCAATAACTGTTGCGTAGACATCACGGAAATCAGTTGTCACCGCTAAATCATTTTTATACAAATTCTTCAGCGATGGTTGTTCTCCGTAGAAGCCACCTTTAACCGCATTTCCGATAACAAACATCGGGCCTGATGTTCCGTGATCTGTTCCTTGTGAACCATTGCCGACAACACGGCGACCAAACTCGCTATAGACCATAACCGTTACATCATTGCTGCGGGTAGTTGCCTTCAACTGACCCATAAAACGTGACAGTGAATCAGAGACAACACCTAGTAGTTCAGCTTGTGCATTTGCCTCATTAGCGTGTGTATCAAAGCCACCCAAAGAAACCGACCACACCTTTGTTGGTGATCCTGCCGCAATCAACTTGGCAACAACATCTAACTGCTGGGCCAAATTGCTATCTCCGCCAGCGTTTCCGCCATTAGTTGTAGGCAGATCAGGTGAAACTGGAGCAGGTGCCTTCAATACCGGCTGAACACTTGTGGAAAGATTAAATAGGTTGCGCATCGATGTTGCCGCCGCTGCCATTAGCTTGGAATCCTTTCTAGATGGCTTTGATAGCTGCAAACATTCAGTGGCAAGTGATCCCTTAGGGATAACCAAACCACCCAAAGGAAGTGCCGAACCACTGCGCTTTGCGCCAGCTAACAGTGGAGGTAAAACAGAGCCCAAGGAGATTGCAAGCATTGGATCATCACTTTGTGTATCAACCCAACGGCCTAGCCAACCAGTGTTGATGTGCTTTGCAGGTGATGCTGTCTGCCACTTTGCCATGGATGAAAAGTGTGAACGATCAGGGTCTGGGTAACCGACTCCACGAATGATTGCAACCTTCTTTTGATCCCACAGAGCTTTGATCCCCTTCATCGCAGGATTCAGTGCAAGCTCTGCATCTAGTGGCAATAAGGTTTCAGCCTTGTATGAAATTTCAGGACGAGATGAAAAATAAATCGGATCTGTGTATGGAATAACGGTGTTTAATCCATCATTTCCACCATACAAAGTTACGATGACCAGAATTGGTGTTCCAGCTGGCAAGGGACGATCAATCGCAGCTTGTGCAATTTGATCAATGCTCAGCAAGGGAGCTGCAGCGCCAACTGCAACCGCACCGGTTGTTAACTTAAGAAACCTTCTTCTGGTAACTGTATCCATGGCCGTCTCCTAAGCGTTCACAATGTATTCGGGGCTGCACAATGCAAGAAGTGCAAACTGCTTTGGATCATTAATAGATCTACGTAACGCCGCTTGAGTGCGGGGGCTCCATTCGGCAACACCTAACCAATCAGCACTCTTTAAAACCCGCTGCCTTGCAGGTAGTTCATTGAGAACCCTTAGATCACTCTGTTTAATCAACCATGTTGCAAAGGCGATTCGATACTGCGCAGTTGCAGAGGAAAGCCAGGCCTCACCCGCAGGCCACCCACCCACACTTGGAGGATTAAATGGAACCTGACCCAACTTGTCGAGCTGGTTAAGCAACTGGTTGGGAGTCTTTAACTTCGAAGGTGTTAACTCAAGTGCACGGCAGGCAGAAATAAACCATTCCACCGGCGATTTCACCATCGCATACCTTTCATCCCGTATCGCCGAATCATTTGCCATTGCAGTAACAGCGGCTGCGATATCACGTGATGCAAATGCGCTCTTTGCGGAAAAAGTTGCCGGCATCTCTTCGGTACTGGAAATGAATCGGTACCACAGACGCTCTGCAATAAAGGTTGTTGCATCCTCGCGAGCCGTTAAAAACTCAGAAACCGAATCCCCAGTAAAGGCAGATGTTGTTCCTAAAAGAGTGACCGCACTTTTATCTCGACGGTTTTGATTAATTGTTACATCACCATTGCTGCGTGCTACCTGATAACCAGTTAAAACTCTGGAAATACTTTTAACATCATCTTCGGTGTATCGATTTACACCCAGTACAAAGAGCTCCATTAACTCGCGACCAAGGTTTTCATTGGGTGCTTTTACTGTGCTCTCGTGTCCATCTAGCCAGAACTGAAGCGCACCATCATTGAGCATCGACTTTGTCATAGTTGTGAAGTTGCCAAGGCTATGGGTGCGTAGTGTTTGATTCTGCTTAAACATTGGTAGCGGGTAATTTAACTTCTGAATAGATGTTGCCCAGTGACCATGCCAAAACCAGGTCATCTTTTCCGTTAAACCATTATCACTAAGGGCCATACGATCTAGCCACCACATCACCATCTGTTGTGATTGAAAACGCATCGCGATCGCAAAAGGGAGAATCTCCTTGCTATTTGCTGCAGGGCGTCTACCTAAATCAGTGATCTCTGGCTCAACAACAGCGGCTGCACCTGCATCAACTGCGGGAACTGTTAATAGCTGCGTACGGGTCTGTGCAACACCGTTTTTTAAAGCCTCAGTGAACTCTCCAGGACGTGGCCCAAAGCCAAAACGATTAAATAACCGCGATGTTTCAAGCCGCTGTATGTTCATTGGATGAGAGTAAACCCGCTTTACCGCCACGGTAGAGTTTCCCTATGAATTCACGCGAAACACTCAGAGAACAGATTCTTGCCAAAGCGGTTGTACATGGAAAGGTCACTCTTTCTAGCGGTAAAGAGGCTGATTACTACGTAGATCTTCGTCGCGTGACCCTGGATTCAGTAGCTGCGCCCTTGGTCGGCCAGGTGATGTTGGATTTAACCGCAGATCTTGATTTTGAAGCCGTTGGTGGATTAACCCTTGGCGCAGATCCAGTTGCAACGGCAATGATGCATGTGGCTGCAAGCAAAGGAAAGAAGATTGATTCCTTTGTAGTTCGCAAAGCTGAAAAGGCACATGGTTTACAACGTCGTATCGAAGGTCCAGATGTAAAGGGAAAGCGTGTCTTAGCTGTAGAGGACACATCAACAACTGGTGGTTCAGTTCTTACCGCGGTCGAGGCTTTACTAGAAGCGGGTGCAATCGTTGTCGGTATTGCAGTAATTGTTGAACGTGGTGCAGAGCCAAAGATTAAAGAGGCGGGTTATGAATACCGCGCCGCTTATCAGCTATCTGATTTAGGCTTATAACGTTTTGATTGATGCTCTCTAAATACTTCCATCGCCAAGGGAATTGAAGTTCCAATAACGATCAATACGACGATACCAACAATGAAGTAATCACCATTTTCCTCAAAGACATCACCTAAGAAGTAACCGACACCCATTGCACTCTGCGTCCAAATGATGGCACCAATCGCATTCCAAGTTGAAAAAAGCCTGCGCTCTAAATTAGCAACACCACACACTGGGTTAATCAGAGTTCTGGCAAATGGAATAAAACGGCCAAAGACTAAAGCCTTACGTGGTCCGTACTTACCCAACCACTTTTCAATAGTTGCAACCATCTTTTGATTAAAGAATCTGCTATCGGGGCGATCAAAAAACTTACGGCCATACTTTTTGCCAAACCAGTAGCCAACCTCGCCACCAACAATTGCTGCAATTGGTGCCAAGGCAAACAACAGTGGTGTCGATAACTTGGCATCACCAAGTAAGGCTTCACCAGATCCAGATGCTGCGATACCTGCTAAGAAAACAATCTCACCGCCCGGGAAAACAAGGCCAATAAGTAAGCCAGTCTCCATAAAGATGATGCCCAGCACACCAATCAGCCCCAGGGTCGAGATGACCGAGTTAGCATCCAGGAGGTTCATATGGTCAGGCTATCCCACGCCTAAGGCGGCCCTAGTTACCAAATCGTTGTAGTTATACATACCTTTTACATACCTTCTACCTTGCCCCTGGGAAGGGCTCGCACGAGAATTGCACCACCACGGGACGCGGGTTTCATATGGAGCCCGGACCGCTGACCCCTTAAGGATAAAAATGAAAAGAAAAGGTCTTCTTGCAGTAACCGCTGCAGCTGCTCTTTCTCTCGTAGCGTCAATGTTTACAGTTACATCAGCATCAGCTGCGGTTAACTGTGATCCATTTACAAGTTACAAGGGTTTAAAGGGCAAGACAGTAACTATCTTTACTTCAATTCTAGAGCCAGAGCTCACAACACTTCAGACTGCATGGAAAGATTTCACAACATGCACAGGTGTGAAAATCAAGATCGAAGGATCAAACCAGTTCGAAGCATTGCTACCAGTTCGTGTAAAGGGTAACAACGCACCAGATCTAGCCTTCATCCCACAGCCAGGACTTCTTGCAAAGCTTGTTGAAACAGGCAAAGTAAAGGTTGCTCCAAAGGCTGTTGTAGCAAACGTTGACAAGTATTGGTCAAAGTCATGGAAGGCATACGGAACCGTAAAGGGTAAGTTCTATGCAGCTCCATTCGGATCAAACATGAAGTCACTGGTTTGGTACTCACCAAAGCAATTTAAGGAAGCTGGTTACACAGTTCCTACAACATTTGCACAGATGACAGCTCTTGCAGACAAGATGGCAGCAGATGGAAAGACAGCATTCTGCGGTGGTCTAGGTTCTGGTGGAGCAACAGGATGGCCTGCAACTGACTGGGTAGAGCAGATTGTTCTACGCGATCATGGTTCAGCTGTTTACAACAACTGGGTAAGCCACAAGATTAAGTTCTCAGATCCACGCATCGTTTCTTCAATGCAAAAGGTCGCTGACTGGATGCAGAACCCTAAGTGGGTTGGCAACGTCAAGGGAATCGCTACAACTACATTCCAGGATGCCGGTAAGGCAATTCCTACTGGTGGTTGCATGATGCTTCAGCAGGCTTCTTTCTACGGAAATATCATCGCTGAATCAGGCGCAACAATCTCACCAACAGGTGATGCATTTGCGTTCTACCTACCAGCTACAAACTCAAAGGTAACTGTTCCTGTTGTCGGTGGTGGAGAGTTCACAGCAGCTTTCTCATCACGCAAGGAAGTACAAGCAGTACAGGCTTACCTATCATCAGCAACATTTGCTACATCACGCGTACAGCTTGATAACTGGATCTCTGCAAACAGTGGTGTACCACTAGCTGCTTACAAGAACCCAGTAGACAAGTTGTCTGCAACATACCTAGCAAATCCAAAGTCAACATTTGGATTCGACGCATCTGACTTAATGCCAGCTGCTGTCGGTGCAGGTTCAATGTGGCGTGAATTCACCGCATGGTTCGGTGAGGGCAAGTCAATTGCTGATGTTGTAAAGGCAATCGACGCTTCATGGCCAAAGAGCTAATAAAGCGCAACTAAGTAATAACGGAGGAGGTCACCTTTACGGGTGGCCTCCTCCGCACTTATAATAAAAATTATTTTCAAAATTGAGAGAAAGGTGAACATAGAAAATGTCAGAGTTTCTTTCGGCCAATATCCCTAAGTTCACCTCAGTGCTTTCAGCGATAGCGGTATTTTTCATCGTACTTGGTGTGATCTTTGCAATTGCAGGTCGTGCAAATGGCAAAAAGGCCCGTCCCATTGCTTTAACAATCTTCTTGGGACCGGCACTTGTTTTGCTTCTTGCAGGAGTTGTAATTCCAGGTGTTCGCACAATTCTCTTTAGCTTTATGAACCCAGATTCAAATAAGTTTATTGGTTTAGGTAATTACCAATGGATGCTTGAAGATCCCAATGTGAAGACAATTATGATCAACACAATTTTGTGGATCATGGTTGTACCTCTATTTACCGCAGCCCTTGCCTTATTGCTGGCGATCATGCTGGATCGAATCAAGCATGAATCAATCCCCAAAGCCTTGCTATTTATGCCTATGGCGATCTCTTTCGTTGGTGCATCAATCATCTTTAAATTTGTCTACGAGTACAACGAACCGGATCAAGTTCAAATTGGATTGCTCAGCGCCGTTATTAAGTTCCTAGGATTTATCCCATCTGATTGGATGCTTTCCAAGCCGCTCAATACATTTTTATTAATGATTATCTATGTCTGGACACAAATGGGCTTTGGAATGGTAATCCTGTCGGCAGCGATCAAAGGTGTCCCATCAGATATCGTCGAAGCATCCTCCCTCGATGGTGCACATGGTTGGCGTTTGTTCCGCAACATCACCTTTCCAATGGTCAAAGGAACCTTCATTGTGGTTCTTGCAACTGGTGTTGTTGGTGCGCTTAAGGTCTTTGACATCGTTCGCACAATGACCGGTGGAAACTTTGGCACTAACGTACTTGCAAATGAGATGTACTCACAGACCTTCGTTCAATTTGATCAAGGTAAGGGATCTGCTTTGGCGGTCATTCTCTTCCTATTGGTGACACCAATTCTGATTTACAACATTAAATCATTGCGAAGGGAGCGTGCCCATAATTGAGTAAAAAAATAGCTGAGCACACACCAGGCCGCAAGATCTTCTCAAGCAAGATCGCAACGGTAATCGTATGGATGATTACCATTATTTGGACGGTACCAACCCTTGGATTATTGGTTACCTCATTCAAGACCGATACCAAGATCTTGAACGAGGCGTGGTGGAACTCTCTGCTCAACCCAGATTTCACCTTTGAAAACTACAAGGGTGTTTTCTTAGGTGATGGCTCAGCCTCGCTCAGCACCGGTGTTCTTCCATACTTTATTAACTCGATTGTCATTACCCTGCCAGCAACGATCTTTCCAATTGTTATTGCAACAATGGCGGCTTACGCGCTGGCCTGGATTCGCTTTCGTGGCAGCGACCTGCTGTTTTTCTCAATATTTGCGCTACAAATCGTGCCTTTGCAGATGGCTTTGGTTCCCCTGCTTTTGCTCTTTACAGGCGGCGCACATATTGGATCTGTTCAAGTCTTCCCTGCGTTAGGTATCGCTGGTGACTTTGCCGGTATCTGGTTGCCTCACACAATGTTTGCCCTGCCATTGGCGATCTACCTGCTACACAACTTTATTTCAGGTCTTCCACGTGATTTGATGGAGGCGGCTTACGTTGATGGTGCTAGCCACTTTACAATCTTCCGTCGCATTATCTTGCCGCTATCAATTCCAGGGATCGCCTCAATTGCAATCTTCCAATTCTTATGGGTATGGAATGACTTACTAGTTGCCCTGACATTTGCATCTGGAACAGAAGAGGTGGCACCACTTAATAGCAAGCTGGCATCCTTGGTTGGTCAGTATGGATCGGGATACACCCAGCTATCGGCTGGTGCCTTTATTACTATTGCGGTTCCGCTGATCGTCTTCTTCTCATTGCAGCGTTACTTCGTCCGCGGACTGCTAGCAGGCAGCGTTAAATAGCCTGCCCGTTGTTTTTAATCTGATCGCGGTACCAATACCCGGAATCCTTAATGATCCGTTTTTGCGTTTCAAAATCAACGTGAACGATTCCAAACCGCTTCTCATAACCCAGCGCCCATTCAAAGTTATCCATTAGCGACCACTGGTAGTAACCCTGTACAGGAGACCCTTGCGCAATCGCATTAGATACCGCCTTTAAATGCGTTTGCAGGTAATCAATGCGACGTTGGTCTGCAACGCGGCCAGATGCGTCGGGACCATCATCGTAGGCAACACCATTTTCAGTAATAAAAAGCGGTGGCAACTTATCGCCATGTTCCTTGTGCCAACGAACAAGTAAGTTTTCTAATCCTTGTGGAGTCAACGGCCAACCCATATCGGTCAGCGGTCCACGAGGAGTCTCATCGATATCTTGCTCAAATAACCCTGAAATAGAGTGCCATTCAGGCTCTCCGCCTAGTGATTTTCCGATGCGGTTATCAAAGTAGTAGTTGATACCGATGAAATCATTTTTAACCTGGGCCGCTTCCATGTCGCCATCTTTGATGACAGAGGTCAGTTCATCCCCATAGTTATCAATCAGAATCTGCGGATATGTGCCATGCATGATCGCATCCATCCAGAAACGGTTTTGATGCGCATCACCAATAGCTGCAGCATGTGCTTGAGCAGGATCGCTGGGATCATCTGCAACATGGTTTGCTTGATTTAGAACTGGTCCAGTCAGGATGTCGCTACGCACCGCACGCATCGCATTAGTTGATGCAGCATGTGTCAACACTGTGTGGTGAGCTGCAGCAAAAGCGGATCGACGATCGGTTACACCTGGTGCATGGATTCCAATTCCATACCCTAACCAGGCAACAACCCATGGCTCATTAATGGGTGAAAACTTCTTAACCCGATCGCCAAAACGTTCTACAACTGCGGTTGAATAATCGGCAAAGTAATTTACGATGTCACGATTTACCCAACCACCTTTATCCTGCAAAGCTTGTGGCAAATCCCAGTGATACAAAGTTGCCAAGGGTTCGATACCAGCTTCAAGGAGCCCATCAATCAAGCGGTCATAAAATGCAAAACCACGTTCTTCCTTTGCCCCAGTTCCATTTGGAAACATACGTGGCCATGCAAATGAAAAACGGTACCCCTGAAGGCCAAGCTCCTTCATGATCGCAATATCTTCTGGGTAGCGGTGATAGTGATCATTAGCCACATCACCGGTATCGCCCTTTGCTACCTTGCCAGGTGTATTACAAAATGTGTCCCAAATCGATGCACCGCGACCATCTTCAAAGGCTGCGCCTTCAATTTGATACGAAGAGGTTGCAGCACCCCAGATAAAATCCTTTGGAAAGGTAGCCATGCATAAAGCCTATGGGCTATTTGGTCAGATGTCAGTAAACTTCCAAAATGAGCCAACTACGGCAATATTCGCGGGCCCGCATAGCCATTACAACCGCCTTTGTTATCAACGGTGCAACGGTTGGTGCATTTTATGCACGAGTTCCCGACTTTAAAAAGCAGTTAGATATCTCAAATAGCGCATTAGGTGTTGCCTTGTTATGTATTGCAGTTGGCGTGCTGATTGGATTAGGTTTTTCAGGCAGACAATCGGCCAAGCGCGGTAGCGCACCTGTAACGTATTACGCAACATATGCATTAGGGCTTTCACTGTTATTGGTTGGCCCAGTCTTTAATTACGCCGTCCTTTGTTTCACCTTTATTCTCTTTGGCGCATGTTTATCAACTCAAGATGTTGCCATGAATTCCCATGCAATTGTTTTAGAGCATGAAGCAGATAAGCGATACATGAGCACCTTTCATGCAACCTTTTCTATGGGCGCACTAGGCGGTGGTGTTATCGGCGGAGTCTTTGCACAGCAAAAGATTTCAATCATGGCCCAATGTGTAACCCTTTCAGTATTGATCCTTGCCGCAAACTTTGTGGTACGCAGTATGTTTCTGCCAGCCGATCTAGATAAGCACGCCGTTGAAGGTAAGAAGAAGATTAAAAAACCAAAGATCTTCTTAATTGTTGGTTTGCTAGGAACATGTGCAGCGATCGGCGAAGGATCAGCCGGTGACTGGGGAGCGATCCTTGCCCGCGATACCTTTGATGCAACTCCATTTATTTCAACACTTCCATATATTTGTTTCTCTGCTGCGATGGTGATCGGTCGTTTGTTTGGCGATCGTGCAGCAAGCAAGTACGGCCCAATGAACTTAATTGTTGGCGGCGGATTAATCGCAGGTATCGGTTTAGGTGGTGGCTTGTTGGTTGGTGGAATCGGCGGCGTAATCTTTGGCTGGCTGGCAGCTGGAATCGGATTATCAATTGTGATTCCGATGCTCTTTTCTCAAGCCGGCGAGATCGCCAAAACCCGCTTCGATGGCCAGTTCGCCCCATCTGAGGGTGTGGCCATGGTTTCCGGGATCGCCTACTTCGGCTTTCTGGTCGGTCCGCCAACCCTGGGCTTCCTGGGCGATGCCATAGGCCTTCGCTGGGCGATGCTGGTTCCGGCGATCCTGGCCCTTGTTATGGCCCTTGGATCACGCCCTATCTTCGCTAATAGACGCTAATAGATAAGTATCAATTTGCCCGATTCGGGGTATCTGCGCTTACACTTCGACAGTCTCGCGCCTGACCCTCAGTTTTAGGGCGCACAAACTCCAACGGAGGAGAACCTATGCGTGCTGCAAGCACCGTATCACTGGTCCAAGTAACCGGATCCAATCTGACATATGCATACATCGTTCTAGGAATTTCCCTAGCCGCTCTTGCAATCGCCTACGGACTACGCGC
>CAMDCL010000019.1 GCA_945890205.1 Bifidobacterium breve | reverse complement strand
ACGCTTTCCAAGCGTGCGCACTCGGCCGCTATGCGAATCCTCCCGAGGGGGAGAACTCTATCGGTGGGTATAACTATGATTACACCAGATCCCTCGTACGGCGTTACCGTACTGAACTCCCCCAGGGCAGGAATGCAGCAAGGGTAGGTGCGCTCTGGCGGGTGTGCGAGGGGTCCTATTTTTAGTTTAATAAGCGCAGCGCGACGAACAGTAGAGGAGTACGGCGATGTCATTAGCTTTGTATCGTAAATATCGTCCCTCTGTATTTGCAGATGTCATCGGACAAGAGCATGTAACTGTTCCACTTTCCAATGCTCTGGAGTCAGCTCGCACACACCACGCATACTTGTTTAGCGGTCCACGTGGTTGCGGAAAAACTTCAAGTGCTCGAATCATGGCGCGCTCGCTTAACTGCGAAAAAGGCCCAACACCAAATCCATGCGGTTTATGCCAATCATGTAAAGATCTAGTAGCAAATGGCCCAGGCTCATTAGATGTCATTGAGTTAGATGCGGCAACCCATGGTTTAGTAGATGATGCACGCGATCTTCGCGACAAAGCATTTTTTGCACCGGTACAAAGCCGTTACAAGATTTACATTATTGACGAAGCACATCAGCTTGGACCAGGTGCGGCAAATGCACTTCTAAAGGTTGTTGAGGAACCACCGGCACATGTAATTTTCATCTTTGCTACAACTGAACCAGATAAGTTAATTGCAACTATCCGTTCACGCACACATCACTATCCATTCCGTTTAGTTCCACCGGGAACATTGGCTGCTCATCTAGAAAAGATTTGTAACGCCGAAGGTGTAAAGGTTGATAAGGGTGTAATTCCACTTGTAGTACGCGCATCTGGCGGCTCTGTTCGTGATGCTTTATCTGTCCTAGGTCAGTTATTGGCCGGTGCTGGGAAAGATGGCGTTAGCTACGAGATTGCTATTCAACTACTTGGATTCACAGATGGTGCGCTATTAGATGATGCGATCGATGCGATTGCAGCCCATGATGGTGCAACTCTTTTTAAGACGATTGATCGTGTAATTGAATCAGGACATGATCCACGCAGATTTACTAGTGATTTACTAGAACGTATTCGCGACTTGATGATTGTTGATGCCTTGAAGGATTCAACTGCAAATTCAATCTTGCGCGATATGCCTGATGATCAGATGGAACGTATGCGCAATCAAGCAAACAGAATTGGAAGTGCAAATCTTTCACGTGCTGCAGATATTGCGGCGGAGGGTTTAACTCAAATGCGTGGAGCTACCGCGCCGCGCTTAATCCTTGAGCTCATCTGTGGGCGCATTTTGTTGCCAATTGGCGATAACACTGAGGCGGGAATGCTTTCTCGCATTGAACGTTTGGAGCGGGTAGAAAATATTGCTACGACCTCTTCCGGGAGCTCCGCTGGATCTCGAACCGCAGAGTTAAAAGAAAGTACAAACTCTGCTCATTCGAATCCAGCAGTCGCTCCCTCTAAAGTTGAAGAAGCCGCACCTACTGCTCCCGAAAAGCCAAAAGCGTCCCCCGCACATAGTGCTTTCGATATTGCCGCACTTAGACGTGCGTGGCCGGATGTGATTGAGAATGTAAAGAAGCGCCGTAGGCTGACTTGGTCGCTGTTGTCGGCAAGTGCGCAGGTACTTTCAGTTGATGATAATGCGATCACGATTGGCATTGTTAATGCTGGCGCAAAGGAAAGTTTTGAGCGATCAGAGTCTGATGTAATTCTGCGCAACGCATTTATTGATGTAGTTGGGTTGGATAGAAATATTGCAGTGGTTGTTGATCCTTCAATTGATACCAACACACCTGCGGCCCGTGAGACCAGAACATCTGAAGCACCAAATGATCCGGTGCAGTTGTCGGGTGCAGCGCTATTGGCTAAAGAGCTTGGTGCAAAGATTGTTGAAGGCAAAAAATAGATGTCAGGCATGTATGAAGGTGCAATTCAAGATCTGATTGATGCACTGGGTCGTTTGCCAGGAATTGGTCCAAAGAGTGCCCAACGTATCGCCTTTCATATTTTGCAATCTGATTCAGAGGTTGCATCTGCCTTAGTTGATTCCATTCGCGTAGTAAAAGAGCGGGTTAAGTTTTGTGTGCTCTGCGGAAATGTTTCAGAGGAAGATGAGTGCCGAATCTGTCGTGATCCACGACGTGACAACACAACTATCTGTGTTGTTGAAGAGAGTAAAGATGTAATCGCAATTGAGCGAACACGTGAATTTCGTGGCAAGTACCATGTGCTCGGTGGAGCGATCTCTCCGATTGATGGAATTGGTCCAGAACAACTTCGAATCCGCGAGTTAATGGTTCGCTTGGCAGATGCTGGAATCGTTGAAGTCATCTTGGCTACAGATCCCAACCTCGAAGGGGAGGCGACAGCTACCTATCTATCCCGTCTGATTAAGCCGATGGATATAAAGGTCTCTCGCCTTGCCAGCGGATTGCCGGTGGGCGGGGATCTGGAGTACGCTGATGAGGTTACGCTCGGTCGCGCCTTTGAGGGACGCAGAGATGTTTAATCTCATTATCTGATACGCACTCCGTCTCATTATTTAAGAAATACCTGAAATCGGGTAGCCCCAGCCAGATATCTAGTTCATGATTGAGCCATGGGATTGATTGTTCAGAAATATGGTGGCTCCTCCGTGGCCGATGCCGAGGGCATGAAGCGGGTAGCCAACAGGATCGTGGCGGCCAAGCGGGATGGAAATCAGGTGGTGGTTGTCGTTTCAGCGATGGGCGATACCACCGATGAGCTGATCGATCTGGCTGAACAGATCACTCCGATCCCTCAGGGTCGCGAGCTGGATATGTTGTTAACCGCTGGCGAGCGAATCTCGATGGCGCTGCTTGCGATGGCGATCAATAACTTGGGACATGAGGCCTTGTCATTTACCGGCAGCCAAGCAGGCGTAATCACAACATCTGCACATGGTCGCGCTCGCATCATCGATGTAACACCTGGTCGAATCAAAGAGGCTTTAGATAGTGGTGCAATTGCAATCGTTGCTGGCTTCCAAGGAATTTCGCAGGATACAAAGGATGTAACAACTTTAGGTCGCGGTGGTAGCGATACAACTGCGGTTGCCCTAGCTGCAGCACTTGATGCAGATGTTTGTGAAATTTACACAGATGTCGATGGTGTCTTTAGCGCCGATCCACGTGTTGTACCAACAGCCCGTAAGTTAAAGACAGTTACCTATGAAGAGATGTTAGAGCTTGCAGCAAGTGGTGCAAAGGTTCTGCATCTGCGTTGTGTTGAATACGCACGCCGTTACAACTTACCAATTCATGTACGTTCATCTTTTACAGCCAATGAAGGAACATGGGTGGTCAAAGATCATCCTGAAGGAGGAGCAATGGAGCAAGCAATTATCTCAGGAATCGCACATGATAAGAGCGAGGCAAAGGTTACGATCGTTGGAGTACCTGATCGCACTGGTGTTGCTGCGCGTATCTTCCAAGCGATTGCCGATGCAGATGTCAACATCGACATGATTGTTCAAAATGTTTCTGCAGCTGCAACGGGTCTTACCGATATTTCATTTACCTTGCCAAAGGCTGAAGGCGCTTCAGCAACTGCCATCTTGCAAAAGTTACAGGGCGAGGTTGGCTTTGCATCGATTCAATATGATGATCAGATCGGTAAATTGTCATTAGTTGGCGCTGGTATGCGCTCACACCCAGGTGTGACAGCAACCTTCTTTGGTGCATTGTCAGATGCTGGAGTAAATATTGAAATGATTTCAACCTCAGAGATCCGTATCTCAATTATCTGCCGTCAGGCAGATCTGGAACGAGGCGCAAAGGCCGCACACACAGCCTTTGAATTAGATGCAGATCAAAGCCAAGCGGTTGTTTATGGAGGTACAGGACGATGAGTAAAAAAGTTAAGAAAGTTGCCAAAAAACCTTCACTTGCAGTCGTTGGTGCAACAGGTGCTGTTGGCACAGTAATGCTCAGCATCTTGTCTGAGCGCAAAGATGTGTGGGGCGAGATCCGTCTGATCGCCTCTGCTCGCAGTGCGGGTAAGAAGTTAATGTGTCGCGGAGAAGAGCTAACCGTCGTAGCTCTCTCACCCGAAGCCTTTGATGGTATCGATGTAGCAATGTTTGATGTTCCAGATGATGTTTCAGCGGAGTGGGCGCCTATTGCAGCTGCTCGTGGTGCGATCGTTGTCGACAACTCTGGTGCATTTCGAATGGATCCCAAGGTTCCATTGGTTGTGCCTGAAGTAAATCCAAAGGATATTAAGAAGCGTCCTAAGGGAATTATTTCAAATCCAAACTGCACAACACTTTCAATGATTGTTGCGATGGGTGCACTCAATAAAAAGTTTGGTCTAAAAGAGCTTGTAGTCGCTTCATATCAAGCAGCATCTGGTGCAGGTCAACCTGGCATCGATGCATTACGTGAGCAGATTTCACAAGTTGCTGGAACAAATGCGGGTGAGGCCACCGGAGATGTTCGCAAATTTGTAAAAGATTCTGGACCATTTCCAGCACCGCTGGCTCTCAATGTTGTCCCATGGGCGGGTTCATTAAAGGAAGCGGGATATTCATCTGAAGAGCTCAAGGTTCGCAATGAATCACGCAAGATTCTTGGAATGCCAAAGCTCAAGGTTTCAGCAACATGTGTTCGTGTTCCCGTTTTAACTACGCACTCATTAGCTGTACACGCGACATTCAAGACTGAGGTCTCTCGCAAAGCTGCACAAAGGGTGCTTGAAAAGGCGACCGGTGTGATTTTGCTTGATGATCCTGAAAATAAAAAGTTTCCAACTCCAAATGATGTAGTTGGAACAGATGAGACATGGGTTGGTCGCGTTCGCCAGTCTCTAGATGACAAGAAATCCATCGACTTATTCCTGTGTGGAGACAATCTTCGCAAGGGAGCAGCGCTCAATACGGCGCAAATCGCTGAACTTTTGGCGGTAGAGTTAACGAAATGAGCATTAAAGAAACCCTACGCAGCGACTTAACTGAGGCAATTCGTGGTCGCAATGAGATCGTATCCAGCACTATTCGCATGGTCCTGACCGCAATCACCAATGAAGAGGTTGCCGGTAAAGAGGCACGTGTCTTAAGTGATGATGAGGTCATCGTTGTTTTGTCACGCGAGGCAAAGAAGCGTCGCGAAGCTGCAGAGGCCTTTGAGGGTGCAGGCCATGCAGAAAAAGCTGCGCTCGAAAAGGCTGAAGGTGAAGTTATTGCTAAGTATTTGCCAGCTCAGCTAAGTGCAGATGAGATCAAGCAGATCATCGCTGATGCGATCGCATCAACGGGTGCTGCAGGTCCTGCAGATATGGGCAAGGTAATGGGCGCGATTAAGCCAAAGATTGCAGGAAAGGCTGATGGAGCACTTGTTTCATCACTAGTGAAGGAGAGTCTCAACAAATGACACAACAGATGAGTAAATTTGAATACGCAACGGTTCCACTTCTTTCACATGCAACAAAGCAAATTCTTGATACCTGGGGCTCAGATGGTTGGGAGCTTGTACAAGTTATTCCAGCACCAGGAACTGGCGAGCAGCTAGTTGCTTACATGAAGCGACCACTTGCATGAATAAGGTTGATGTACGCGCAAAGCTTGCCGAGCTTGGTCTTGAACTGCCAGTTGCTGCAAAGCCAGTTGCTGCTTATGTTCCAGCGATCCGCACAGGTAATTTAGTTTTCACTGCAGGACAACTTCCATTAGCTAATGGTGAAATGGCAGAAGTTGGAAAGGTTAATGGAGAGATCACTCCTGAGCGCGCAAAGGAGCTTGCACAGATTTGTGCACTCAATTGCTTAGCTGCCGTCGAAACAGTTGCAGATGTCAACAAGATTACAAAGATTGTTCGTGTAGTTGGTTACGTCAATGGCGTACCGGGCTTTATCGGTCATCCAGGTGTTGTTAATGGTGCTTCAGAGCTCTTTATTTCTATCTGGGGTGATGGTGCAAAGCATGCACGTAGCGCTGTTGGAATTGCAGAGCTTCCACTTAATTCGCCTGTAGAGATTGAATTAACAGTCGAAATTACTGACTAACTATTTACCCCGTCTTGTAAGTCGTTCTAAATCTGTAATAAGAACGGCACGGCCATCTAGCTTTAACCAGCCGCGTCCTGCGAAATCAGCTAACGCCTTGTTTACAGTTTCTCGGGATGCACCAACTAACTGAGCCAACTCTTCTTGAGTTAAATCATGGTGCACAAACAAGCCTTCATCACTTTGCTTTCCGAAACGCTCGCCTAGATCGATCAGCGCTTTAGCAACACGACCAGGTACATCTGAAAACACTAAGTCGCCAACAGCTTCATTTGTACGGCGAAGACGTTGTGCCAAACGAGCCAAAAGTTGTAATGCAACTTGAGGATTTTGAGCAAGCCAAGGAATTAATTTTTCCTGACCAAGGCTAAGTAGTTTTGCATCTGTCACTGCCGTTGCAGTTGATGTGCGTGGGCCTGGATCAAAGAGGCTGAGTTCACCAAACATTTCACCAGGTCCAAGAATTGAAAGAAGGTTCTCGCGACCATCTCCGCTGGATGTTCCAAGCTTGAGTTTTCCTTCGGCGATTACATACAGGTGATCACCTTCAGCGCCTTCTGCAAATAAAACAGATCCCTTTGCAATCTTTACTGAATCCATACTTGCCAGCAAAGAGGCGGCAGCGGCATCATCCAAGGCGGTGAACAGAGGCGCTTTGCGAATAACTTCTTGATCTATGGGCACGAGGGGTACTTTACTACCCATGGCGGTCGATGGCGAAACCCGAAAAGGGGCGAAGGCGGTTTACCGCATCCTCACAAAGACCTACCCAAATATTCGATGCGAATTAGATTTTACTAACCCGTTGGAGTTAATTGTCGCGACGGTGCTCAGCGCTCAGTGCACGGATAAGAGAGTTAACACTGTCACCCCAGCACTGTTTAAGAAGTATAAGAATCCAAAGGCGTATGCAAAAGCAGATATTCATGAGATTGAAGAGCTAGTCCACTCCACCGGCTTTTATCGAGCTAAAGCCCGCAATATAAAAGCGCTTAACATCAAGTTGTTAGAGGATTTTGGGGGAGAAGTTCCACGCACTCTTGAAGAGCTCATTACTCTGCCAGGGGTTGGAAGAAAAACTGCAAATGTTGTTTTAGGTCATGCCTTTGATACACCTGGAATAACAGTTGATACACACTTTGGAAGATTGTCACGTCGTTTTGGATGGACTAAGGAAACAGATCCAGTTAAGGTCGAAATGATTGTTCAGCAGTTGATTCCGCAGGTGGAATGGACAAATCTTTCGCAGCGAATGATTTGGCATGGACGCAGAATTTGTCACTCACGCAAACCAGCGTGTGGTGCATGCCCCGTTGCAAAAATCTGTCCAAGTGTTGGAATCGGCGAGATGGATAAAGAGAAGGCGTTACTGTTGGTGAAAACAGATAAGGATTTCCGATGAGGAGAGTGTTAGTGGCGGCAGCGTTGTTACTGCTGACCGCTTGTTCTCCTTCATCTACATATGTAAAGGGAGAAGTTGTCTCATGTGAATCTATTTCACAGGACTCAACTTTTACCGGTGGAGTTGAATTAGAGTGCTTAGATGGTAAGGAGGGTGCCCAACTTGGCGGGCTCCGTGGACCTATGGTTGTTAATGTGTGGGGATCGTGGTGCGGACCATGCAAAGAAGAGATGCCGGTGCTGCGAGCCTTTTATGAAAAAGCAAAGGACAAGGTTCAGTTAATCGGTGTAGATGTCGAAGAGGCAAACTTTGATGATGGCCGTAGATTTGTTGAAGGTAATGGCGTTACATGGCCAAACCTGTATGACCCAGATGGTCGTTCACGTCAGTACTTTGGAATGGGTGTGCCAGTTACTTGGTTTATCGCAGCCGATGGCAGCGTTGCCCACAAACATGTAGGAATCATTAAAGATCTCGATCAGATTCTTACACTTACAGAAAAGTATCTGGGAGTAAGCCTTTAATCCTCATCCTTTGAGGTATGTAGACCTTCAGAGATCAGCTTCATCACATTTGGATCTGCAAGTGTTGTCGCATCTCCCACCTGGCGATTTTCAGCCACATCCTTTAGTAAACGACGCATAATTTTGCCGCTTCGGGTCTTTGGAAGTTCAGCAACAACCAGAATCTGACGAGGCTTTGCAATCGCACCAATCTCTTTTGCCACATGATTACGTAGCTCTGTAACAAGTTTTTCTCCACTTGCATGAGCTATTCCACCACGCAAAATAACAAAGGCGACGATCCCTTGGCCTGTCATCGCATCATGAGCACCAACGACAGCAGCTTCAGCAACAGCTTCATGAGAAACAAGTGCGGACTCAACCTCAGTTGTTGAAATTCTGTGACCAGAAACATTCATGACATCATCAACTCGACCGAGCAACCAAATCGCCCCATCCTTATCTAACTTTGCGCCATCTCCTGCAAAGTAGATTCCTTTAAACCGTGACCAATAAGTTTCTTTATAGCGCTCATCCTCGCCCCACACACCGCGCAACATTCCGGGCCAAGGTTTATCAAGGATCAAAAACCCTCCATGCCCCTTTGCAACTGGGTTGGCATCATCATCAACGACCACCGCACTAATTCCTGGGATTGGTGTCATTGCAGATCCTGGTTTAGTCGCAGTAACACCTGGCAGAGGTGAAATCATGATTCCACCAGTTTCAGTTTGCCACCATGTATCAACGATTGGGCAACGGTTACCACCAATAACCTCGCGGTACCACATCCACGCCTCTGGATTAATTGGTTCGCCAACAGAGCCTAATAAGCGAAGTGATGAGAGATTAAACTTATTGGGATACTCATCTCCCCACTTCATCCATGTACGAATCAAAGTCGGAGCGGTGTACAAAATAGTTACACCATACTTTTCAATCAGCTCAAAGATCCGTCCCTTATGCGGTGTATCTGGGGTTCCCTCATACATAACTTGTGTTGCACCATTAATCAGCGGCCCATAAACAATGTAACTATGGCCGGTAATCCAACCAACATCTGCGGTACACCAGTACACATCGGTTTCAGGCTTAATATCAAAGACAATCCGATGGGTGTATGCCGCTTGTGTTAGATATCCACCAGTAGTGTGAAAGATTCCCTTTGGCTTTGCGGTAGTTCCAGATGTATACAAAATGAAGAGCGGGTGCTCAGAATCAAAGCCCTGCGCTGTGTGTTCAGCGGATTGGTGACCCACGATGTCGTGCCACCAAACATCTGTTGCATCATTCCAAGCGGTTTCTTGCTTTGTGCGTTGAACTACAACAACCTTCTTAACATTGTGTTTGCCCTTTAGCGCTTCATCGACAGCGGGTTTAAGGGCAAATGCCCCACCCTTTCTAAAACCACCATCTGCTGTGATTACTAATTGTGCATCGGCATCTTGAATGCGCGAGAGCAAAGCATCTGCAGAGAATCCTCCAAAGACAACTGAATGTGCGGCACCGATGCGAGCACAAGCCAACATCGCAATCGCAGCTTCAGGAATCATCGGCATATAAATCGCAACACGATCCTTTGCTTTAACCCCTAACTCAAGCAATGCATTGGCAGCCTTCTTTACCTCAGTAAGTAACTGAGCGTAAGAAATTGTCTGAGTATCACCAGGTTCGCCTTCAAAGTGAAAAGCAACCCGATCACCACGACCCTCAATCACATGTCGATCAAGAGCGTTAAAGGATGCATTTATCTTTCCGCCAACAAACCACTGTGCATAAGGTGAATCCCATTGCAAGGTTTGTGTCCATGGTGCTTCCCAACTCAACGCATGAGCTTGTTGATCCCAAAAGGCCAAGCGATCCTTTTCAGCGAGATCATAAAGAGCGGCGGTCGCATTAGCTTGAGCTGCAAACTCAGCGGTTGGTGGAAATTGGCGATCCTCGCTGAGCAGGTTTTCAAGTGATTCGTGATCTTGGCTCATAGCGTTAGAGGCTACCTGTTGAACTTTGTTATCAACAGAGAATTGCCAATGAAATTTGAGGATGTGTCCCTGGCTGAAGATGCCCCAAAGGAAAGGAGACACAATGCTGACCGCATTTATCTTGGCGCTAATCAAGCTTCTGAGTAACCCGGTATTAGTTGCAGCATTGGCTAAGTTCTTGGCCAACGCCCTCAAAACGGTGAGTTAACGGGAAATCCCAAGCAGAAAGACCCTCCCAGCATGGTGCGCGGAGGGTCTTTTTGTGCCCCGCGGGTGAAGGTGAGAGGATTGGTTGTAAGCCTCTAGACGACTCAACGAAGCGCTCAGTCTAAAGATTTACAACGAGCCCATAGGAGTCACACTATGCCAATTGCAACCCCTGAAATTTACGCAGATATGTTGGATCGCGCTAAAAAGGGCGCATTCGCATATCCAGCGATCAATGTTTCATCATCACAAACCCTGACAGCTGCTATTCGTGGTTTCGCCGAAGCAGAGTCAGATGGAATCATTCAATTCTCATGGGGCGGGGCCGAGTACGCATCTGGTTCAACGGTTAAGAACATGGTTGATGGTGCAGTAGCGCTCGCAGAGTATGCACATGTAGTTGCAAAGAACTACAAGGTAAATATTGGAATTCACACAGATCATTGCCCGGCTGAAAAGTTAGATGGCTTCATGCGTCCATTACTTGCATTTGGTGCAGATCGCATTAAGTCAGGTAAGACTCCTTTGTTCAACTCACACATGTGGGATGGATCAGCGGTTGATATGCCTGAAAACATGAAGGTCGCTAAGGAAATGTTAGCGATGTCAGTTGCGGCAAAGACAATTCTTGAAATCGAAATCGGTGTTGTTGGCGGAGAAGAAGATGGCATCGAAGCAAAACATGATGCAAAGCTGTACTCGACGCCTGAGGATGCACTTTTAACAGTTGAAACCCTTGGAACAGATGTAAATGCTCGCTACATGGTGGCAGCAACATTTGGAAATGTTCACGGTGTTTACAAGCCAGGAAATGTTGTTCTGCAGCCAAAGATTCTTGCGACTTTGCAAGAGGCGGTTTCTGCAAAGCTTGGACTGCCTGCAGGAAGCAAGCCAATGGATCTGGTATTCCACGGTGGTTCTGGCTCACTACTTTCAGAGATCCGCGAATCATTAGATTACGGCGTAATTAAGATGAATGTAGATACCGATACCCAGTACGCATTTACACGCCCAGTTGTTGAGCACATGTTCAAGAACTATGACGGTGTTCTCAAGATCGATGGGGAAGTTGGAAACAAGAAAGCTTACGATCCACGTGCATGGGGCAAGCTAGCCGAGGCAGGAATGGCGGCTCGAGTTGTACGTGCATGTGAAGATCTTCGCTCAACCGGAACTACATCACTTAAGTAATTAACAACTAGTCGGAGAGGCTTTATCCATGCCCGCATTGGTATTACTCGGCGCTCAGTGGGGCGACGAAGGCAAGGGTAAAGCAACCGACCTATTGGGCGATCGTGTTGATTATGTTGTTCGCTACCAAGGTGGAAACAACGCCGGTCACACAGTTGTAATCGGTGATCAAAAGTACGCACTTCACCTGCTGCCATCAGGAATTCTTTCTCCAAATGTAATCCCGGTAATTGGTAATGGTGTTGTTATCGATCCAGGTGTTTTACTTGAAGAGATCCGTGGATTAAATGAACGCGGCATCGATACAAGTAAGTTATTGATTTCTACTAACGCGCATTTAATTACCCCGTATCACCGCACCATTGACAAGGTCTCAGAGCGCTTTTTAGGTAAATCAAAGATTGGAACAACTGGTCGCGGAATCGGTCCAGCCTATGCTGACAAGATCAACCGCATCGGTATTCGCGTTCAGGATTTATTTGATCCATCTATTCTTCGCCAAAAGCTTGAAGGTGCGCTACGCGATAAGAATCAGATTCTTATTAAGGTCTTCAATCGCAAGAACATCGAAGTCGATGAGGTTCTAGATGAGTATTTGACGTATGCAGATATCTTGCGACCATATGTAGCCGATACTGTTTTGATTTTGGATCAAGCCCTTAAGGCTGGAAAAAGAGTGCTACTTGAGGGTTCTCAGGGCACCTTGCTCGATGTTGATCACGGTACATATCCATTTGTGACCTCAAGTAATCCAACCGCAGGTGGTGCTTGCACAGGTTCAGGAATTGGGCCAACAAAGATTGAAAAGGTAATTGGAATCGTTAAGGCCTACACAACACGTGTTGGTAGCGGACCATTCCCTACTGAGCTATTTGATGAAGATGGTGAAGCGCTGCGACGTATCGGTGGCGAAATCGGTGTGACCACAGGTCGTGCACGTCGATGTGGTTGGTACGACGCACCGATCGCTCGTTATGCGGTCCGTGTTAATGGTCTTACAGATTTCTTCCTAACAAAGTTAGATGTTTTAACTGGCTGGGAAAAGATTCCAGTGTGCGTTGCATACGAGATTGATGGAAAGCGTGTTGAAGAGCTACCTGCATCTCAATCTGATTTCCACCACGCAAAACCGATTTACGAGTATCTACCTGGCTGGACTGAAGATATTTCAGCTGCGCGCAAACTCTCTGATCTTCCAAAGAATGCACAGGATTATGTTGCATTCCTTGAAAAGATCTCAGGTGCGCCAATGAGCGCGATTGGTGTTGGTCCCGGTCGCGATCAAACAATTGTTGTAAAGGATTTCATCTAAGAATGAAAATCCTCCTAGTCGGAAGCGGCGGTCGCGAACACGCACTAGGGGTAGGACTACAAGCAGATCCAGCATGTACACAACTTCATGTTGCACCTGGAAATCCAGGTATCGCAGAGTTTGCACAATGTCATCCAGTTTCAGTTACAGATAATGCTGCAATTGTTGAGTTAGCAAAAAAGTTACAGGTTGATTTAGTAGTAGTAGGGCCCGAGGTTCCACTAGTCAACGGTGTTGCAGATGATCTGCGAGCAGCCAATATCGCTGTCTTTGGACCATCAAAGGCGGCTGCTCAGCTGGAAGGTTCAAAACACTTTGCTAAAGAGGTAATGCGAGATGCGGGAGTACCAACGGCTCATAGCTTTACCTGTACCAGTAAGGAAGAGATCGAGCTTGCTCTTGATGCATTTGATGCACCATATGTTGTCAAAGATGATGGGTTAGCCGCTGGTAAAGGTGTTGTTGTAACCAATGATCGACAAGAAGCGTTAGAGCATGCACTTTCGTGCAAACGGGTTGTTATTGAAGAGTTTCTTGATGGTCCCGAAGTTTCCTTATTTGGAATCAGTGATGGAACAACAATTATTGCAATGCAACCTGCACAGGATTTTAAGCGGGCATTAGATGGAGATGCAGGACCAAACACCGGTGGAATGGGTGCGTACTCTCCATTGCCGTGGGCACCATCAGATATTATTGAAGACACATACACAAGGGTCCTTGCACCCATGATCGCTGAAATGGCTGCACGCGGAACTCCATTTATTGGTTTGTTGTATGCAGGTCTTTCATTGACAGATCACGGGACTCGAGTTATTGAATTCAATGCACGATTTGGTGACCCAGAAACACAGGTATTAATTCCACGTTTAAAGACTCCACTTGCAACTCTGCTCTATAACGCTGCAACTGGAAATTTAAGTGGAACAACTTTGCAGTGGAGAGATGAATCCGCTGTCACAGTGGTTTTGGCGGCGCAGGGTTATCCAGCAGCTCCTCAATCAGGTGGCGTTGTTTCAGGGTTTTCAGCAATTGATAATGTTTCAATCTTTCATGCAGGTACCGCTGTAAAGGATCACAACCTTGTGGCATCTGGTGGTCGAGTTCTGACAGTTACCGGATTGGGTGAGGATCTGACCGAGGCCCGAAACCTTGCCTATCGAGCGATCAGCCAAATCTCACTAGCTGGATCCTTTTATAGATCAGATATCGCACTTAATGCGTCGGTGGCGGAGAAGGGCAATTAAATGACAGATAATTCACCAATGAGCCTGCTTGCTAGCCGATATGCGACAGCGGGGATGCGTGAAATCTTCGCGCCAGAGGCGAAAATCATCGCTGAACGCAAGCTATGGATCGCGGTAATGCGGGCCCAGTCAACGCTGGGGCATGTGATTTCAAAGGATGTAATTACAGATTACGAAAATGTAATTACACAGGTGGATCTAGCAGCTATCGATGCCCGCGAAAAGCAGAGCCGCCACGATGTTAAAGCTCGAATCGAAGAGTTCAACGCACTTGCAGGCCATGAATCAATCCACGCCGGAATGACTAGCCGTGATGTAACAGAAAATATTGAAGCGCTACAGATTCGTAACGGACTTGAAATTATCCATGACAAGGTCATCACACTTCTGGCTCGTTTAGGTGAGCGGGCTGCGCAGTATGCAGATCAACCAATCGCCGGTCGTTCACACAACGTTCCGGCACAAGTAACCACTTTAGGAAAACGTTTTGCATCAGCTGCTGAAGAGTTGTTGTTTGCTTATGAAAGATTGACCGCGTTGCAAGATCGCTACCCAATGCGCGGAATCAAAGGTCCTGTCGGAACTGCTCAGGATTCAATTGATCTTCTTGGATCATCGAATGCCCACTTTAAATTAGAAGGTGCAATCGCTAAAGAGCTTGGTTTTGACAATGTACTTGACTCAACCGGACAGATTTACCCACGTTCATTTGATTATGATGTTGTCACTACCTTGGTTCAAATCGCATCATCGCCATCATCTCTTGCAACATCTATTCGTCTAATGGCTGGTGCCGAACTAGTCACTGAAGGGTTTAAAGCGGGTCAAGTTGGTAGCAGCGCAATGCCACACAAGATGAATACCCGTTCATGTGAACGCGTCAATGGTCTTGCCGTCGTACTTCGCGGATACGCGTCAATGGTGAGCGAGCTATCGGGGGATCAATGGAATGAAGGCGATGTCTCGTGCAGCGTTGTTCGTCGCGTTGCTTTGCCAGATGCCTTCTACGCAATAGATGGATTGCTGGAAACAATGCTGACTGTGCTCGATGAGTTTGGAGCATTTCCAGCGGTAATTAGCGCTGAATTAGAGCGTTATCTGCCCTTCTTAGCCACCACCAAGATTTTGATGGCTGCGGTTAAAGCAGGTGTTGGTCGCGAAGTTGCCCACGAGGTTATTAAGGAGCATGCGGTCAAGGCGGCGCTTGGTATGCGTGAAGGAAAGCAGAACTCCCTTCTCGATGATTTAGCGGCAGACACACGTTTACCTCTAGATCGTGCAGCGCTTGATCTTTTGATCAGCGACCCAATTGAATTTACTGGCGAAGCTCGCCAACAAGTGGCACGAGTTGTACATCGCATCGATGCGATTACATCCGCGCACCCTGCCGCAGCGCAGTACAAGCCCGGCTCTATTCGGTGAGCGGCTTCGGCCTAGCTGGTCCACCGCCAGCGCCTGAAATCTCTGGGTGGGTTCATCTGCGCACCGGAAAGGTTCGGGATCTTTATACAAATGATAAAAAAGAGATTCTTTTGGTTGCCTCTGATCGAATCTCTGCCTATGACTGGGTAATGCCCACAAGTATTCCTGGCAAAGGTGAGGTGCTAACTCAGTTATCTTTATTTTGGTTTGAATTACTAGAAGACATTATTGGCAACCATATTGTTTCTACCGATGTTCCTTCAGTTGTTGAAGATCGCGCAGTGATTGTTCAGCCATTAAAAATGTTTGAGGTTGAATGTGTAGCTCGTGGATACTTAACTGGTAGTGGTTGGGTTGAGTATCAAAACAGTAAAGCTGTCTGCGGGAATACATTGCCTGATGGTTTACTAGATGGCTCACAACTTCCGGTTAGCATCTTTACGCCAGCGACCAAGGCTGAAATCGGAGATCATGACATCAATATTGATTTTGCTGGTGCAGTCGCAATCGTTGGAGCAGATGATGCTGCGCAGCTGCGTGATTTAACAATTAAGTTGTATGACACAGCATCAGAGTTTGCTGCAAGCCGCGGGATCATCGTTGCAGATACCAAGTTCGAATTCGGCCGCAATGACAAGGGCGAGATAATCCTTGGTGATGAGGCGCTAACCCCTGATTCTTCTAGGTTTTGGGAGGCATCCACATGGAAGCCAGGCGGGGCTCAACCCTCGTATGACAAGCAGTTTCTACGTGACTACCTAGTAGCAAGTGGATGGGATAGAAATAGCCCACCCCCTGAACTACCAAGTGAGATCGTAGAGAAGACAGCACAACGTTACAAAGAAGCCTTTTTCCGAATCACCGGCAGCAAGTTCTAACAGGGAGAAATACAAATGGCAAAGATCGTGGTTGATGTGATGTTGAAGCCCGAGATTCTTGATCCGCAAGGAAATGCCGTTGCATCAGCCTTGCCCCGTCTTGGCTTTACCTTTGCCACATCTGTTCGCCAAGGAAAGCGATTTGAAATTGAGATCCAAGGCGAACCAACCGCTGCGCAGCTTGCCGAAGTAGAAAAGGCGGCTGAAGTTTTACTCTCTAACCCTGTGATTGAAAACTATGTAGTAAGGGTAGAAAAGTAATGCGCGTAGGAGTTATTACCTTTCCGGGAACGCTGGATGATCGCGATGCTGCACGCGCGGTAGTTGTTGGTGGCGCCCAAGCGGTTTCGCTATGGCATGGGGATGCAGATTTAAAAGGTGTAGATGCTGTTGTTTTACCTGGTGGCTTTTCTTATGGTGATTACCTTCGGTGTGGTGCGATTTCACGATTTGCACCAGTGATGCAGTTAGTTATTGAGGCAGCTAATAAAGGAATGCCGGTTCTTGGAATCTGTAATGGCTTTCAGGTTTTATGTGAATCCCATCTTTTGCCAGGTGCCTTAACTCGCAACTCTGATCTGCACTTCTTGTGCCGTGATCAAGAGATTGAAGTAGTTAACAACCAAACACCATGGACCAACTCATTCAAACAAGGTGAAAAGATCGTTATTCCGCTAAAGAATGGTGAAGGCTCATTTCAGTGCGATGATCAAACCCTTGCAATGCTCGAAAGTAAAGGTCGCGTAATCGCCCGTTATGTAGGTGAAAACCCCAATGGATCCCGCAATTTGATCGCTGGAATTAGCAATGCCCAGGGCAATGTTGTTGGCCTTATGCCTCACCCAGAGCATGCGATCAATGAGTTAACTGGGCCATCCTCCCAAGGTCTTGGCTTCTTTACATCGATCCTGCATGCGATGGTGAAGTAATGGCCTTAGATACCGTTGCAGTTGCCCAAGCCACACCTGGAAATGCTCAACCATTTGCAGAGCTTGGTTTAAAAGCTGATGAGTATGCACGGATCAAAGAGATTCTTGGTCGCCGTCCAACCTCATCTGAGCTGGCTATGTATTCGGTAATGTGGTCAGAGCATTGCTCATATAAATCTTCAAAGGTTCACTTAAAACAGTTTGGTGAGAAAACCCCCAAATCTGATGCTCTGCTAGTTGGTATTGGCGAGAACGCTGGTGTTGTAGATGTCGGACAGGGTTATGCGGTCACATTTAAAATAGAATCACACAACCATCCATCCTTTATCGAACCGTATCAAGGTGCGGCAACTGGTGTTGGTGGAATTGTCCGTGACATTTTGACAATGGGAGCACGACCAATTGCGGTGATGGATCCACTTCGCTTTGGTCCTGCAGATGCACCAGATACCCGTCGCGTCCTGCCCGGAATCGTTGCAGGTGTTGGCGGATACGGAAACTGTTTAGGTCTACCAAACATTGGTGGCGAGGTTACCTTTGATGAAACCTATGCCGGCAATCCACTAGTAAATGCTTTATGTGTTGGCGTAATGAAGCACAGCGATATCAAGTTGGCAAAGGCGGCAGGTGCAGGAAATCTAGTTGTCTTGTATGGCGCAAAAACTGGTGGTGATGGAATTGGTGGAGTATCTGTACTTGCCTCTGAAACCTTTGGTGCTGGTGGATCTACAAAGCGACCAAGTGTTCAGGTTGGCGATCCATTTGTTGAAAAGGTTTTAATCGAATGCTCATTAGAGATCTTTGCGGAGGATCTCGTTGTAGGCATTCAAGACCTTGGCGGAGCAGGCTTATCCTGTGCAACCAGCGAGCTCGCATCAGGTGGTTCTGGTGGCATGAAGGTGCAGTTGGACAAGGTTCCACTACGCGATCCATCACTATCACCTGAAGAGATTTTGATGTCTGAATCACAAGAGCGCATGTGTGCAATTGTCGAACCTAGCAAGATCGATCGTTTCCTTGAGATCTGCAAGAAATGGGATGTGACAGTTACCGTCATTGGAGAAGTAACAGATGGAAACCATCTTGAGATTACATGGAATGGTGAGTTAATAGTTGATGTTCCACCACGCACCGTCGCTCATGATGGTCCGGTCTACAACCGTCCACTGGCTCAACCTGATTACATCGATCAAGTTAACTCGCAAAAGGTAAATGTCCCGATTCCTACCACCGCATCAGAGCTTAAAGCTGCGGTATTGAAGTTGGCTGCTGCCCCAAATCTTGCAGATAAGTCTTGGGTAACATCTCAGTACGATAAGTATGTACAGGGAAATACGATTCAATCCCAACCTGATGATTCAGGTATGGTTCGAATTGATGAAGAGACCCACCTAGGTGTAGCAATCTCAACCGATGCAAATGCAAATTGGTCTTACTTAAATCCATATCAAGGTGCAAAGTTGGCACTGGCAGAGGCTGCGCGCAATATTGCAACAGCTGGTGCGCGACCACTTGCAGTTACTAACTGTCTTAACTTTGGCTCACCTGAAGATCCAGGTGTTATGTGGCAGTTTGCCGAATCGGTACGCGGATTAGCTGATGGTTGTTTAGAGATGGGGTTACCTGTTACAGGTGGAAATGTCTCTTTCTATAATCAAACCGGTGCTGTCGCCATCTTGCCTACTCCTGTTATCGGTGTTCTTGGAGTCATCCAAGATGTTCGCACCCGCACACCCATGAGCTTTACTGAAGCGGGTTTAGATCTGTACCTGCTTGGCCAAACCCAGGAAGATCTTGCAGGTAGCGAGTGGGCCTTCTTGCACAATCAACGTGTTGGGCAATCACCAGATGCTGATTTACAGCGTGAAATGAGGCTTATCGAGCTACTCCTGGAAGGTAACTCATTCTTTGCCGCCGCCCATGATTTAAGTCAAGGCGGTTTATCTGCTGGATTAACTGAGATGGTTTTACGTCACAAGGTTGGCGCAACGATCACAGTTGAAAATGCAGGAGTTACTTTGCTCAGTGAAACACCAGGTCGTGTAATTGTTGCAATAGATCCTGCCCATACCTCAAGGCTTGAAGGTTTAGCGCTTAAGAGTTCAATTGCGCTGACAAAGCTTGGAACAACTGGGGGAGATTCGCTAACTATTAATGATGCGGTAATTTCACTGAACGAACTTTCAACCGCCCATACCTCAACATTCCCACGGTTGTTTGGGTAAGAGATGCGCGATCCTCAGATACTTGATCAGGTCAAGAGCACACTTGCGCAGTTGACCGCTAAAGCTCCTGGACGAGCGATTGAGGTTCGTATTCCACCCTATGCAGCGGTTCAATGTGGCGAGGGACCAACTCATACACGGGGTACACCACCAAACACGATCGAGATGGATGCTCAAACCTGGCTTGCACTTGCATGCGGTCAATTAACATGGGCTCAAGCATTATCTGATGGAAAGATCGCAGCCTCTGGTGTGCGTGCAGATTTGTCAGAGTATCTACCGTTAGGAGCACAACAATGAGACGCCCTGATGGATTACTCAATCACAATGTTTTAGGTGAGGACAAGGGGCCACAGGATGCATGTGGTGTCTTTGGTGTCTGGGCACCTGGTGAAGAGGTTGCAAAGTTAACCTTCTATGGTCTCTACGCCTTACAACATCGGGGAACTGAGTCGGCAGGTATTGCAACAAGTGATGGCGAAAGAATTCTTGTCTACAAAGATATGGGACTTGTTTCTCAGGTATTTACCGAAGGAGATCTTGCAACACTTAAGGGAAATTTAGCTGTCGGACATTGTCGATACAGCACAACGGGATCTAGTACTTGGGTGAATGCGCAGCCCACCCTGCGCCCAACTAAGTATGGAACGCTGGCTTTGGCCCACAACGGCAACCTCACCAATACTGGTGATTTAGCAGAGCTAGTTCAAAAGCTTGAAGCGACATACACACGAGGCGCGACAACCGATACCGAGATAATGACCGCACTACTGGCTTTGCAGGACTCTAAAAATGTTGAAGCAAGTGCATTAACGGTTTTGCCTCAATTGGAGGGTGCTTTCTCCTTGGTGTTTATGGATGAGCGCACTCTGTATGCGGCGCGAGATCGACATGGAGTTCGTCCCCTAGTTCTTGGAAAGTTAGAGACTGGTTGGGTGGTTGCATCTGAAAGTGCGGCCTTAGATATCGTTGGAGCCGCCTTTGTGCGAGAGATAGAACCAGGAGAGTTAATCTGTATCGATGCCAATGGGGTTCGTTCTCAACGTTGGGCAGATGCACAACCAAAGGGATGTCTCTTTGAGTATGTTTACTTAGCGCGACCGGATACAACTATCGCGGGCAGTGGAATTCATAAGACTCGTGTTGCAATTGGTGCGCAACTTGCAAGGGAGCATCCTGCCGAGGCTGATCTAGTTATTCCTGTTCCTGAATCTGGAACACCTGCAGCGATTGGTTATGCAAAGGAGTCTGGCATTCCTTATGGCATGGGGCTAGTGAAAAACTCATATGTTGGTCGAACCTTTATTCAACCATCCCAAACTATTCGCCAATTAGGTATCCGCTTAAAGCTAAACCCTTTACGTGAAATTATTGAAGGAAAACGGATCGTTGTTGTCGATGATTCAATCGTCCGTGGAAATACTCAACGCGCAATTGTGCGAATGTTGCGTGAAGCCGGGGCGCGAGAGATCCATGTCCGTATCTCATCACCACCAGTTAAGTGGCCTTGCTATTACGGTATCGACTTTGCCTCACGGGCCGAGCTCATTGCTAATGGTTTAGATGTACAAGAGATTCGTCGATCTATTGGTGCTGACTCCTTGGGGTATGTATCCCTTGAAGGGCTCATCGCGGCCACCGAAGTACCCTCAGAAAAGCTATGTTCTGCCTGCTTTACAGGAGAGTATCCAATCCGCATCCCTGAGGATTTATCTGAAGGAAAGATGCGCCTAGAGATTACGGAAGCACACGGTCACTGATGTCTACTTATAAGGATGCTGGCGTTGATATTGATGCAGGAGATCGCGCCGTTGAGTTAATGAAGGCATCTATTGCAAAGGCATCACGCCCAGAAGTAATTGGCGGTATTGGTGGATTTGCAGGTTTATTTGATGCAAGCAAGTTAAAGGATATGAAGCAGCCCTTGCTTGCAACATCTACCGATGGAGTTGGAACAAAAACTGAGATTGCACGTGCTTTAGGAAGGTACGACACTATTGGCGAAGATCTTGTTGCAATGGTTGTTGATGATTTGGTTGTTTGTGGTGCGGAGCCCTTGTTTATGACGGATTACATTGCGGTTGGAAAGGTAATCCCAGAACATATCGCAGATATTGTTGCTGGAATTGCGCGTGGATGTGCAAAGGCAAATACAGCTTTGATTGGTGGCGAGACCGCGGAGCACCCTGGCTTGTTAGATGATGATGAGTTTGATCTTGCAGGTGCAGCAACTGGTGTTGTTGATGCAGATCGTCAACTTGGATCTCATCGTGTAAAAGCTGGGGATCTAATCATCGCAATGCCGGCTAGTGGCTTTCATGCAAATGGATACTCACTTGTTCGACATATTATTAAAAGCGCAGGAATAGATCTACACGCCAATGTCAACGAGTTTGGAAAGAGCGCGGGTGAAATCCTTTTAACCCCAACAGAGATCTACGCACTAGATTGTTTAGCCTTAATCAAAGCGATGCCAGAACATCTTCACGCTTTTTCACACATTACAGGTGGTGGAGTTGCAGAAAATACTGCACGTGTAATTCCAGATCACTTAACAGCTACTTATGATCGTTCAACCTGGTCACTTCCTGTTGAGATGGAGTTCATGGCAAGGATGGGTGGGGTGCCACAGGCGGATATGGAGCGCACCTGGAACTGTGGCATCGGCATGAGCGCCATCGTGGATCCATCAGTTGCCGATCTGGCGGTTCGATCCTTAGCGGCTCGAGGGATGAAGGCCTGGGTGGCGGGGGTGGTTTCTGAGCGTATGGGCTCAAATTCACGCTCATCTTTGGAGAGCGCCTACAAGGCGCGATAACCTACCTCCCTGACGCACAGCAATTAGTGAAGGAGGTCGCCCATGGGTCGCGGCCGCGCAAAAGCAAAGCAAAC
>CAMDCL010000018.1 GCA_945890205.1 Bifidobacterium breve | reverse complement strand
TCACCTTTGGCTAAGGCTGTTGAAGCACCTGGACTTGGTTGGCACTGGGGATCTGAAGCACACCACCCAGTTCTTCCACGTGGCGAGCGAGTAAACGTTGGAACAGTTGGAACACTAGAAGAAATTTTGCTCGGACCTTCACACACATCAGATGGTTCAATGAACTTATTCGGTGCTCTACGTCGCGCGATGGCGACTTGTGGATACTCAGATGTAAAGGAGTTCCAGCGCGTAGAGGTTCTTATTCATCGTGGCTGAGCTTCGCGGAGTACTGGTCGTTGATTTTGGTGCGCAGTACGCACAGTTAATCGCCAGGCGTGTTCGTGAAGCCCATGTTTTTTCAGAGATAGTTCCATCCTCAATAACAGCCGCTGAAGTAAAGGCGAAAAATCCATCTGCAATTATCTTGTCGGGCGGACCTTCTAGCGTTTATGCCGACAAGGCCCCAAAGATTGATGAAGCTATCTTTACATTAGGCATCCCTGTCTTTGGTATTTGTTACGGTTTCCAAGCGATGGCTGCAGCCCTTGGCGGTGTTGTTAGCCAAACAGGTAAATCAGAGTTTGGTCGCACAGATACAACTGTTGTGACAACATCTAAATTATTTGCAGGGCTTCCAGCACAGCAAAAGGTCTGGATGTCTCATGGTGATGCTGTCTCACAACCACCAGCCGGATTTTCTATCTCCGCTTCAACTTCAGATACACCGATAGCCGCCTTTGAAAATGAAAGCGGTCTGCTGGCTGGCGTGCAGTTCCATCCCGAGGTTTTGCACAGTGAGCATGGTCAAGCTATTTTGCGCAACTGGTTAATCAGTATCGCCAAGTGCGATGCAACATGGACGACGGCAAATATCGCAGAGACTGAGATCGCAAAAGCAAAAGCGGTTATCGGCAGCAAAAAGGTGATTTGTGGTTTATCTGGCGGAGTTGATTCAGCGGTAGCTGCGGCGATTATTCAAAAGGCTGTTGGTAATCAATTGACATGTGTTTTTGTAGATCATGGCTTATTACGTAAAGGCGAGGCTGAACAGGTCGAGCGTGACTTTGTCGCATCTACCGGAGTTCAGTTAGTAGTCATCGATGCCAATAAACAGTTCTTGGATGCCTTAAAGGATGTTACAGATCCTGAGGAAAAGCGAAAGATCATTGGCCGCGAATTTATTCGTTCATTTGAAGCCGCTGCGCGGGATATCGCTTCAGGTGGAGATGTTGAGTTCTTAGTTCAAGGAACCTTGTATCCAGATGTTGTTGAATCTGGTGGCGGAACAGGTACAGCAAATATTAAGTCGCATCACAACGTTGGTGGCTTGCCTGATGATCTGCAATTTACTTTGGTAGAACCACTTCGCACCTTGTTCAAAGATGAGGTTCGTCAAGTCGGTTTAGAGCTTGGATTGCCTGAGGAGATTGTGTGGCGACAACCATTCCCGGGTCCTGGACTTGGTATCCGCATTATTGGCGCAGTTACACAACAACGTTTAGATCTACTGCGCGAAGCTGATGCGATCGCTAGAGCTGAGTTAAAATCTGCTGGGTTAGATCGAGATATTTGGCAGTGCCCAGTGGTCCTCTTGGCCGATGTTCGAAGTGTTGGCGTTCAAGGCGATGGGCGCACATACGGTCACCCCATAGTTTTGCGCCCCGTTTCATCTGAGGATGCGATGACCGCCGATTGGTCACGTGTGCCGTACGAGGTACTTGAAAAGATTTCTACACGCATAACCAATGAGGTCCGCGAGGTCAACCGGGTGGTACTTGATGTTACGAGTAAGCCACCTGCCACCATTGAATGGGAATAAATTAAGGGTTTTCTCAGGGTTTCGATTTACCATTAGCGCTATGTCCAAGGGAGTCAATGTGAAGGCTTTAGTAATTGCAGTTCTTGCAATCTCTGTAACTCTCTCTCCCTCTGCCTTTGCTGAACCAAAAGGAAAATCTGCAAAACAGGTAAAACTTTCAGCTGTGAAGTGCAAGCCAACAAAGGCGGTTGGACACACACCTCCATCTGTAGCACCAGCTGAAAAACTTCCGCGGAGAATTGCACGAACATTTACCTTTGAAACTAATTGTGGCAGCATCGTTGTATCAACGGTTGGAGCAAAGGCACCGATCACAATTACACAGTTAGCAACACTTGCACGTGGCGGATACTTCAATAACTCGCTGTGTCATCGCTTAACCAATAAAGGTCTCTATGTTCTTCAATGTGGAGATCCAACAGCTACTGGAAGCGGCGGACCTAACTTCACATACCGTGATGAAAATCTTCCAATTGAAGGTTTGAATAACTATCCAGCTGGCACCGTTGCAATGGCAAACTCAGGTCCCGGAACAAATGGAAGTCAGTTCTTCTTAGTCTTTGCAGATACAACATTGGGCGCTAACTACACGATCTGGGGCACAATTACTCAAGGTCTAGAAATTGTTAAAGCGATTGCAAAGGCTGGAGTAAAAGGTGGCGGTGCAGATGGTGCACCTAATCAAGCGATAGAGATTAAGCGAGTTATTGTTACAAACTGAATTTAATTTGCCAAATCGTTTTAAGCGGTATGTACAATCTTAAAGGCTTCAGCGATTCGACCTTCAGGTAGTCCGCCTATACCTGCATTGCGTTGGCCCCATTCACGAACCATGTTCTCTAACTCCTTGTTGTGAGCGGTTTGAGATGCGTGTGCATGTAAAGCCGCGATCTTTAAATCAAATGTGTCGGTGATATCTACCCAGTGATCTGGGTGTGCAAAGCCAGAGACCCACACCTCTTTCACACGATAAGGTTGTAGCCCCTCCTTTTCAAGCAAATCGGTAAAGGCAAATGGGTTACGGGCATCGGGATACACCGCTTGAATCGTTGCTTCTCCCGCTGCAAGGTGATCTGGATGGCTTGCACCGATGCGATCCCAGTTTCGCTCAGGACTTTGGCACACAATTCGATCTGGTTTGGAAATACGAATCTGCCGCACAATATCTTTGCGTAGTTCAATAGTTGGCTCTAGATGTCCATCTACATAATTTAAAAAGGTTATGTCAGTTACGCCGATAGCTGCACCTGCTGCACGTTGTTCACGTTGACGGATTGCTGGCATCTCTTCCTTTGTAAAGCCAGACTCTTCTCCACCTTGATCGCCATTGGTACAAAAGACGTAAGCGACTTCAATCCCCTTTTTTACCCATTGGGCGATTGTTCCCGATGCGCCAAAATCGGAATCATCAGGGTGGGCGCTAACGACCAAAACTCGCTTGATCTCGGTATCTGCGATCGGTTCCATCTCTGAAGCCTAATAGACTCGTCCTCATGACTGAAATCGATCCACTCATTGAGGGACTTAACCCTCAACAGGCGGAGGCGGTAACTCATTCAGGCGGACCCTTACTGGTGGTTGCAGGTGCAGGATCGGGAAAGACTCGAGTTCTAACTCGCCGAATCGCATACTTAATGTCTCGCAGAGATGTAGCGCCCTATCAAATTCTGGCAATCACCTTTACTAATAAGGCAGCTGGCGAGATGAAGGAGCGTGTAGCAGAGCTGGTAGGGCCAATTGCAAAATCCATGTGGGTCTCAACATTTCACTCAGCCTGTGTTCGCATACTGCGCCAGGAAGCAACCCGACTTGGGTATAGCAACTCATTTAGTATTTATGACTCCGCAGACTCCAATCGATTAATCACAATTGTTGCAAAGGAGCTGAACTTAGATCCAAAGCGATATCCCGCTCGACAATTTCAGGCGATGATTTCCAACGCTAAAAATGAGTTGCTGGGCCCACAGGATTACCTCAACGCCACTACGAATCAATTTGAGCAGGTTGTGGCCGATGTGTATGCGGTGTATCAACAGAGATTAATGCGCGCTAATGCGATGGATTTTGATGATCTCATTTTAAAGACGGTCGAAGTACTGCAACGTGATCCAGAAGCAAAGGCACGATTTAGATCCCGGTTCCGCCATGTTTTAGTTGATGAGTACCAAGATACAAACCATGCTCAATACATCCTGGTAAAGGAGCTAGTAGGCACAGATCTTGAGGGCCAGCCTCCCGCTGAATTGTGTGTGGTGGGTGATGCAGACCAATCTATTTACGGCTTCAGAGGAGCAACGATTCGAAATATCATGCAGTTCGAATTGGATTACCCAAAGGCTCGGACGGTACTGCTAGAGCAAAACTATCGATCAACACAGAATATTTTGAATGCAGCAAACGCTGTCATTACTAAAAATGAAAGTCGCAAGGAGAAGAACCTTTGGTCTGATGCAGGTTCTGGAACACCGCTAGTCGGATATGTCGCCGAGAGTGAACATGATGAAGCAAACTTTATAGCGGATGAGATTAGATCACTTCAGCGAGAAGGTGTTTCTACACCTGGTGATACCGCCATCTTTTACCGAACAAATGCACAGTCTCGTGTCTTTGAAGAGGTTTTTATGCGTAGCGCTCTTCCCTACAAAGTTGTTGGTGGCCTTCGATTTTACGAGCGTCGCGAAGTAAAGGATCTGCTGGCATATTTACGAGTTTTGGCAAATGCAGAAGATGAGATCTCACTACGTCGAATCATCAATGTTCCAAAGCGCGGTATCGGTGATACCTCGCTTGATTACATTGATCTTTATGCAACTCAGAACAACATCTCTTTTTGGCAAGGCTTACTTCGCTGCAGTGAGATCGGATCAGTTCCTGCACGTGCAGCACAGGCGATTAATGAGTTCACCTCAATGATTACCACCTTAAGTGTTCTAGTTGAGGCAAAGACCAAGCCATCGGTAATTGTCGAAGCAGCCCTTGAACAATCTGGATTACTAAAAGAGCTTGCAGATAGCACCGATCCACAGGATGAGGTTCGTGTTGAAAACCTCAAGGAGCTAGTTGCAGTTTCTATGGAGTATGAGGAGAGACCGTTTGAAGAGCTAGGTGAGGATGAGGAGATTTCACTCGCAGGCTTTTTAGAAAAGGTTTCACTGGTGGCAGATGCAGATGAGATTCCTGAAGGCGAAGATCATGGGGGAGTCGTAACCATGATGACCCTGCACACCGCAAAGGGTCTTGAGTTTCCAACTGTCTTCTTAACAGGTATGGAGGATGGCATCTTTCCTCATTCTCGGACCTTAGGAGAAAAGGATGAGATTGAAGAGGAGCGCCGTCTTGCTTACGTTGGTTTAACTCGGGCACGTCAACGTCTTTATATTTCACGAGCAGAGTACAGATCAACATGGGGCGCACCTAACTACAACCCACCATCTCGTTTTCTCGATGAAATCCCTGAAGAGGTAATTGAATGGCGCAATCAATCTCGTACATCTGTATCTCCATCATTGATTAAGAAATCCAGAACAGCCACATCTGCGCCACCACGAGCAACTGGTAAGAAGAGCATCGCTATGGAGCTTGCAGTTGGTGAGCGTGTGTCACATGACACATTTGGATTAGGCACCGTTGTCTCAGTTGCAGGGGCGGGAGATAAGGCTGAGGCGACAATTAACTTTGGCCAATACGGTGAGAAGCGTTTGCTGTTGCGTTATGCACCCGTTGAGAAGCTCTAGGATTACCCCCATTAGCGCATCAGAACTGAACTGATTGGAACCCCAGTGGACCTCTTTGAATACCAAGCCCGAGACATCTTTGAAAAGCATGGCGTACCCGTACTAGCTGCAAGTGTTGCAACCACAGCTGATGAGGCGGAGAAAGCTGCAGCAACTATTGGCGGAAAGGTTGTCGTCAAAGCTCAGGTCAAAGTTGGAGGACGTGGAAAGGCTGGCGGAGTAAAGCTTGCAGAAAACCCACAGGATGCTCGCGAAAAAGCTGGAGCTATTCTTGGAATGGATATCAAAGGTCACACCGTTCGCACAGTAATGATCGCAGCGGCAGCGCCAATCGAATCAGAGTATTACTTAGCGATTTTGCTAGACCGTTCAAACCGCACATTTTTAGTTATGGCATCTGTTTCAGGTGGAATGGATATTGAAGAGGTTGCACATACCGCACCTGAAAAGCTTGCAAAGATTCCGGTATCTGCAGTTGATGGAATCTCTCTTGCTAAGGCAAAGGAGATCGTTGCAGCCGCACAATTCCCCGCAGATGTTGCAGATCAGGTTGCCGATGTTCTTTTGAAGCTTTGGGATGTTTTCCAGGGCGAGGATGCAACCCTAGTTGAAGTTAACCCATTGGTTAAGACCAAGGATGGCAAGGTCATCGCACTTGATGGCAAGGTAACCCTTGATGACAACGCAGATTTTCGTCAACCAGATCATGAAGGGCTAGTTGATCAAGCCGCTGAAAATCCTCTAGAAGCTGCGGCCAAGGAAAAGGGTCTTAACTACGTAAAGCTTGAAGGTGAAGTAGGAATTATTGGAAATGGTGCAGGACTTGTTATGAGCACCCTCGATGTTGTTGCTTATGCTGGAGAAAAGCATGGTGGAGTTCGTCCAGCAAACTTCCTTGATATTGGTGGAGGAGCATCTGCGCAAATCATGGCCGATGGCCTTTCAATTATTCTTGGTGATAAGGATGTGAAGAGCGTATTTGTAAATGTCTTTGGTGGAATCACAGCATGTGATGCCGTTGCAAATGGAATTGTTCAGGCGCTTGAATTACTTGGGCCAAAGGCTACAAAGCCAATCGTGGTGCGCTTAGATGGCAACAATGTTGTTGAAGGACGGGCTATTTTGGCTAAGGCTGCTCACCCACTGGTTGAACAGGCGGACACGATGGATGGAGCAGCAAATCGCGCTGCAGAATTGGCGGCGAAGTAATGTCTATCTTTATTAATGATGCAAGCAAGGTAATTGTTCAGGGAATGACAGGCTCTGAAGGAACCAAGCACACCCGTCGTATGTTGGCTTCAGGCACAAAGGTTGTTGGCGGAGTAACACCAGGTAAGGGTGGACAGGTTGTTGATATCGATGGCCACCAACTTCCAGTGTTCAACACCGTGGCAGAGGCGATGTCTGCAACTGGGGCAAATGTTTCTGTAGTTTTCGTTCCACCTAAGTTTGCAAAGGCTGCGGTTATCGATGCAATTGATGCAACGATGCCATTGGTAGTTGTCATCACTGAAGGAATCCCAGTTCATGACTCTGCAAGTTTTTACACATATGCCCAGACAAAGGGAACAACACAGATTATCGGGCCAAACTGCCCAGGTTTGATCAGCCCCGGAAAATCAAATGTTGGAATTATTCCTGCAGATATCACAGGTGCCGGTCCTATTGGATTGGTTTCAAAATCTGGAACCCTTACATATCAAATGATGTATGAGCTTCGTGATATCGGCTTTAGCACTGCGGTTGGTATTGGTGGAGATCCAGTTATCGGAACAACACACATTGATTGTCTTCGCGCATTTCAAGATGATCCCGAAACAACTGCCATCGTTATGATCGGTGAAATTGGTGGAGATGCTGAAGAACGTGCAGCAGCATTTATCTCAGAGTATGTAACCAAGCCGGTGGTTGGTTATGTTGCAGGCTTTACAGCACCAGAAGGAAAGACCATGGGTCACGCAGGTGCGATTGTTTCTGGTTCATCTGGAACGGCTCAGGGAAAGAAAGATGCATTGGAAGCAGCTGGCGTAAAGGTTGGTCAAACACCTAGCGAAACAGCGCGTTTGTTACGCGCAATAATGGGTCGATAACAATGATTGCGCGGGTACTTGGAGCAGCATTGCCCCAAGTCTTGCGCAGCGTTGCTTGGCTTTTACTTCCGACCTCCTTTATCGCCCTGCTGGCATGGGCTACCGCAGGAAGTGCAACTGGTAATACAGGTGATCCATTACGTGCAGCGTTGTGGATCTGGATCGGTGCTCACTCAATTCCATTTGATCTATCACTACCGCCTTCGGGATTGGCGGGATATCTCTCTTACTTACCGTTAGGCGCACTGGTCTTTCCGGTTCTTGCCATACGCAATGGAGTAGCTCGCACTATCGAGCGCTTAGATAATGATTCTTCACTAGTTGGACCAGCTCGCGCAGTCTTTGCACTGGGGTACACAGCCTTTGCTGTAGCAGCCTCATTCTTTTCAAAAACTGAATCAATTCGACCTGTTTGGTACTTCGCACTAATTTACGTGCTTCCATTTACATTGTTATGTGCAGCAACTGTCGGAAGACGTGTTGCACTAGGTCAAGGATTTCTTTACGGCTCACGCATAATTGCATTGTTACTGGGTGCATCATCCATACTCTTTGGTATTGCGCTTCTAATGAATATTTCTATGGTGAAGAATCTAACAACTGTATTACAGCCCGGTATTTTTGGTGGATTCCTTTTACTTCTTCTTAATATTTTATATATTCCAAACGCCATCGTTTCTACACTTGCCTACTTTTCAGGGGTTGGCTTTGCTGTTGGATCTGGAACCTTGGTTTCACCAAGCTCATTTAGATTAGATAAGATCCCGGCAATGCCGTTGCTTGGTGCTTTGCCTGAAGATAAATCTATGATTTCATTAATTGGAATACTCTTTGTTGTTGCAGCCGGTGCCTTGCTTGTTAGCTGGACTATTTCACTTAATCAAAAGGTTTTGTATCAGAGCTTAATTGTTGCAACACTTCTGGCGGCATTTATAGGTTACTCAGGTAGCGGTGCACTCATTACCGATGCAATGTCTGCCGTTGGCGTTTCTCCCTGGAAGTTCACCCTTGCTATTGGCGTTGAGTTAGGGATCGGTGCACTGTTGGCGATCTACCTTCCGAGAGTTCGCAATCGCAGATGAGAAAGCGAATAGTCATTCTGGCCTCAGGCCAGGGCTCATTGGCACAGGCGATATTCGATGCAGCAGAGCTGGAGATTCAAGTAGTTGCCGTTGTCTCCGATCGTGCAGATGCCCAAGTTTTAGATCGGGCAAGGAAGGCTTCGATTGATACCGCGGTTGTTGAGTTAATTGGCGACCGACAGTTATGGAACAAGCAGCTATTTGATCAGGTCGATTTATACAAACCAGATCTAGTTGTGAGCGCCGGCTTCATGCGAATTTTAGCTCCAGAGTTTGTTAATCACTTTCCAACAATTAATAGCCATCCAGCCTTGCTTCCTGATTTTCCAGGGACACATGCTGTTCGTGATGCGTTAGATGCTGGTGTTTCGGTGACAGGAACAACGATCCATTGGGTTGATGATGGGGTTGATACGGGGCCGATAATTACCCAAATGGAGGTTCCGGTGTTGCCGGAGGATACCGAGGCAACTCTTCATGAGAGAATTAAGAAGGTAGAACGCGGTCTCATAGTTGCGACCATCGCTTTGATCATTCCAACACTGGAGACCAATACACGATGAGAAAACCAATCCGTCGAGCACTTGTAAGCGTCTACGATAAAAACCGTTTAATTGAGGTTGGGACAACTCTTCACTTAGCTGGAGTTGAAATTTTTTCAACGGGATCTACCGCCAAGAATTTAGCAGATGCTGGCATACCGGTAGTTGAAGTCAGTCAGTACACAGAGTTTCCTGAAATTATGGGGGGACGAGTAAAGACCCTTCACCCACGTATTCATGGTGGAATTTTGGCTGATCAAAATAACCCAGAACATTTAGCAGCCATTGCCGATCTTGGTATTGCCCCATTTGATTTAGTAATAATCAATCTTTATCCATTTGCCGAAACAATTGCATCAGGTGCACCCTTTGAAGAGTGCATCGAGCAGATTGATATTGGTGGTCCTTCAATGCTGCGTGGAGCCGCTAAGAATCATGGCTCTGTGGCGGTTATTTCTCATACAGATCAGTATGACCAGCTGATCGCTGCAATTGCAGCGGGCGGTTTTACCGATGTAGAGCGTCGAGAGTTGGCCCTGCAGGTTTTTCGCACAACAGCTCAGTACGACTTAGCGATCGCTACCTGGCTTGGGCAAGCTAATGAGAATGAGCTTCCAGATTGGTTTGGGCAGATTTGGAGCAGAAAGAGTTCCTTGCGTTACGGAGAAAATCCACATCAGGATGCAGCGATTTACTCGGGTCTTACCTCAGGAGTTGTTAACGCCCAGCAATTGCATGGTAAAGAAATGTCATTTAATAATTACACAGATGCTGATGCTGCATGGAGAGCGGTATTAGATCATCGCGACCCTGCGGTTGCAATCATGAAGCACGCTAATCCTTGCGGAGTTGCTGTGTGCGAATTAGGTGTAGCTATTGCTTATCAACATGCACATGAATGTGATCCAGTATCTGCCTTTGGAGGAGTCGTTGCCGCCAACAGAAAGGTAGATCTTGCGATGGCTGAGCCTTTATCCAAGATCTTTACCGAGGTATTAATCGCCCCTGATTTTGATCAAGATGCGTTAGAGCTATTGATGAAGAAGCCTTCGATTCGAATTTTAAAGTGTGAAGTAACAACCATTGATACCTTAGAACTACGCCCAGTATCTGGTGGAGTGTTGCTGCAAAAAACAGATCTAATTGATGCACAGGGTGACTCACCTGCACATTGGAGTCAGGTCAGTGGAGATCCAGTAGATCTACAGACCATGAAGGATCTTGAGTTTGCATGGCGCAGCGTTCGTTCTGTAAAGAGCAATGCGATCTTGCTGGCAAAGATGACCGCTTCAGTTGGAATCGGAATGGGTCAGGTTAATCGAGTTGACTCTGCACGGTTGGCTGTTGCACGAGCAGGGGATCGAGTTAAGGGCTCTGTCGCCGCAAGTGATGCCTTCTTCCCATTTGCCGATGGTCTTCAAATCCTGATCGATGCAGGTGTTACTGCGGTTGTTCAACCAGGCGGAAGTGTGCGGGATGAAGAGGTTATTGCAGCGGCAAAGGCGGCTGGAATCGCGATGTTTTTCACCAATACTCGACATTTCTCTCACGCATAACTGAGTCGATAGGCTTACATCATGAGCGCGCAGATTTTAGATGGCAAGGCGGTTGCCGCAGCGATTAAAGCTGAGTTAACTGTGCGAGTTAAGGCGCTTAAGGCTCGAGGGGTTACTCCAGGTCTTGGAACGGTTTTAGTAGGAGATGATCCAGGATCACACTCTTATGTAGCGGGGAAGCATCGAGATTGCCAAGAGGTTGGGATCAATTCAATTCGAGTTGATCTTCCACAGAGTGCAACTGAGAAGGATATTTTAGCTGCGATCGCAGATTTAAACTCCTCACAAGAGTGCACCGGCTACATCGTCCAACTTCCGTTGCCACAAGGAGTTAACACACAAAGAGTTCTTGAAGCAATAGATCCAAATAAGGATGCAGATGGATTACACCCGCTCAATTTAGGACGGTTAGTTTCTGGTTATGAGGCACCACTTCCATGTACACCACGTGCAATAGTTGCGCTATTGGATCAATACAAGATTTCAACTAAAGGTGCTGATGTCACCGTTATCGGTCGTGGTGTAACAGTTGGTCGGCCATTGGGATTACTTCTTTCTCGAAAACAAGAAAATGCAACTGTAACGTTGACTCATACAGGTACAAAAGATCTTGTTCTTCATACCCAAAGAGCAGATATCGTTGTTGCAGCCATCGGTCAGGCACATTTTTTGAAGGCTGAGATGATTAAAGAGGGCGCTGTTGTAATTGATGTTGGAATTTCACGAACACCAGAAGGTTTAGTAGGAGATGTTTGCCCTGGAGTCTTTGAAAAGGCCTCGTATGTTGCTCCAATGCCTGGGGGAGTTGGTCCCATGACCCGTGCAATGTTGCTAACAAATGTGGTTGATGCATGCAGCTAAATAATCGACTGCTAACCCTTGTAAGTTATGGATTAGTCCTGACTGGTGTGGTTTTAGGGGTACTCGGAGTTGTGCGAGGCGGATCACTATTTATCGCCGTTGGAACAGCGGGCATAGCTCTCAAATCCCGAGATTTCCGCAGCATCCAGTTTTACCTTCCCCTTGCTATCGCTACTGCACTTTTTGTGCTGGCAATTGCACTTCCTCGTGGGCGGTAGAGTTGCCCCATTCGCAATCAGCCATGAATGGAGTCACGATGGGTGGCAAAGTCACAGTAGTCGGTGCAGGTTTCTACGGATCAACAACAGCTCTTCGTTTAGCTGAATATGATCTTTTCGATACCGTTGTTCTGACAGACATCCTTGAAGGAAAGTCAGAAGGTTTGGCACTAGATATGAATCAATCTCGTTCCATTGAAGGATTTGAGACAAAGATCGTCGGAGCGACGACAACCCCTGAAGGTGCTGGTTATGAAGCGACCGCAAACTCAGATGTGGTTGTCATTACCGCAGGACTTCCACGTAAGCCTGGCATGAGCCGTATGGACTTAATTGGTGTCAACGCCGGCATCGTTCGTGGTGTTGCTGAAAATATTGCAAAGCATTCTCCAAATGCGGTGATCATCGTGGTTTCAAATCCACTAGATGAAATGACCGCCTTGGCACAGATTGCAACAAAGTTTCCAAAGAATCGCGTAATGGGTCAGGCAGGAATGCTTGATACCGCTCGCTTTACAAACTTTGTCGCTGAAAAGCTCGGAGTAAAGGTTGCAGCGGTAAAGACATTAACCCTTGGATCGCATGGAGACACAATGGTTCCAGTTCCAAGTCGTTGCACAGTTAACGGAAAGCCCTTGAGCGAACTTCTTTCACAGGAAGAGATCGCTGAACTTGTAGATCGCACACGCAATGGTGGCGCTGAAGTTGTTGCATTACTCAAGACAGGTTCTGCCTATTACGCACCATCTGCAGCAGCGGCGCGTATGGCAAAGGCTGTAATTGAAGATTCAGGTGCAGTAATGCCAGTGTGTGCATGGGTTGATGGCGAGTATGGAATTTCTGGTGTCTACCTTGGCGTTGAAGCTGAGATTGGTCGCACCGGTGTTAAAAAGGTTGTCGAAGGCACGCTGACAGATTCTGAGGTTGCAGCTCTTAAAGAAGCAGCTGAAGCGGTTCGTGCCAAGCAAGCAGATGTTCAGACGCTTTAATTTATAAGTCACTTTCAGTAGGGGAGAAATAATGAGCAAGATCAAAGTTACAGGCACAGTCGTCGAACTAGATGGCGATGAGATGACACGTATTATGTGGCAGTTCATCAAGGATTCATTGATCCTGCCTTACTTAGATGTGAACCTCGAGTACTACGACTTGGGTATGGAACACCGCGATGCAACTGATGATCAGGTAACTATTGATTCAGCACGTGCGATCCAAAAGCATGGTGTTGGAATCAAGTGTGCAACTATCACTCCAGATGAGGCACGTGTTGAAGAGTTTGGCCTCAAGAAGATGTGGAAATCTCCTAACGGAACAATCCGCAACATCCTTGGCGGAGTAATCTTCCGTGAGCCAATCATCATCAGCAATGTCCCACGTTTAGTTCCTCACTGGACCAAGCCAATCGTTATCGGTCGTCACGCATTTGGTGACCAGTACCGCGCATCAGATTTCAAAGTTCCAGGTCCAGGAAAGCTGACAATCTCATTTGTTCCGGAAGATGGTTCAGCACCAATTAACACAGAGGTTTTCAACTTTGAATCCTCTGGTGTTGCGATGGCGATGTACAACGTCGATGACTCAATTCGTGACTTTGCCCGCGCATCCTTGAACTACGGATTACTGCGCAAGTTTCCGGTCTACCTTTCAACAAAGAACACAATTCTTAAGGCATACGATGGTCGCTTCAAGGACATCTTTGAAGAGATCTACCAGGCAGAGTTCAAAGCTCAATTTGATGCCGCAGGTATTTGGTATGAGCACCGCTTGATCGATGACATGGTTGCTATGTCATTGCGTATGGAGGGTGGCTACGTTTGGGCATGTAAAAACTACGATGGCGATGTTCAATCTGACACCGTTGCTCAAGGGTATGGATCACTTGGCTTGATGACATCTGTATTGATGACACCAGATGGAAAGATCTGCGAATCAGAGGCGGCTCACGGAACGGTGACACGTCACTACCGCGATCACCAAGCGGGTAAGGCGACATCTACAAACCCAATCGCTTCTATCTTTGCTTGGACACAGGGTCTTGCACACCGTGCAAAGTTGGATAACAACGCCGAGCTAGCAAAGTTCTGTGCAACTCTTGAACGTGTATGTATTGAAACCGTTGAGCAGGGGAAGATGACAAAGGATTTGTCACTTTTAATTTCAAAGGATGCGCCATACCAAACAACACAGGAGTTCTTGAACTCAATTGATGCCAACCTAAAGTTAGCAATGGCTTAAAGAATTCAGTAAAAAACCCGCGGGCGCTAATAGCATCCGCGGGTTTTTTAATTAATAGGTATTAGATGCGCTCACCTGTTGTTGAGTTGAATAGGTGAACCGCTCCCTTAACAGCTTCGACGGTGATTGTGTCACCTGGCTTTGGAGGATTCTTTGGATCCCAGCGAACAATTACTTGTGCACCTTCATCTGTTGCATTTGCAAAGACAACATTGGAATCAGCTGGCTTTCCGTAAACAAAAGCATCTGAACCAAGCTCTTCAACAACTTCAACAAGAACATGGAAGCCCTTTGATGATGGTGTGAAGCCCTCTGGGCGAACACCAACAGTTACTGAAGTTCCAGCAGCGGCTGGTACATCAATTGCAAGATCTCCGAGCATCGCCTTACCGCCGCTAATTGGTGCGATAAGAAGGTTCATTGCTGGTGAGCCGATAAAACCTGCAACAAAAGCATTTGCTGGGTTGTCATAAAGATTGCGTGGGGTATCAACCTGCTGTAGCAAGCCATCCTTAAGAACTGCAACACGATCGCCCATAGTCATAGCTTCAACCTGGTCGTGTGTTACATAAACAGTTGTGATTCCTAGACGACGCTGCAATGCAGCGATCTGTGTACGAGTTGCTACACGCAACTTCGCATCAAGGTTAGATAGTGGCTCATCCATAAGGAATACCTGAGGTTCGCGAACAATTGCGCGACCCATAGCAACACGTTGACGCTGTCCACCTGAAAGAGCCTTTGGCTTGCGCTCTAGGTATGGCTCAAGGTCAAGCAACTTTGCAGCTTCTAGAACACGACGCTCGCGCTCCTCCTTTGGAGTTCCTGCGATCTTCAAGGCAAATCCCATGTTCTCTGCAACTGTCATGTGTGGATACAGTGCGTATGACTGGAACACCATCGCAATATCGCGATCCTTTGGTGCAACATTTGTTACATCGCGATCGCCAATTAAAATTCGCCCACCATCGATCTCTTCAAGTCCGGCCAACATACGAAGTGATGTTGACTTACCGCAACCTGATGGACCAACAAGAACTAAAAACTCTCCATCATTAACGGTGAGGTTTAACTTGTCGACTGCAGGTGCGGTTGTTCCTGGATAGATACGTGATGCGCCATCAAAAACTACTGATGCCATGAGATTGCTCTCCTTCTCCGGGCAGGTACGTGCCCGACGGTCCGAGGATGAAGGTGATGGCCGGTTGGCCAACGGTGGAAGATTACGCGTAAACCCCGTGTAAGGGAAGATCTAGTCTCACGCCACCGACTCTGGAATGTATACTTCGACCATCATGGAACCCCCCTCGTTGGCTTCTATATTTGCCGATCTAGCTCTCATCGGCGGCTTAATCCTTCTGGCCTCATTTTTCGTCGCCGCTGAAATCGCCCTCATCTCCCTTCGAGATAGCCAGGTCCGTGAGATCGCTACCCGAGGCAAACGTGGCGCTCGCGTTGCCGCCCTGGCCGCACACCCCAACCGCCTTCTTGCTGCGGTCCAAATTGGTGTAACCGTAAGCGGTTTTCTCTCCGCGGCTTTAGGAGCAGACCAGCTGGGTGATTATGTAATTCCTTGGCTGGAATCCTTTGGGATATCAAATGGCTGGAGCACCACGATATCGCTGGTCGGCGTGACCCTGGTTATTGCCTACTTCTCATTGGTCTTTGGTGAGTTAGTTCCAAAGAGATTAGCCCTATTTAAGGCTGAAGAGATCGCCATGAGAACCGCCGGAATGATCAATATAGTTGCAAATATCTTCCGTCCAATTATTTGGTTGCTATCAAAATCAACAGATTTTGTCTTACGTACAATTGGCATTGACCCAAAGTTACAGCGCAGTCAAATGTCGGAAGAGGAGCTGCTCGATCTTGTAACAGGTCACGCAGCACTGAGCGATGAAGAGCGGGATATTGTTGAAGAGGTTTTTAACGCTTCAGAACGACAGGTCCACGAGGTTATGGTTCCCCGAACCGAAGTTGATTTCATGGATGCATCATTAACAGTTAGTAAGGCTATTGAGCTAGCTGTTTATAAAGCCCACTCACGTTATCCAGTTGTACGTGGCTCATCAGATGAGGTTGTTGGCTTTATCCATGTTCGTGATCTCTTAGACACATCGGTTGCGACAAAGGGAACAAAGATCATCGAACTGGCGCGAAACATTATGTATCTGCCTGGCACTAAGGGCATCTTGCCTGCATTGTCAGAGATGCGTCTTCAAGGTCAGCACCTTGCAATCGTTCTCGATGAGTATGGTGGAACAGATGGCATCGTGACCCTTGAAGATCTAGTAGAGGTGCTTATTGGCGATATTCGGGATGAATATGATGTTCATGAAGAAGAGGTATCTCTAGAAGCCCGTACCGGAGACTTTGAGGTAGATGGCTTAATCTCAATCGATGACTTGGTTGAAGAGACAAAGTTGAATATCCCTGAAGGCCCATATGAAACCGCTAGTGGTTTTGTGATGCACTTCTTGGGACGTATTCCGCAGGTAAATGATGTTGTCACGGTAGATGACATACGAATCACCGTTTTGTCCATGGAAGGCAAGCGCGCGGGGCAGCTATTGATCTCGCAAACACCTTCGGTGTGAAAGAATTACACCCATGACACAGAAGCGGGTTCTTTCAGGCATTCAGCCAACAAGTGACTCCTTCCACCTGGGTAATTACTTAGGTGCACTTAAGCAGTGGGTAGAGCTCCAAGATGGCAATGATGCCTTTTACTGCATCGTTGATCTGCATGCATTAACTGGCGAGATCGAACCCGCACTCTTTAGAAAGCGCACTCTGGCTTCAGCTGCACAATTGATCGCTCTTGGAATCTCCCCTGAGCGATCAACTCTCTTTGTACAGTCACATGTTGCAGAACATAATCAATTGGGATGGATCATGGAGTGCCTTGCAGGTTTTGGCGAGGCAAGTCGAATGACGCAGTTCAAAGATAAATCCGCAAAGGGTGGAGCAGATAGCGCTCGAGTTGGTCTATTTACTTATCCGATGTTGCAAGCCGCCGATATTCTCTTGTACCAAGCACATTACGTTCCGGTGGGCGAAGATCAACGTCAGCACATTGAATTAACCCGCGATCTAGCTACACGTTTTAACACTCGATTTGGTGAAACCTTTAGATTGCCTGAAGGCCATATTTTAAAGGCTGGTGCAAAGATTTACGATCTTCAAGATCCGACATCAAAGATGAGTAAATCCTCTGGATCTGCGGCAGGTGTTCTAGAAATCATGGATACACCAGAGGCAAATACAAAGAAGATTAAGAGCGCTGCAACCGATGCGGGCCGAGAAGTTAAGTTTGATGAAAAAGAAAAGCCTGGCATTAGTAATCTGCTGAGTATTCATTCAGCACTTTCTGGGCGTTCAATTTCAGAGCTAGAAAATGAGTTTGAGGGCAAGGGATATGGCGATTTCAAGGGCGCTGTGGCTGAGGTTGTAGTTGAGTACCTACGCCCGATTCGCCAAAGGGCTTTAGAGCTGCTCGAAGATGAGAATCACCTGATTGAACTGCTGCATACAGGTGCAGATAAGGCACGGGTTGTGGCCAGTCAAACCCTGTCACATACCTATAAAAACCTGGGATTAGTGAAGTAACTTACCCTGCCACCTCAACTAATGGTTGAGAGTTATCCAAAACGTTACACCCCCGACATCAAAATCAGCCCCCGCGTGTTGAGTTTACTCATGGGCAAGTAATAGGCTCGCGATTACACAAAGCTTCCATATATGCCCTTAAAAGCAGCTATTGAAGATCCCCTTGAATCCTTGGAGGAAAATTGAAGAAAGTACTTCGTCTTGTAGCAGTTGTTGCTGCAACTGTTATGGCTGCAACAACTTTTGTTGCTCCAGCAACAGCGGCAACAAAGGTAAAAGTAGGCCTTGCTTATGACATCGGTGGACGTGGCGATAAGTCATTCAACGACTCAGCAGCAGCAGGTCTTGATCGTGCAAAGAAGAACCTAAAGGTCACAGCTCGTGAAGTAACAGTTACTACTGGTTCAGACTCAGAGCGTGAAGACAAGCTTCGCTTGCTCGCAAAGGCTGGATACAACCCAATCATCGCAGTTGGTTTCCTCTACGCAGGACCAATCAAAGCGGTTGCATCAGATTACCCAAATGTTCAATTTGGAATTGTTGATGATGCATCAGTAGATCTACTCAACGTTGCAGGTCTTGTATTCGCTGAGCACCAGGGTTCATACCTGGCTGGCGTTGCAGCAGCACTTGCAACAAAGTCAAACAAGGTTGGTTACATCGGTGGAGTTCGTATTCCACTACTACAAAAGTTTGAGGCTGGTTTCGTTGCTGGTGTTAAGGCGACAAAGAAGTCAGTAACTGTTGATGTCAAGTACGTCACAGAGCCACCTGATTTCGGTGGTTTCAATGACCCAGCTAAGGCAAAGGTTATTGCAAAGGGAATGATCGATAAGGGTATCGATGTTATCTACTCAGCAGCAGGTGGATCAGGTGCGGGTAACTTCGCAGCTGCTACAGAGGCTGCAAAGGCTGGCAAGAAGGTTTGGACTATCGGAGTTGACTCTGATCAGTACCTATCTGCATCAAAGGCAGAGAAGAAGAACATGCTCACATCAATGATCAAGCGTGTTGATCGCGCTGTTTACGATGTAATTGCAACAGTAGTTGCGGGCTCATCTGTAAATGACATCATTGATGGAGATGCAGGTATCTACGGACGTATCTATGACCTCTCACTTAATGGTGTTGGCGTCTCATACTCAGGTGGATACATCAACAAGTACAAGGCTCAGATCGATAAGGCTGCAGCTGGAATCAAGTCAGGAAAGATCAAGGTTCCAACAAAGCCATAATTACTTTGTTGAATCTAGATAGTTAGAAAGTGGCATTTGGCCCAACAATGGAGTTAGATCTCCTTGTTGGGCCAAATGTTTTTCATGCGGTGCTAGTCAAAGGAGACTCAAAGTGTCTGTAGCAGTAGAACTGCGACACATAACAAAGCGCTTTCCAGGCGTCATCGCCAATAAAGATGTCTCAATCAAGGTTGAGACAGGCACTGTGCATGCACTTGTGGGTGAAAATGGCGCTGGCAAGTCAACGGTCATGAAGATTTTGTATGGCATGCAACGCCCCGATAGCGGCGAGATTTTAGTTAATGGCAAAGAGGTTCACTTCAAGAACCCAAATGATGCGATCGATGCCGGCATTGGAATGGTTCACCAACACTTTATGTTGGCTGACAACTTCACAGTCCTTGAAAATATTATTTTAGGCTCTGAACCCAAGCATGGAGCAACAATTGATTTTGCAGCTGCCCGTAAGAAGATTGTAGAAATGGCGGCCCAATATGGATTAGAGATTGATCCAGATGTTTTAGTTGAAGAGCTAGGCGTAGGCCAGCGTCAACGTGTAGAAATCTTGAAGGTTTTATTCCGCGGCGCAAATATTTTGATCTTTGATGAGCCAACCGCTGTATTGGTTCCACAAGAGGTAGATGATCTCTTCAAAGCGCTAGAAGGTCTTCGCGCTCAAGGCATGGCGGTCATCTTTATCTCTCACAAACTTGACGAGGTATTGCGGGTTGCCGATGAGGTAACGGTTGTGCGACAAGGCTCAACCGTTGCAGAAGTTAAATCAAAGGATGTCACCGCTCGCCAATTAGCAGAGCTCATGGTTGGAAGCGAGCTACCTAAGCCATCAACATTGGGCCATACCCGTCGCGAAGAGATCACTTTGGCCCTTAAAGATGTATCAATTCCAGCAGCAACTGGTGGTCGTAATTTAATCTCAAATATCAGCTTCGAGCTGCATGCTGGAGAAGTAGTTGGTATCGCAGGTGTTGAAGGAAATGGTCAGGCTGAATTAGTAGAAGCGATTATGGGTTTGCGTGAGTACACAGGATCAATCCAATTCCGTGGTTCATCTATCGATCAGTTAAGCGTTGCAGATAGACATGATCTTGGCATCGGCTTGATTCCTGAAGATCGTCAGCGCCAAGCATTGATGATGAGCTCACCATTGTGGGAGAACAGAATTCTTGGCCATCAGCGTGGCAAGCCTATTATGCGTGGATTTGTTATTGATAAGAAGGCCACAATCGAAAGTACCCGCACAATCATGCAGGAGTTTGATGTTCGAGCACCTGGTCCAGATACTTTAGCTGCGGCACTTTCTGGTGGAAATCAGCAAAAGTTTATTGTTGGTCGTGAAATGAGCAAGGCTCCTGCATTGCTAGTTGCATCCCATCCAACTCGTGGAGTTGATGTTGGTGCGCAAGGCGCAATTTGGGATGTGCTTCGCAAAGCCCGCGAAAAGGGAATGGCGGTTGTGCTTATTTCCGCAGATCTTGAAGAGTTGATTGGAATGTCTGATCGATTGCTCGTTATGTTGCGTGGTGCAATCACCGCCGAATTAGATCCGGCAAAAACTACCCCAGAACAGCTAGGTTCTGCGATGACAGGTGCGGCATGAGTAACGCACTGACCAGAAAGTTCAAACCAAGCAAGATCGGATTAGCCCTCGCTGCACCATTGGCTGCAGCTGTCTTTTCAATCATAATTTCAAGTCTTGCTGTTATTGCCAGCAAAAAATCACCTCTTGAAGCCTTCGCGACAATGTGGGATTACGGCACTGAGACCGGATCGCTGATGGAGGTCATTAACACCGCCACCCCTTACTACATCGCTGCTATTGCAATTGCAGTGACCTTTAGAGCAGGTCTGTTTAACATCGGCGTGGAAGGTCAGTTGCGCTTGGGTGCTTTGTTCAGTTGCTACATCGGAGCGATGTTTGTGCTTCCACCAGTGCTTCACGTCTTAGTGGTATTTATTATTGCAATGACATTTGGTGGTTTATGGGCAGCGATCGCGGCATACCTCAAGGTAAAGCGTGGCGTAAATGAGGTTATCTCTACGATCATGCTCAACGCTTTAGCCGGTGGATTATCTGCTTACCTACTATCAAAGCACTTTGCTTTAGTTGAAGAGGGTTCTAACAACCTTGCAACAAAGGAGCTACCTGCATCTGCTCAGGTTCCAGATTTAATGCCATTGCTTCGCAAGTTTGGTGTCGAGGATCAGCCCGGCGGTGGTGTTTATGGCATGTTTTTCGTGGCGGTCGCGCTAGGTCTGATCTTCTGGTTTGTTGTTAACCGGACTCGGTTTGGTTTTGAACTTCGTGCATCTGGATTAAATCCAATCGCTGCACGTGTAAGTGGTGTCAACTCAAAGAAGATGACCTTTATTGCATTAGTTATCTCTGGTGCAATCGCAGGACTTGCCGGCTTGCCTGAAGTGCTTGGCCAGACCCACTCATATAACTTGGGCTTCCGTGCTGGTATTGGCTTCTCTGCAATCGCCGTTGCGCTGTTAGGGCGAAATTCAGCTGGAGGAATGGCATTTAGCGCTCTGTTATTTGGATTCCTAGAAGTGAGTTCACGTTCACTAGAGCTGATTGATATTGCACCTGAAACCTATGTAATTATGCAGGGCTCAATTCTTCTCAGCGCTGTTATTGCTTACGAGGTTGTAAGGCGTTTCAAATTAACCTTACAAAGCAATGAGCTAGCAAAGGTGGTGCAGCCATGAAGGCTATGAAAATTCTTCGCTATGCCACCATGTTGGTATTTGTTCTGGCATCAATTCGTGTCATCACCGGTGCATCTGATCTAACAAGTACAGGTACAGCATCTGCCGCATTGCTTCTATCTATTCCAATCGTTCTTGCAGCACTAGGTGGTTTGTTCTCAGAGCGTGCAGGTGTTGTCAATATTGGACTTGAAGGCATGATGATCATGGGTGCCTGGGCTGGTGGCTATATCGGCTCTCAACATGGTCCATGGTTTGGATTATTGGCTGCAATGATCTTTGGATCTGTTGGTGCACTTGTGCATGCGATTGCAACTGTGACCTTCGGTGTAGACCATGTTGTTTCAGGCGTTGCTATCAACATCATCGCAGCTGGTTTAGTTCGTTACTTATCAACCCTTATGTACAAAAATGGATCATGGCCTGGACCATCACAATCTCCAGGCATTGAAACAATTCCATTAAATGGTCTGCCGGTTCTATCTGGTGGTCAGTACTTTGGCTGGAAGAGTCCGGATCTATTGGGCGCTATCGCTAACCTCAACTGGTTCTTTATCTCTGATTTGGCCTCGATTCTTCGCGGCCTTACAGGAGATGTTTCCTATGTAACCGTCGTAGCGATCTCCTTTGTTCCTTTGGCCTACTTTATTTTGTGGCGCACCGCCTTTGGTTTGCGTCTGCGAAGTGCAGGTGAGGCACCGGTTGCAGCTGAATCTCTAGGTGTCAATGTGTATGCGATGAAGTACGCAGGCGTTTTGATTTCAGGTGGACTTGCTGGATTAGGTGGAGGCTTCTTAGCGATCGTTGCAGCCAGCAACTATCAAGAAAATCAAGTCGCTGGCCGTGGATATATCGGTCTTGCAGCTCTGCTCTTTGGAAATTACCGTCCAGGTGGATTGCTAGCAGGTGCTGGATTGTTTGGATTTGCCGATGCGCTTCAACTTCGAGATTCTGCGGCGATTCATGCCCTACTCCTACTTATTGTTGTAATTCTTGCATTTGTAGCATTTAGAAAGTTCAAGAGTGGAAAGCAGATTGGTGCGCTCTTAGCACTTGCAGCGGCAGGATTTACACTGTGGTTCTACTTTGCAGTCGATGAGCTTCCAGGACAATTGGTAACAATGACTCCTTACATCGCAACACTTCTGGTGATGGCGCTGGCATCCCAACGTTTGAGAATGCCTGCTGCTGACGGAATGCCTTATCGTCGTGGTGGGCTTCGATGACAACAATTAATTGGGAAGAGATTCACCAATCAGCTATCGGGGCGATGAAAATGGCGTACGCGCCATACTCAAACTTTCCGGTAGGTGTTGCAGCTTTAGTAAATGATGGACGAATCGTTACCGGATGCAATGTTGAGAA
>CAMDCL010000017.1 GCA_945890205.1 Bifidobacterium breve | reverse complement strand
TTAGGGCGCACAAACTCCAACGGAGGAGAACCTATGCGTGCTGCAAGCACCGTATCACTGGTCCAAGTAACCGGATCCAATCTGACATATGCATACATCGTTCTAGGAATTTCCCTAGCCGCTCTTGCAATCGCCTACGGACTACGCGCCCAAGTGTTGGCAGCTAGCGATGGCACACCCAAGATGCGCGAGATCGCCGAAGCGATTCAGGAGGGTGCAGCAGCTTTCCTTGCTCGCCAGTTCCGCACCTTGTCATTTTTTGTTGTCATTGTTTTCTTCCTCTTGTTTGCTCTTCCCGGCGATGCTGAAATCCGCGTCGGCCGTTCAATCTTCTTCTTACTAGGCGCGGCATTTTCCGCATTGGTTGGATACAACGGTATGTGGCTTGCGGTGCGTGCAAATGTTCGCGTTGCAGATGCGGCCCGTCACAAGGATGGCGAAAAGGCTGTCCAGATCGCATTCCGCACAGGTGGCGTCGTTGGTATGACAACCGTTGGTCTTGGACTTATCGGTGCATCACTTGTTGTGATTATCTACCGCGAAAACGCACCTGCTGTTCTTGAAGGCTTTGGTTTTGGTGCAGCGATGCTTGCAATGTTTATGCGCGTCGGTGGCGGAATCTTTACCAAGGCGGCAGATGTCGGAGCTGACCTTGTAGGTAAGGTTGAAAAGCATATTCCAGAAGATGACCCACGCAACGCAGCAACTATCGCAGACAATGTAGGAGACAACGTTGGTGACTGCGCTGGTATGGCAGCAGATTTGTTCGAGTCATACGCGGTAACTCTTGTTGCAGCGTTAATTCTTGGTAAGGCAGCCTTTGGTGATGCGGGTCTGATCTACCCATTGATCGTTCCAGCAATCGGAACAGTCACTGCCGTTATCGGAATCTTCCTCACCAAGTTGCGCAGTACAGATAAGTCAGCGATGACAGCGATTAACCGCTCATTCTTCTTATCAGCGATTATCTCTGCGGGGCTAACAGCGCTCGCAACATTTACCTACCTTCCATCTGATTTCAAGTTGATGACAGGTTTGTCACCAGAAGCAATCGAAGCTGCAGGAAATACAAACCCACGTGTTCTAGCACTTGGCGCAGTATTAATCGGTATCGCTCTAGCTGCTGCAATTCAGGTACTTACAGGCTTCTTTACTGAGACCGGAAAGCGTCCAGTAAATGATGTCGCTGCCTCATCTGAAACAGGCGCCGCAACAGTAATTTTGGCTGGTATCGCAGTTGGTTTTGAATCAGCGGTGTATTCAGCTCTGCTCATCGCAGGCGCGGTATTTGGTGCCTTCATGCTCGGCGGCGGAAGCATAGTTCTTTCACTTCTTGCAATCGCACTAGCCGGTACCGGTCTACTTACAACAGTAGGTGTAATCGTTGCGATGGATACCTTTGGTCCGATCTCAGATAACGCACAAGGTGTTGCTGAAATGTCAGGCGATGTTGATGGCGAAGGCGCAGAGATCCTTACCAGCCTTGATGCAGTTGGTAATACAACTAAGGCGATTACTAAGGGAATTGCAATCGCAACCGCAGTACTTGCAGCAACAGCGCTCTTTGGTGCATTCACAGATGCGATCAAGACCGCGGTAATCGATGCAGGTAAGACCGCAGCAGAAGTTGGCCTACAGTTCCAAGGTGTTCTAGATGTTGCCGATCCTCGTAACTTGGTTGGTCTGATCATCGGTGCAGCTGTTGTATTTCTATTCTCAGGTCTTGCGGTCAACGCGGTATCTCGCGCCGCGGGCGCAGTTGTTGTTGAAGTTCGTGAACAGTTCCGCTTACACCCAGGAATCATGAAGGGAACAGAAAAGCCAGATTACGCACGTGTAGTTGATATCTGTACCCGTGATTCACTGCGTGAGCTAGTAACACCAGGGCTGCTCGCTGTTATGGCACCGATCGCTGTTGGTTTTGGTCTCGGCGTTGGCGCGCTCGGTGCATATCTTGCTGGTGCAATCGGTACCGGAACATTGATGGCGGTATTCCTATCTAACTCAGGTGGTGCGTGGGATAACGCTAAGAAGATGGTTGAAGATGGACACCATGGTGGAAAGAACTCTGATGCACACGCAGCAACGATCGTTGGTGACACCGTCGGAGATCCATTCAAGGACACAGCAGGCCCTGCAATTAACCCACTTATCAAGGTGATGAACCTGGTAGCGCTGTTAATTACACCTGCAATCGTTGCCTTGGCACTTGGTGATGGGGAAAGAACAAGCACACTGATTGGACTGGGAGCAGTTGCAATCATCGTTGGTGCGCTTATTCGTAACCGTCGTCAAGCAACCTCGATCAGCGCGTAAATAAGTAGAACTTCCCCGTACTTTATGGCGAAAGCAAAAACCGACCTGATCAAGCTTGTGATCGTTGAATCACCAGCAAAGGCCAGAAAAATTGGTGGATACCTCGGCGATGGATACGTTGTCGAGGCATCTGTTGGTCATATCCGTGATCTGCCACAGCGCGCAGCTGATATTCCCAAAGAGTTCAAAAAAATCGCCTGGGCTAAAGAGGGTGTAGATATTGAAAATGATTTCGCACCTCTTTATGTCATCAACCCTGATAAAAAAGCAAAGGTTGCCGAACTCAAAGAGTTAATGAAAAACGCCGAAGAGTTAATTCTGGCAACGGATGAAGACCGCGAAGGTGAAGCGATCGCCTGGCACTTAGTAGAGGTTCTGGAACCAAAGATTCCTATTAAGCGCATGGTCTTTAATGAAATTACCAAGGAAGCGATTCAAGCCGCTGTTGAAGATACTCGCGATTTGGATTACCACCTTATTGATGCCCAAGAAACCCGTCGCGTACTGGACAGATTATTTGGTTACCGACTTTCTCCCGTTTTATGGAAAAAGGTTATGCCGCGTATTTCAGCAGGTCGTGTGCAATCAGTTGCGACTAGATTAATTGTAGAAAAAGAACGTGAACGCATGGCCTTTATCTCTAGCGCCTGGTGGGATCTAGCAGCGGTTACCGCACTAGGTTTCAATGCGCGTCTGCTAGAAGTTGATGGGAAAAAGGTTGCAGCAACCTCAGACTTTGGCGCAGATGGTACAGTTAAGGAAAAATCCCTTGCCAATATTCTTCTTCTAGATGAAGCAGGGGCCAAGGGGCTTGTAGATAGCTTAAAAAGCAGTGATTTAACCGTTAAATCAATGGAGGAATCTCCACGCACTGAACGACCAAAGCCACCCTTTACAACATCAACTATGCAACAGGATGCAGGTAGCCGACTTGGTTGGGGCGCACAAATCACCATGCGCGTTGCACAACGTCTGTATGAAAACGGTTACATCACCTATATGCGTACCGACAGCATTAACCTTTCACAACAAGCGATCACCGCAGCTCGCAACGCTGCTAAAGCTTTATACGGCGCAGACCATGTCGCAGATGCGCCACGTGTCTATCAAGGTAAGACAAAAAATGCGCAAGAAGCCCACGAAGCGATTCGCCCAGCAGGTGATGCCTTCAAGACCCCAGGTGAATTAGCACCCGAACTTTCACGCGATGAGTTTGCTCTCTACGATCTAATCTGGAAACGAACCGTTGCCTCACAAATGGCAGATGCTAAGAAGATGCAGATGCGCGTTGACTTCGACGCCGCCACCAACGATGGCAAGGCAACGATATTTCGTGCAAATGGTTCTGTCATTACCTTTCCGGGATTCCTTGCCGCATACGATGAGATCCTTACTGAAGATAACAAGGATGAGGAATCTACCGATAAGCGTTTACCTGCGATGACCCTTGGACAATCGGTAAAGGTCAACGAGTACACCTGCGAAGGCCACGAGACTAAGCCACCTGCCCGTTACACCGAACCTACCCTGGTTAAAAAACTAGAAGAGCTAGGTATTGGTCGCCCATCAACATTTGCATCAATTATTCAAACAATTCAGGATCGCGGTTATGTGTACAAGCGCGGTCGCGCACTTGTTCCAACCTTCCTTGCCTTCTCTGTAACAGGATTACTTGAAACTCACTTTACAAAGTTAGTTGATTACGAATTCACCGCATCAATGGAAGAGGATCTCGACAAGATCGCAGCGGGCGAAGCCGGCCGCGTTGATTGGTTACGGGACTTCTTCTACGGCGTAGATGGCCAGCCTGGACTTAATGAATTATCAGCAGATTTAGGGGTTATTGACGCTCGTGCAACCAACACCATGAACCTATCCCCGGAAATCGAAATCCGCGTTGGTCGCTACGGTGCTTACCTGCAAGAAAATAAAGAGGGCGAAGAGCGAAAGCTGGCAAACATTCCCGAATCACTTGCACCCGACGAGCTAACCCTTGCAAAGGCAATTGAACTACTGGAAGCACCATCTGGTGAGCGCGAACTAGGTATTGATCCAGCAACTAACCTGCCGATCATCGCTAAGAGCGGACGCTTTGGTCCTTACATCACCGAAGTTTTACCAGAGGTACCAGTTGAATTAACTGCATCTGGAAAGAAGAAAAAGAAGAAGGCTGATGCACCAAAGGCAAAGACCGCATCACTTCTTTCAACAATGACCTTAGATACCGTTACATATGAAGATGCACTACAACTGCTGTCATTGCCACGCACACTTGGTACCAACAGCGCAGGTGATGACATAACAGTTCAAAATGGTCGCTATGGTCCATATCTAAAAGCTGGTGCAGATTCACGCACACTGACCTCTGAAGAACAACTATTCACAATGACTTTAGATGAAGCGCTTGAAATTTACTCGAAGCCAAAAGAACGTCGTCGCGGAGTTGCAAAGCCTCCGGTCAAGGAACTCGGTGTTGATCCTGAAACTCAAAAACCTTTGATCATCAAAGATGGTCGCTTTGGTATGTATGTCACCGATGGCGAGACAAATGCAACACTTCGTCGTGGTGACACCGCAGAAGGAATGACATTAGAGCGCGGATTAGAACTTCTTGCAGGCCGTCGTGCTTGGGAAGCTGAAAACGGTCCATCACCAAAGAAGTCACGTAAGAAGGCTGCAGCAAAGGCAAAGCCAGGTGAAACCGCACCAACACTTACAAAAAATGTTGTAAAAAAGGCTGCAACCAAGAAGGCTACCAAGAAAGCAGCAACCGGCAAAGCAAAAAAAGCTGCTAAAAAAGCTTAGGGGTACCCAATGAAAAGAACCCGTTTATACATCTTTCTAATCGCCTTCACCTTGATGGCAATCTCTGCCTTAGGTATTTCCCTTCTAGCCGCCCGCTAAAACCAAAAGCGATACCCGCTCCATCTTTTTAAGGGTTTTCCCTTGCCTTCCTAGGACTTTACAACCTGCGTAAAAGATTTACCTACGTACACTGAGTATTTTCCTTTTGCTGCGATAGTTAAGCGATAAGTTCGCTTTCCTGTTGGAACATTCTTGATAGTAATGGCAAAGGTGTTGGGATATTTTGGCAGATTATTTTTAGCTGCTATCGGTTTAGCGGTTTTAACCGTGACCCATTTGCCCTTGACCAACTCCTGCAATGACATATTTCCAGTTCCAGGTACCCAATATCCTGTATCAACTACCCAATCCATACCCTGATAGCACAGGGAGTTATTACAGACTGAGTCTTGAACATCCTTTGAGATCTCCTGACCGGAGTCATTAAACCCATAAGCATCATTACCGATTAAGGTTGCTCTAAACCCAGAATTTCTGGAGATATTTGAAATTGTAATCAAATTCTGATCATTGATCTTCTCCATTTTCGATACTACCCCACCGACTAAGTCGACAACTGAATAGGTACATGTTGCACAGGCATCTTGGAAGGTAACCACTACAGAGGTTCTTGGATCAGAACCGGATCGATAAGAAATTGACGGTTGCAGGATTTCATAAAAGGAGGGATCTGCCGATATTTCTTGTCCTCCATCGTTAAATCCAAAAGAGTCGTTGCCGGTAAGAGTGGCTTTTATCCTTTGATTTCTTTTGATCTCCTCAATGACTATTGAGGTTACACCATCAGTACTTTCAATACTCTTGACCTTACCTGAACTTAAGTTGGAGAGTGAGTACTTACATGTTTCACATGCGTTAGTAAATTTTAATTTCACCATTGTGTAAGGGTCATCACCGGATAGAACTTGCACAAATGGCGGTTTTATCTCGTACTTTCTAGGTTGACCCGTAATAACCTGCCCATCATCACTGTAACCAGCTGGGTTAGTTCCAGTTAATTTTGCCGAGAAATTACTATTCCGAGTGATATCAACAACCGTTATTGTCAAAATTTGATTAACTTCTTCGATAGATTCAATCTTTCCTGAACTTAATTCCGATAGCTGATAAGTTGTATCCGCCCCTGACCCGTAGAAACTAAATTTTATGGATGTATAAGGATCTTTACCTTGATTTGATACTACTCCTGGTTTTGCCAACCTAGTGTAAGTCGAGGTTAAGCTACTGATCACCGATGTACCCACATTGCCGGAGTAATCTGTAGCAGTTAACCTTAAATCAAATTTACCTTCATCCGTAGTTTGGTACTTGAGTGAGTCACTCGTGATCAGGGATAAATCATTGATCTCTTGAACCACTTTTCCATTTACTTCGAGCCCAATTTTTTTGACTAGTCGATTATCAAGGATGCCATTTAACGGAATTTCAATAACTGGAAAATCCCACTCTGTTGGATTTTTCTTTCTAATTAAGAGTTCATCAGTTGCGGTAAACCAATATCTGAACGGCTCCCATCTGGCGATCACATTTGAGAACCTAGGAGCCTCGGTATCTGCAGGACGAACTACCTTTACAACCGCACCCACATTTGGATCTGCACTTACAAAAGTGACCGTCGAACCATCGCTCAAAGTAAAGGTTTTTCCGACCGGCTGAAGTTGGGGACCGGTCAATGTGTCACTTACTAAACCTGTCCCGAAATACTCAAGGTTATTGAACTTGGGTTGAATTATTGAATAGGCATCATTTCCCCCTTTTAGGACTCGAAGCTGCAAGCCATGTGAAGGTGTATTTGAGTAAATCAAGTTAACGCCAGGCTTTGATAATTGTGATTGAGCTAAGGCATTATCGACCCCAATAGCTGGTCGGTACTCGATGCTATAGATATATTCATTCCCGATGGGGATATAAATAAGTTTTGGAAGATCTATTCCTTGTGAATAAACGGGCGCTAATTTGAACTCACCAGAATCAGTGGCAACTATCTTTTTATTCTTTGGCAGCACCTTGAGAAGATCTAATTCGATAGCAGAAAATCTTGCCACATAGGGTTGCGAGATATGTGAAAACCTATAATTACCCATGATTGATGAGTAATCACCATATTCCTTGTTCTCACATGTGACAGGAACCGTAGTTGTACACACCGCAGAATTAGCGTGCATTAAACCTAAATTATGTCCTAGCTCATGACTAACAATATCTGCATAATCAGTACCCCAATACCCGTTAATCCACATAAAATTACCCCATGCAATACCGGCCGCCTTCTGATTTGGGTTATTGCTCACTACTCCAATCAGAATTGCTTTTTCGTATCCAGAATCTGCAGTCGGATTAATCCCTGTTGCTGTATTCACATCGTTACTATTTAAGACAGGAATCTTGGCAGTAATGGGAGTTAACACCGCGCGAAAAGTAAATGTAATCAGACCACCGGTAGCGTCCCTGAAACCTTCATTTACCTTTTCAATAATGGCACGTGAATTTGATTCCGTCACACTGGGATTTCCAAACGATGTATTTATCGCAATAACATCAATTTGAAACTTACGTATTGGATCAACGGCATGCGCACTTGGTGCGAGTAATACAAAAATTAGTGCAAAGAAAAGGACAACGATCCTTTTAGAACGAAAATTCATGGTGTTTGCCCTCCCTCCCATCTGTTTGACCGCTTCAGAATAGGTTGAAGGTCTGCCCGCGTACAGAGTGAAATAGGCCTTAAATAATCCTTTATAGCCTTTTCTAAGCGTGCCGTTAGACTGCTTCCATGCCAAAGACGCTTCCGACCCCTGCCGCCCCCGCGCAGCAGGTAACCCGCGGAGTTCTTGCGATCAAACCCTTCCGCAGGTTGTGGAACGCGATGCTCTTCTCCTCCCTTGGCGATTGGCTCGGCCTTCTTGCCACAACTGCGATGGCGCAACAACTTTCTGGTGGAGATTACGCAAAAGCTAACTTTGCAATCGCAGGTGTTTTCATCGCACGTTTGCTACCCGCAGTTTTCCTTGGCCCTATCGCCGGTGTAATCGCCGACAAATTAGATCGCCGCAAATTAATGGTGAACTGCGACATCCTGCGCGCAGCGCTCTATATATCGATTCCAATTGTCAATAATTACTTCTGGCTCTACACCGCAATGATCTTGGTCGAATGCATAACCTTGTTCTGGTCACCGGCCAAAGAGGCATCAGTGCCCAACCTGGTCCCACGCGAAAAGTTAGAGAATGCAAACCAAGTTTCATTATTGGCAGCATACGGAACCGCACCAGTTGCAGCATTAATCTTCACCTTCCTTTCACTCTTTACCTCAGCCTTTAACGCAGCCTTTTCATTTAACGTCACCGCGGTGGAATTAGCGCTGTATGCAAATGCGTTGTCATTTGCCTTTGCTGCATTCACAATCTGGGGATTGCGCGAAATTCCAAAGGGCGCAGCAGCAAAGCACGCCGCCGAAACTGGAATTCTCAAAAGCTTGTACGAAGGTTGGAAATCAGTTTCAACTAGCAAGTTAATCCGCGGCCTGATCGTCGGAATGGTCGGTGCCTTTGTTGCAGCTGGCGCAGTCATCGGCCTTGCCCGAACATTTGTTGGCGATCTTGGTGGCGGAGAAGCTGCATACGGTGTTTTGTTCGGCGCTGTCTTTACCGGTCTTGCACTCGGAATCGCACTTGGTCCAAAGATCTTTGCCCAATTTTCTCGCCGCCGACTTTTCGGAGCATCACTCACAATCAGCGGCGCATTCCTAGTCGCACTGGCCGCAATCCCTAACCTGGTTCTTGCCGTCTTTATCGTCATAATCCTGGGTGCATTCAGCGGAATCACCTGGGTCACCGGCTTCACCATGCTGGGCATGGAGGTCGCCGATGATGTGCGTGGCCGCACCTTTGCCTTCGTGCAAAGCCTGATCCGCGTGGTTTTAGTCGGCGTTCTAGCCGTCGCCCCACTGATCGCCGCCGCCGTTGGCCAGCACACCTTCAAATTCCAAAACACTCAAGTTTCATACAATGGCGCAGCGGTAACAATTCTTATCGCAGGACTCTTTGCATCGTTAATCGGTTTTGTATCCTACAAACAAATGAAGGATCGCCCAACTGTTTCGCTGTGGTCTGACATTGTTAACGCCTTCAAGGGCGAGCTAGGCACAATGACCGGCGCACCAGCACAAGGAATCTTCATCGCCTTTGAAGGTGGAGAAGGAATTGGAAAATCTACTCAAGCAAAGCTACTCAAGCAATGGCTGGAACAAGAAGGCGAATCAGTTGTTCTTTCTCGCGAACCCGGTGGCACAGATCTCGGAATTGAAATTCGCAAGATACTTTTGTCACACTCAACTGGAGAAATAAGTCCACGCGCAGAAGCACTGCTCTACGCCGCAGATCGCGCACACCATGTCTTCTCTGTCATCCGCCCCGCATTAGCAAATGGACAAGTTGTAATCTCCGATCGCTACTTTGATTCATCAATTGCATACCAAGGCGCAGGCCGCGTTCTAGAACCCGGCGAAGTTGCACGAATTTCTAGATGGGCAACTGAGTCACTCTTTCCAACGCTAACGATTATTATCGATCTGCCACCACAGATCGGTCTTGCTCGCCTGAAAAGCAAAGACCGCCTTGAATCACAACCCATTACTTTCCATGAACGGGTTCGCCAAGAGTTCCTGCAGTTAGCCGCGGTTGACCCAGAGCGATACTTCATCGTCAACGGCAATCAATCAATCGATGACACCCATGCAGCAATCATCTTCCGCGTTAGCCAAATCCCAACCCTCAAGCGCAACGCAGTTGAAGATAAAGGCAACCTTTTACTCCGCCCAATCCGCGCAGCTGGCAAAGCCGCTAAAAAAGCTGCAACCAAGAAGTAAGCAATGGCCACCTTGCAGGGCGTCTACGCCGATCTAGTAGGCCAGGAACATGTTGTTGAAACCCTGATGAAGGCTGTCCTTTCCACTCGCACAGGGGAAGAGACGCCCAATCCTTCAATACACAGCATGACACATGCTTGGGTGTTTACCGGCCCACCAGGATCTGGAAGATCCTCTGCCGCAATCGCTTTTGCACAAGCACTCGTCTGCGCGCATGATGGTTGCGGAAAGTGCAATGAATGTAAATCTGCAGCAAATGGCGCGCACCCCGATGTTGAAATCATCCGTACCGAAGGCCTTTCCATCAAGATCGACGAAGTCCGCGAATTACTAACACGCGTTTCATGGGCACCATCCATGGGAGGTTGGCGCGTAGTCGTCATGGAGGATGCAGACCGCTTAACTGAATCTGCAGCAAATGCATTACTAAAAGCAATTGAAGAGCCCGGCAACCGTACCGTCTGGTTACTATGCGCACCAACGCTGCACGATGTTCTTCCAACCATTCGTTCTCGCTGTCGTCACCTGCAACTAGTCACTCCATCAACCGAAGCGGTAGCCCTTGTACTACAAAACAAAGATGGCATATCCCCAACCATGGCAGATTTTGCAGCACGAGTTTCACAAGGCCATATCGGTCGCGCTCGCTATCTAGCCAAGAATGAAGATGTCCGAAACACTCGCAACACAATCATGAAGTTGCCACTAACCCTTCAAGGAATCTCATCCGCATTTGTAGCAGCCCAAACCTTGGTTGATCTTGCAACTCAGCAAGCAACAACCGCTGCCGAGTTAAGAAATGAAAAAGAGGTAGATGATCTTTCTCTTGCTTACGGCAAAGGTGCAACCGGTCGCGGAATGGCAACCGGTGGCAGCAAAGCAATTAAAGAGTTAGAGAAGGAACAAAAGACACGTCAAACCCGCATGATCCGCGATGGTTTAGATGCAGCACTTCTTGATATCGCAACCTTCTACCGTGATGTCATGATGGTTCAAGCCGGCAGCTCCGATGCACTAATAAACAAAGAGCTAGAAGCCGAGATTAACGCCGTGGCCGCCAAGACCAAGCCGCAGAACACAATTAAGAAGATCAACGCAATCATGGAAGCTCGCACCAATCTGGGCCACAACGCAGCACCTTTGCTAACCGTTGAAGCGCTGATGTGTGTGCTTGCTAGGTAGCCAGATAAATCTACCGTGGTGGAAATTTGCCGTAGAAGTTAAACCAAAAAGAGAATGCTCTACCAATCAAAAGGGCGATAATGATCGTGCCTATACCCACCAAACCACCAAGAAAATAACCTAGTACCAGCACAACAATTTCAATCAGTGCCCGCACAACTGTAATTGGAAGTTTAGATTTACCGAGAAAGCCAAGCATAATTCCATCTCGGGGACCTGTACCTAAACCGCAGGTAATGTAGAGAGCGCCTCCAGCACCCGAGATCCAAACTCCTGCGATCAGTAAAAAGTATGCAAGGTAAAGATTGGATGGCTCTGGAATGTATTCAATACCGATCTGCAACCCAAAGGCGAAGAAAACTGTATTTGCAATAGTTCCATACCCTGGCTTTAGTGAAAGCGGAATCCATAACAATAAAACAAGCAGGCTTACTATAAAGAATGAGACACCCAGAGTTAATCCAGTTTGAATAGACATTCCCTGCGCCAATACCGTCCAAGGAGCGTTACCTAAGCCAGATTGCACAGTGAGAGAGCTTCCGATACCAAGTAGAACAAGTCCTATCGTCAAGAGCAGGACTCGAATAAATGAGAGATCCCATAAGCCATCTGCGGTCCAACGTGTTTTTGGGATGTGATGGTTGGGAATCAAAACATTTATCAGGAACTGCTTAATCGATCTAGGATCAAATCTCATTGGCATCCAAGTATTGAAGTAGTACCGATGAATGATCCAAAGCTGCGTGCCCCAGCTGTCTATGAACTTCATATATCTTGGTAACGGTTTCAGAAAGTGGAAGAGTCAGCGAAATCTTCTTCGCAATATCTAGCGCTATCTTCATATCCTTCAGTTGATACTCAGATTTTCCACCATTACTAAACTCACCGCTAACAACCTTTTCCCATTTAGTATTGATCACCGCCGACCCTGCCAAACCAGTTGAAATAACATCAAAAAAATCTTGATCTGAAATACCATTTCGGCGGGCCAGGGTTAAAGCTTCGGCAAGTGCTACCAAATGTGCACCGACAATGATCTGATTACATGCCTTTAAGGTTTGAGCTTGACCGAGAGATCCCACATATCTAATGGTCCTTGCCGTCTTTACCAAAAAGGTTTCAGCTCTTGCGCAGTCAACGGGATCTCCTGCAAGCATGATTGATAGCTCAGCCCGCTGAGCACCAACATCTCCGCCGCTGACAGGTGCATCAATAGCTCGAGCACCGCGTGTTTGAACTCTTGCCTGAATCTCATGCATGGCATCGGGGGAGATCGAGCTTAAAACAATTACTAGATCATCTGGTTTAAGGATCTCTAACAAACCTTTATTCAGGAGCTCAAAGATTGATTCTTGATCTGATAAAACAATTAAATAATTTGAGGTATCAAAACCCTTTAAATCTCTCACTATCTCGACACTAGAATCCGATAACTGTTGATTCTGTAGCGCAGATCGATTCCAGGCTTGCACCTTGAATGAGCGTGAAAGATTAATCGAAACAGGTAGGCCAATTGCACCTAAACCGATGACTCCTACATCAAAGCTAGCCAAGGTTATTCCTTAGCCAATGCAATGAGCTCTGACTTTAACTGTTCGGGGAGCTGGTAAGAAGCTGATGGAAGGCGCATTTCTCCTAGATTTATCGGATTGATCAGATTGGATACAGCCTTCGCCGCCGCAATGCTTTCACCAAAACCAAACTCTGGAAGCAGAAAGCGAGAGGTGAAGTTTAAAATCGTGGCTAGGGTTGCTTCAGACTCTTCAACCTTGCCTCCTGCAAAACTTCGGTAAACACTGGCCATGCGATCTGGAAATAGATTTCCTAAACCGCAAATTCCACCGGATGCACCAAGTTTTAAGGCATCGACAAGTAAGCGATCAGTTCCGATTAATACCTTAACTTTATCCTTTAGGAACTCTGTAGCTAAAGTAATGTCTCCGGAAGAGTCTTTAACCCCCCAAACCGGCGTGCTGGAGGCAACAACACTTGGAACACGAACCGCTGTTGCGGGAATACTGTATGCAAGAACTGGATGAAGACTTTTTTGACAGATAAATCGATAGAACTCAATCATCTTTTCATTAGAGATGGGCCTGAAATAACTAGGAGGTGAAACCATCACAGCCTCAATGGGCAAACTATTAGCAAACTCGATGTACTCACAAATTTCTTCGAGGCTATTTGAAATAACAGTAGGAATAACTAACTTTCCATTAGAAATTGTTAGTAGGTCATTGGTGATCCGCTTTTTTTCATTGAGAGAAAGAGCGCTACCTTCACCAAATGTGCCAAATGGAACTAAGCCGTAAGCCCCTTTTTCCAGCAGCCAGGCCCCATGTTCCTTTGTCGCAAGGTAATCAACTCTCTGGTTTTTATTGAACGCCGTCAGTTGAGGTATAAATAGGCCTCTCATGATTCCATTCTCTCCTTGAGGTACTTAACCATCGTTGGATCAAGCTCACTGACAGATTGGACTCCCAGTAACTTCAAGGTTCGCACCATTTGTGATTCAAGGATCTCAAAGGTTCTGCTTACTCCTCTGCCACCACCGGCCATAAGTCCATATAAATAAGCTCTTCCAACCCATGTGAAGTTGGCACCCTTGGCCATAGCAGCGATTACATCGGCACCGTTCATGATGCCTGTATCGATATGAATCTGCGTTGATTTACCAACAGCTTTACGAACAGCTGGAATCATTTCAAAAGGTACAGGCGCTTTATCTAATTGGCGCCCTCCGTGATTTGAAAGCCAAACGGCATCAGCGCCATGCTTTACCGCTCGCTTTGCATCATCAGCGTTTTGAATTCCTTTTACTAGAAGATTTCCATCCCACACCTTGCGGATCCAGTCGAGATCTTCAAAGGTCATGGTCGGATCAAAAATTGTGTTCATCAACTCTGCGACCGTTCCATTCCAAGATTCAAGGGATGCAAAGACGAGCGGCTCCTTGATAAGAAAGTTCAACCACCAGGCTGGTCTTGGTAAAGCATTAACTATTGTTTTTGCGCTCAGAGATGGTGGAACAGTTAATCCATTTCGAACATCACGTAAGCGTTGACCTGCTACTTGCGCATCAACTGTAAGAATCAAGCCCTCATACCCAGCTTTTTGCGCCCGCTGGATCAGCTCGAGGCTCTTATCGCGATCTCGCCACAAATACAGTTGAAACCAATTACTTCCGCCAGGTGCAGCCTTAGCTACATCCTCAATTGAAGTAGTTCCCATAGTAGAAAGTGCAAAAGGAATTGAAAGATTTTGCGCAATTCTAGAAGCTGCAACTTCGCCATCTGTGTTCATCATGCGGGTAAAACCCGTTGGAGCAATGCCCACAGGCATATGCATCTTTCGTCCTAGCAAATCAACAGATAGATCTACCTGAGAAACATCACGTAAGATACGCGGTTGAAACTCAATATCTTCAAAGGCTTGTCGAGAACGATTCATACCGATCTCGCCCTCGGCAGCACCATCTGTATAGTCAAAAGGGCCTATAGGCGTTACTTTTTTGGCGATATCTCTTAGGTCATAAATTGTGTGAGCTCTAGACAAACGCCGATCAATAGTATTGAAAATCGGTTTTCTAAAACGCAGCAACTGCCGATAGTTCTTTAGGCGGGCTTTAACTGAACTCATGATTCCTCATATCGCTAGTTGTATCGGTAAATTGCAGAACTGATTCTTGAGCCTTCAAGAACATTGCAAAATTATTCCGAGAGTATTCTCGATCCTCCTGGTGTACTGAGGTTTTCTTTGGTGTCACCCGTAACCTCTTATACGATAGCTCAAAATCCTGCATGATCAGATTTAAGGCCAACATCGCTGCGCCACGCGTTGTTGTATCGCTGTCGTGATGAGACTCTAAATCCTCACCCAATGTTCTGGCTCGTACCCGCTCCCATCGGTGATCATTTCCGGCATGCCCTCCCAATGAAACGGTAGTTGGAGCATCACCAGCCAATCCTTGGGCAATACTGAGCACCTGCTTTTCAGAAAATGAGACACCCTCCATAATTGATCGTGACAATGTCGAAGCTGAACAACTTTGATCAATATGTAAGAAACCACCACGAACATCATTTCGCCACAATGGCGCCCGCTCACCTGAAATGTATGGAAGAAAAATCGGAACGGCGTTACTAGCATCCTTACCGCCCAAATCAATTAGCTCATTCTCATCGGTACCCAAGAGTTTTGAACCCCATGCGATCGCAGCTCCACTTGATTGAGTTGGTCCATACACAACACTCATGGGTGCACATGTTTGTGGAATGACATATAAATTATCGCCATCTATAACCTGATTTCGCGTAGAACACCCAACAATCGCCGATGTTCCAGTGATAACAAATGAGGTTGGCGCAGCCATTACCCCCAAAGCATTCATTCCAGACATGGCATCTGACCAGCCAACCGTGACAGGGATACTCCATGGAAACCCTGTCACGGTTGCGCCTGATTCAGTGACGAACCCTCGATGACATTCGCCCTTTCTTATCTCCGGGATGACTGATTCATCCCAGCCTAAGAAATCAAATAGACCAGTTGGTGCCTTTGAGGTCAAAACATTGCACAAACCTTTACTAGACCATGGATCTGAAATCGCTTTTCCTGTTAAATGAAAGCCGACAAAATCCTTAGGTTGTAACACCCAAGCGGTTTTACTCTGAACAGCAGGAAGGTTGCGATGAATCCATAACAACTTTGCGGGGCAGGCACTTGCTGCCCACGGTAGTGAGGTTCCAATTGTGTCTACAGGATTTTTAAAGGCGGCGGCTAACTCGAGTGCCTCTTTTTCTGCTCGATTGTCCTGCCAGATAAGAACCGGCATCGTTGGTTCACCGGTTTGATCGATACATACAACCGATGGAGTGTGGCCCGATAATCCAATAGCTTTTACAGAGTTGATAATGTCCGAGTTTCTATCTGTAATCTTTTTGATCGCACTTAAATACTCGCGAGCATCTTGTTCAGCATGGTTACCATTACGAAGGGTGCTCAGCTTCTCCTCATCTTTTCTGGAAAAACTTCCATCCTCCGATAAGAAGAGAACCTTAATTGATGATGTGCCTACATCAACACCAACATACAAATCTTTACTCAACTTTACTCCACCTGATCATCGCATCCTTACGATTTCTCACCTCAGGCTTTAAAGCTGTACCAAGACCAGGACCCTCTGGCGCAATCAGGTAACCATCTTTAAATCTCGGCAAGGTTGTTACCATCTCTGCGTACCAACCATAATAAAAGGCACGAACCATCTCTTGCAGCTCGATATTTGGAAAGCTCATACCAAGATGGGTTCCTACAGTAAGCACTACTGGACCGGTGCAATCATGTGGTGCCACGGGTACCCCATAAACTGAAGCAAGAGCAATGATTTTCACCGACTCTGTAATGCCTCCACACCAACCAGGATCGATCATCAAGTGATCGACCGCACCGGAAGATAAAATTCTTTGGTAATCCCAACGCGTGCCAGTTGTTTCTCCTACAGTCAATGGAGAGTTAATGGATCGGCGAAAGCGAACTAGCGCATCAGTTGCCTCATTTTTAAATGGATCTTCAATCCAAAATGGTGAAAACTCTTCAACCGCATTAGCGATAATTGTTGCGGCGGGAACACTCCATAAAGAGTGAAGCTCCAACATAATGTCAAAGTTATCGCCTGCAGCAGATCGTGCTCGGCGCATGATGTCTACACCTTCAGCTAAATCCCCAGGTGTAATTGTCTGCCCACCTGATTTCATCGCCGCTTCATCAAATGGCCAGATCTTCATCGCTGTAAAACCCATATCCTTTAAGCTGGCAACTAACTGCTCTGGCTCATTAAGGAAGGCAAGTAAATCCTCAAACTCTGCCGCATCTGGGGTTCCAATTTGCGCCTTGCGATTTCTATCGATATTTGATGATCCCTTTGCATACCCGGAACCTGCACATGTGTTGTAAGCGCGGATCTTCTCACGCACCTTGCCACCCAGTAATTGGTTCAGACTCTTTCCCGTCTCCTGCCCCAATAAATCCCATAAGGCAAAGTCAATGGCGGAAGCGGCACGGACTGCGACACCAGAACCGGCAAAGCCAATAAAGTCCTGATGCAAAACTTCATGAATTCGGTTTATCTCGAGGGGATCTTGACCCAAAAGCCGAGGAGCAACCGATTCATGAATAAATGTTTCAACCGCCTCGACACCAACACAACTTTCACCTAAACCGATAAGGCCGCTATCTGTGTGCACCTGAACAAACAAAATACTGGGGTACTCACCAACTCGGATTGTTTCAATCGCGGTGACCTTCACTGAAAAAATCTCCTGACCGTATTGATTTTCGGGAGGCGCCCCGTTACCCTCAAGTTGTTAATTGTTAACGATTTTCACGATAAGGTCAAGGGGTAATCATGGGTGATCAGGTGCAGGTGCAAAAGGTAGAGCGGGAAGAGATGCTCGCACTGAGTTCACAAATCCTGCGCGCCATAGGTACATCACCTGATGATGCACTTTCAGTTGCCGACTCATTGGTGCAAGCGCAAGAGGCAGGGCATGCATCTCATGGAGTTATTCGATTAATCGAGTACACCTCTTTTGTTGAACGGGGTTGGGTGATTCCAACGGGTCAACCAACGATTGTCTCTGATCGTGGAGCTGTTGCTTTAATCGATGGTCAATGGGGCTGGGGCCAGATCGCATGTAAAAATGCGGTGGAGCTTGCAACGCAAAAGGCGCTCGCATTGGGAACAGCAACTATCGCTATTCGCTCATGCAATCACATTGGTCGACTGGGCGAGTACGTTGAAACATTGGCTAGTAGAAATTTAGTGTCGATTATGTGGTGTAACGCCGATCCTGCAGTTGCACCCTTTGGCGGAAGGACGAAGGTCTTTGGCACAAACCCTTTCGCCGCTGGAATTCCAACTTCTAATGAGGACATCATCATCGACTTTGCTACAGCTGGTAGCGCAGAAGGAAAGTTACGTATTGCCCGTGCCAATGGACAAAAAGTCTCTGAAGGTTTGATCATCACAAAGGATGGGAAACCGACAAATGACCCTGAAGATTTTTACTCAGGTGGAGCGCTGCTGCCATTTGGTGGACATAAGGGGTACTGCATGAGCTTATTGATTGAGATTTTGGGTGGTGCGCTATCTGGAAATCATCCTTCGATGAACGCGGCATACTCCCGCGGAAATGGAGCGGTTTTAACCGTTATTAACCCTGAATTCCTTGTTGGCCTAGCTGAGTTTTCTAAGGATGTCGATGAAGCCGCTCAAGAGATCAAGAAATCCCCAGCAGCAAATCCGGAATCTCCGGTACTGCTTCCAGGTGAGGTTGAGCAAGCACAAAGAGTAAAGAACAAGGATTCAATCGAGATATCAACCGCGATTTGGCAATCTATTCAAGAGCTTGCGATAAAGGTTACTAAGCCTTAGTTACTTGCTTTTTCACCTTTGCCGGCTGCTCCTCAAAGTGGGTTACAACCCGCTCAAGTCCACGTGCGACGTGCCTATGAATCACATCCCGCGCCTCGTCGACCCGCTTCTCCTTAATGATGTCCAAAAGCTTTGCGTGATCTGGCGTCCAGTGTGGCAAAAACTTTTTGTTGATGCTGTCATCTTGAGACCAGGTGTAGTTAAGAAAGGTATGAATCTGTGAGCGAAGAATCTCCCATGAACGATTTAATCGCTCGTGGTGTGCGGCTCTAAAGAGCGCACTGTGGAAATCTAAATCGATTCGACTTGTCGTTTTTGGTGTGCGCTGCTTGTCAGTTAAGGCTGAGTACTCCTTGAGAATATCCTCCATCTCAGCGATATCTGCAGATGTTGCATTTTTACATGCCCACTCCAGCGCTAACTCTTCCAGAGCGCCGCGGAGTGAGTAAATCTCTTCGATATCTTGGCGATTCCATGAAGCGATAGTGGCGCCACGGTGACGTTCGATAACAACTAAACCTTCGCGCTCTAAACGCATCAGCGCTTCACGCACTGGTCCACGAGAAACTCCCAGCTGAGCGGCGAGCTCATCCTCTGTAAGTTTTCTGCCTGGCTCTAACTCGTGAGAAACAATCGCATCACGTAAATCATCGGTGACCTCATCAGCCAGTACTCGACGAGTTGCAACACCTAGAGAGAGCGGACGTTGAGCCATAGCCACCACCTAATTTGATTGTTATTTGTATACAACAATCATAGGGCTCTTTCCCCTTAGTAGTTACCTAAATTTCCACCAGCGTTAAAGGCGAGGTTTCCGCCATCAACAGGCAGGATCGTGCCGGTAATCATCGCTGCAGCATCGCTAGCCAGGAAGTGCACCGCGTTGGCGATGTCCTCTGGCTCTGCGACCCGACCCAATGGAATGCCCTCAAGCAAGCGAACCATCAAAATACGGGCCTTTTCCCCTTCAGTCTCAACCCAGCGACGCCATCCAGGTGTGTTTACAGAGCATGGTTGAATCGCATTGACACGAATCTTTGCCGTTGCCCACTCGATTGCTAACTCTTTCGTTAACTGATTAACCCCACCCTTTGAAACGCTATAGGCAAAGTTGCCGCGACCAATCGCTGAACTACCGGCAATAGAACTGATATTGACTACCGCGCCAGGCATTTTAGCGGCGAGAACTAAACGAGAAAACTCACGGGCATTCAAAAAGTAACCCTTGAGCGATGTATCCATCACTCGATCCCATTCCTCAACCGTGGTGTCTTGAGGAGCTGTATGGATTCCCTGAGCCGCGTTGTTGACGAGAATATCTGGAACGCCCATTGATGCATGAATCTCTTTATAGATTCGAACAACATCAGCTTCGATAGCTGCGCTACCTAAAAATGTTTGAGCTTTGATTCCGAGCGAATCTAACTCAGCTTTTCCGATAGCCAAAGTTTTTTCATCTATATCCACCAATGCGATTACTGCACCGGCACCACCTAGTTGACGGCATACAGCCATACCAATTCCACCAGCTGCGCCAGTAACTACCGCTAACTTTCCGCTTACATCAAAGTTTGACATTAGTACGCCACCACTTTTTTCACCGCAGCGATCATTGCATCAACAGATGGGATCGCCGCTTCGGACATTCCTGGGTTTGCACTAATTGGTGCGCGAACACTTCCGATACGAACAATTGGCCCCTTAAGAGATCCAAAGTTTGCCTCAGTTGCCGTTGCCGCAATTTCAGCGGTGATTGATCCAAACATAGGTGCCTCATCAGCGACAACAACTCGTCCAAATCTTTGAACAGCCGAGTTAATGGCATCTGTATCTAGTGGGTAAAGGGTGCGTAAATCAATGATTTCTACATCTATTCCCTCTGATGCCAGTGCTACAGCCGCCTTTTGCGCGGTCACAACTGTGAATCCGTAGGTAATGATCGCTGCATGCTTTCCTTCTTTCACGGTACGTGCCTTACCGAAAGGAATTAAAGTATTTTCATCTCCAATTTCTCCACGCACACCGCTGAGTTTTTTGTGCATCAAGAAGATAACAGGATCAGGAGAACGTAATGCGGTTTTAATCAAACCCTTCACATCCCAAGCATTTGATGGCACGGCAACTGCAAGACCTGCAGTGTGTGCAAACAAAGATTCCAATGAGTTGCAATGGTGGGCTCCACCAAGTGCTGTTCCAGATGTTGCTCGGATTACTAGCGGCACTGGCTGACCAAACATAAATCTAATCTTTGCCGCTTGATTGATGATTTCATCCATAGCACCTAAAGAGAAGTCGATAAAGTTCAAGTCAATAATGGGATGTAGACCGTACATCGCTGCACCAAGACCTGCCGACACCATCGCCGCTTCTGAGATTGGTGAATCCTTGACATGTTGGAAGCCAAACTCTTGTGCAATTCCCTTTACCTGAGCAAAGTGTCCACCACGTTCAATGAGGTCGGTTCCTAAAATGAAGATGTCGCGGTTGCGATAGATCTCTTCACGGACTCCAGATTGAAACGCCTCTGAATACGTTGGGTTTTGATTTTGTGTAGAAGTAGTCACTTTACTTTCCTCCCAATAATCCGGAATCGACATCTACTAAAATTGAATTGAGATCTGGTTGAGGGGATTTTTCTGCGAAATCAACCGCATCTTCAACCTCCTTCTTAACATCATCGCGTAGCGCAGCGACTTCCGAGTCGGTAATCAACCCTTCAGATGTTGCACGAGCTATGAATAAATCAATTGGGTCGCGATTTGTCTTCCAATCCAAAATCTCATCCTGTGTTCTGTACTGGCCTTTTTCACCTACATTGTGGCCGTAATAGCGGTATGTAAGGGCGTTGATAATGGTTGGGCCTTCACCAGCAAGGGCGCGTTGACGGGCTTTAGCTGTGTACTCATTGACCTCGACAACATCCTGTCCATTGATTGTGTAAGAGGGCAATCCAAATCCTTCTCCACGTTTAGCGATATCGCCACCGCCAGTTACACGATCTACAAATGTTTCAACCGCATACTGATTGTTATCAATGATGACGATCAACGGCAGCTTCCAGATAACAGCCATGTTGATCGCCTCCCATGTGCGACCGGTGTTAACGCCACCATCTCCAACAAAACCAACAGAAACCTTTGCATCGCCACGTTGCTGAATACCAAGGGCGGCACCCATTGCGATTCCGACACCTGCTCCGACGATTCCATTTCCACCAAAGTGGCCACGATGGAAATCACCTAAGTGCATCGAACCACCGCGTCCACGTGAAACACCCGTTGACTTTGTAAATAGCTCAGCCATAACTTCGCGAGCGGAAAAACCCTTAGCCAAGGTGTGGTGGTGAGAACGGTGAGTTGTTGCAATGACATCAAGTGGATCTAGTGCTGAGAGAACTCCAACAGCCACAGCCTCTTGACCTGAAGAGTTGTGAATGCCACCCGGAATCTTTCCGCGCAGAGAAAGCTTGTCAGCTGTCTCTTCAAACTCACGGATAAGCATCATCCCTCGCAATGATGAATGTGCCCACTCTTTACTGAGATTGCTCATGATTACTCACTTTCTCCTGGTCCTAGAATTACCGCAATTGTGTTTCCTGCAGGAACTTCATCATTAACTTGATACTTATGCGCGCCCATTACTCCAGCTGTTTCAGCTGCGATATCCATTGTTGTTTTATCAGTTTCGATAATTGCAATCACATCACCAGCGTTAACTGTGTCGCCTGGATTCTTCAACCACTCTAAGAGAACCACATTATCCATAGCCATTCCGACCGCTGGTACGAATATCTCTTCCACTGTTTCCTCTTTCTCTTACTTGTCTCTTAGTTGAATGGGCCTGCGGCGAACTTGCCGTTTAACGTATCTTTACCAGTTAAAAATGTGTGAACATCTGTCAGCGCCCAGGTGACTAAGCGACGACCAGCACTTTGTGAGTACCAGGCGATGTGCGGGGTCAAAATGATGTTCTTTGCGCTTCGAAGAGGGGAGTCCGCCTGCAAAGGCTCTTTCTCAAACACATCAAGACCTGCTCCATCAAGATGACCTGAGTTCAACGCATCACACAATGCGTTTTCATCAATTAAGCCACCTCGAGAAACATTTACTAAAATCGAACCCTTCTGCATCTTTGCCAACTGCTCTTTGCCAAACATGTGGTGAGTCGATGGCATATACGGTGCATGCAAGGTAATGATCTGTGAGGCTTCGATTAACTCATCAAGAGTTTTGACCATGCGCACACCAGCAATCGGTGTTGTAATCGCAGGGTCAAATCCGACAATCTCTTTAACCATCGGCTTCATCTTTTCAATAAGGGATTGACCGATGCGGCCACAACCAACAACACCCAATGTTGAATCTTGCAAGGACACGATCTCTGCAACCTTTGGTGCAGGAATCCATTCAGAGTTTTTAATGCCATTACTTGCGGTCATTAATCCGCGGTGCAACGCCATAATCATTGAGATCGCGTGGTTTGCAACCTCGTTGTATGCATAGGTTGGTTGAAAAATCACTGGCAACTTGCTGCTCTTAGCTGCTTCCAGATCGATGTTATCTAAACCGACTCCTAGTCGACCTACACACTTAACTGAATCTGGAAGTGCAGCGATTACTTCAGCGTTAACTTTTTGCAAACTTACAACGAGGGCATCCATACCCACTAAATTTTTCGCTACCTCTTCAGGCGTTGCAATGGATACAACATGTATCTCCAACCCGAGCGCCTTAGCGGCGGGTTCTGCCCAGGAAAGATCGGCGATCGCCCCTTCCGAGATTCCAATTTTGTGCATATATCGCTCCCCTGCCCGCCTAAACTTTGATTGGGTTTACTGTATACAATCCACGAGCCTAGGGGTAGGGTTTCGCAATAATTCTTTTCCCCGTCGGGGTCGGATGAGAGATGAGGTTCTTATCGTGAGTTTGCCATTGCCAATGCCAGG
>CAMDCL010000016.1 GCA_945890205.1 Bifidobacterium breve | reverse complement strand
GTAATTGCAGCATGTGGAATGGCTGCGCGTACGCGATCTAGAATTCCTAAGTATCTATCGGTTCGATATGACCGACGCATGTGTTGCAGAATTCGATCTGAACCAGATTGCAAAGGCATGTGCAAATGAGGCATAACGTTAGGTGTTTGCGCCATAGCCTCAATGACATCATCGGTGAAATCACGTGGGTGCGGTGACATAAAGCGAACCCGCTCTAGCCCATCAATTTCGCCACATTTGCGAAGCAACTTGGCAAAGGCTTGGCGATCACCAAAATCCACGCCATAGGCATTTACATTCTGACCTAGCAAGGTAATTTCAATAACTCCTTGGTCAACCAGGGCTTTTACTTCGGACAAAATATCGGCTTCATTGCGATCCTTCTCGATTCCGCGCAAAGCGGGAACTATGCAAAAAGTGCAGGTGTTGTTGCAACCTACGGAAACTGAAACCCACGAAGAAAAAGCTGACAAACGTCTGGCCGGAAGCGTTGATGGGAAATGCTCCAGCGCTTCTAGAATTTCAATCTGTGACTCTTCTTCAATTCTCGCGCGTTCGAGCAAGACAGGCAAGGAGCCCACATTGTGCGTACCAAAGACAACATCAACATAGGGAGCTTTCTTTAAAATCGTTGCTTGATCCTTTTGAGCTAAACAACCACCAACTGCGATCTGCATATTGGGATTAGCCTTCTTTATCGGGGCTAGAAAACTCAAGTTTCCGTACAGCTTGTTATCTGCGTTTTCACGCACAGCACAAGTATTGAAGACAACAATGTCTGCTTGCTCACCAGTAACTACTGGAACAAATCCTGCCTCATCCAACAAACCTGCGATTCGTTCAGAGTCATGAACATTCATTTGGCAGCCGTATGTTTCGACTGTGTACGTACGAGTCATAGAGGCGAGATTGAATACTCAAGCGTCGAGCGATTAACCACTAGCATCTGATGGTTATCAAGATGTTGCCAATCTGAATTTCCCCATCCAGTTGAAGCAATCAAGAAATCATCGCCGCGAATAGAGAAACGAAGTTCATAGTGGTCAGGCCCGCTCCACTCGGTCTTGTTCTCCTCATTGAATTCGCACACTGCAATTAGTGTCTCGGGTGTTTGGACCATAATGTTTAAGGCAGAGTAATCTGCGATCGCACGAATCATATTAACCGTGTTTCGAACGCCTTCAACCAAGCCAAGTTCATCTATCTGCGACAAGAGCGCATAAAAGAATCTCTCACTATCTGTGGTACCAGTAATGAGCCCTCGGTACCTTTCATTGATGAACTGCTCAGCGGTATCGGCAGGACGAATCGTTCCATTGTGCATAAAGGTTGTTGTCTCATGTGTGAATGGATGATTGTTATCAATATCTATTGTTAAGCCCTTAGATGCCAGGCGTAAGTGAAATAGCGCTCCCGCCGTTTCTAAACTCTTGCCAGTTTGAGTTAAAAGCTCACTTTCCTTGGCAGCTTTAATATCCTTAATGACTTCACCTTCATAGCCAATACCCCAGCCATCTTTATGCTCGGCAGATAATGCAACGAATTTCTCGAAATCTGATCCAACAACCTCGTAGAAACTCTTACGCTCCAATGAAGTAAAGGCTAGTAATCTGCACATGGCTCAACTCTACTTGATGGTTAGAGATTCTTCTTTGCACGCTCTGCGGCTTGAGCCGCACGCCATTTAGCGATTTCGCCATGATTTCCGCTGAGCAAAATGGCAGGCACTTCAAGATCTCGCCAAACCGATGGCTTAGTAAAGTTTGGATACTCAAGATAGCCCTCTTCATTGTGAGACTCTTCAGCCAATGATTCTGGATTTCCCAATACCCCAGGAATTAATCGAGTAATTGCTTCAATCATCACTAAGGAAGCAACTTCTCCCCCACCTAAAACATAATCTCCAATTGATACTTCATGGACTCGATAGTTTTTACCTTCATAATGCTGGCGAACTCGATCATCGATTCCTTCGTAGCGACCACATGCAAACACCAAATGTTGTGAAGTGGACAAGCTTGCGGCCATAGGTTGATCAAATCGCTTACCCGCAGGGGTCAGGATGATCAGATCTGTTTCATGGGTCATTAAAGGATCTAGCGCCTTACCCCAGACTTCAGGAAGCATCACCATTCCCGCACCGCCACCATACGGAGTGTCATCTACTGTGTTGTGATTATCAGTTGAAAATGAGCGCAGATCATGAATTCCAAACTCGACCAACCCTTGCTCTTGAGCCTTGCCAAGTAGCGATAACTGCAAAGGTGAGAAGTAATCCGGAAATATAGTTACGGCATCAATTTTCATTTCATAACCCCCGTAATTGAAGGTGGGATGACAACAATCTTCTTATTTGTAATATCTACCGTCGGAACTAATTGATGGACAAAGGGGATCAACTGTTCTCCATTGGCCGTCTTTATTGCCAACAAATCCTGTCCTGGCAGATTAATCACATCGCTTACTTCGCCAAATACATCTCCGTTTTCAAGCACCGCTTGGCAACCGATCAATTGAAGCACGTGATACTCATCTTCATCATCACTTGGCTCATTAATATCGACATCGGCATACAACATGGTGTTGCGTAGTTTTTCGATGCCGTTGCGATCGCTTATTCCATCAAAGCCCAGTAACAAGATTCCGTTGTGAACTCGACCGGAGATGATCTTTAGATCTCCGTGGGAATCGGTTTGAACCGTTGCACCAATGGCAAAGCGACGATCAGGTTCATCTGTACGAACCTCTATCGTCGCCTCACCAAGAATTCCGTGAGCGCGACCAATTCGCCCCACGAGCAAACGCATTGTTAGCGAACTTCGTCGGTCTCGATGAGATCGACGCGGACTGTACGTCCTGCGAGCGCACTTACAACTGTACGAAGTGCTTTTGCGGTACGACCATTACGACCAATGACCTTGCCGATATCTTCAGGGTTAACACGCACCTCTAAAGTTGTCCCGCGACGTCCGCTTTTTTCAGCGACAACGACATCATCAGGGTTATCGACTATTCCCTTGACTAAATGCTCTAGGGCTTCATCCATCATTATTACTCTGCAGTCGCTTCTTCAGTTGGAGTTTCAACAACCGCTTCTGCTGGAGTTTCAACTACTGCTTCGACAGTCTCTTCGGCAACTGCTTCTGCTACTGGAGTTTCCTCTACCGCTGGAGCTTCCGCTACTGGAGTTTCCTCTACCGATGGAGCTTCCGCTACTGGATTTGCCTTAGCTGCAAGCTTCTCCTGTGCCTTTTTCTTCAAAGTTGTTGCACCCTCTGCCGGCTCTGATGCCGCAGCCTTCATCGCTGCCTCGTATGCAACAACCTTTCCTGGCTTAACAGCTGCAACCCTAAGAGTTCCTTCAGTTCCAGGAAGACCCTTGTGCTTCTGCCAATCTCCAGTCACCTTAAGCAAAGCCTCTACAGCTTCAGATGGTTGTGCACCAACACCGAGCCAGTACAGAGCACGCTCTGAGTTGATCTCGATAAGTGATGGCTCTTGTCCTGGAACGTAGCGACCAATCTCTTCGATTGATAGACCATTACGTGCCTTGCGTGAGTCTGTAACTACAACGCGGAAAAATGGTGTGCGGATTTTGCCCATGCGCATTAAACGAATTTTTGTAGCCAAGAAAGTTGTACTCCTGTAAATGTGTGCCATGTGTATTAACCGCAGCGGGGTGCGCGATCAATTCATATGACTATCGAATTGTGGATGTTGCTGGGGGTAGAGGGCCCCTTCAACAGGTTGCCAATTCTGCCATTTAAGCCCCCAGATGCGAAATCGAGGGTTGACTACCCCTCTTCCTGGGCTCGCTTGGCGGGGTTGCCTGATTTGGACTTTTTCTTCTTATTGACCGGTGCGTTGACCTTTGGCATGGCTGGCATCGCCATACCTGGTGGCATTCCAGCTGGCATCCCACCATTGCGCACCTGCTTCATCATCTTTTGTGCCGCGGTGAATCGATCCACCAAGTTATTTACATCTGAAACTTTGCGACCTGAACCCAAGGCAATACGCGCTCTGCGAGAGCCGTTGAGCACCTTGGGATCTCGGCGCTCTGTTGGTGTCATCGATTGAACAATTGCTGTGGTGCGAACAATTTCGCCCTCATCAAAGTTTTCAATCTGTTTTTTCATCTGTCCTGCACCAGGAAGCATTCCTAGCAGCTTAGACATGTTGCCCATCTTGGACATCGCCTGCAATTGATCCAGGAAATCCTCTAATGTGAAATCTTCACCACTTGCAAACTTAGCTTCAAGCTTTGCCGATGTATCGGTATCAAAGGCCTTCTTTGCTTGTTCGGCCAATGTTGCAACATCACCCAGACCCAAGATTCGAGATGCCATCCGCTCTGGGTAGAAAACATCAAACTCATGTAATTTTTCACCAGTGGATGCAAACATAATCGGGCGCTTAGTCATTGAAGCAATCGACAGCGCAGCACCGCCGCGGGCATCACCATCTAGCTTTGTCAGTACAACGCCATCAAAGCCAACACCATCTAGGAAGGCTTGCGAAGTTCTGACCGCATCCTGTCCGATCATCGCATCGACCACAAACAAGATTTCATCTGGGTTTATGGCATCTCGAATATCTGATGCTTGCTTCATTAAATCTTCATCGACACCTAATCGACCTGCGGTATCGACAATAACCATGTTGTACATCTTGGATTTTGCAAACTCGATACCGTCTTTTGCAACTTTGACTGGGTTTCCTCGACCATTGCCAGGTTCGGGTGCAAAGACAGGAACATTGACTGATTCACCAACAACTTGCAGCTGTGTCACAGCGTTAGGTCGTTGTAAATCCGAGGCAACTAGTAATGGGGTGTTTCCTTGTTCTGCATAAAACTTTGCAAGCTTTCCGGCCAACGTTGTCTTACCCGCTCCTTGCAAACCTGCCAGCATGATCACCGTTGGAGGATTTTTTGCAAAGCGAACTCTGCGGGCCTGTCCTCCAAGAATTTCAATTAATGATGCATTAACAATTTCAAAGATCGCATTGGCCTGATTGGTTCCAGATTGCAAGGTAGGCAAAGCGCCCAAAGACTTTTGGCGAATATCTGCGATGAAATCTTCGACAACTGAAAGGGCTACATCTGATTCAAGAAGTGCTTGTCGAATCTCCTGACAGGTTGTCTCTATGTCTGAGGAGGAAATCTTGCCCTTTGAGCGCAGCGACGAAAAAGCTCCACTAAAGCGCGAGGTCAGTGATTCAAACATTAGGAGGGAAGACTACTTCAACGCCTGCTTAAGGTGCGAAGCGACCTCGTTGGCACGCTCGGATGAAAGTGGCCCACCGGTTAACTCTGTGACATACAAGGTGTCAATCGCCTCTGCTCCCAGGGTTGTGACAATCGCGGATCGAATATCGATTTTGGATTGAGTAATCGCAGCACCGATTCTAAACAATAATCCTGGTCGGTCATGGCTTCGAACTTCAATCACAGTTGCATCGGTTGCGGCATCGGTAAAGATCTCTACTTCAGGAGCTGGTACCGGAATCGAAGGAATAGATGCATAGGCGGCAGCTCTTGCAATGAGTTTTTCCTCAACATCTTTAGAATCAGTTAGCGCTGCTGCTATTAAATCATGTAGTTTTGTTGCACTTACCTCTGGTGCATGAGGCTCTGGAGTCACGATCCAATACATAACCGCTGATTCTCCAAGGGTTTTTGTACGTGCAGATTTAACATCTAAGCGCGAGATGTTAAACACTCCTGCAACGATGGATAAGAGGCCAGGTTTATCGGGTGAGATAACCTCCACCGCATATCCACTGGAGTGCTCCTGCAAGGTGACTCGCAACTGGCCCTTTTCCGCCTGAACTCTTTGCTCATCACTTACCTCTGGCTGTTGCGCAACCTCAGCACCGGCCATAGCTCTTTTGACTCTTTGCACCAGATCATTAACTAATGTTGCTTTCCATTCACTCCATCCAGCACTTCCTGTTGCTTCACCATCGGCGATGCTTAGAGCATGCAATAACTCCAAAGTATTCACATCAGGAATCACCGACACAATCGATTGGATGGTTGCCGGATCATCTAAATCACGACGCGTTGCAGTTGATGAGAGCAGCAAATGATGAAGTACTAAATCCTTTAGTATCTCGATCTCTTTATCATCAAAGCCCACTCTTTTAGCTATCGGTTCAATTAATCGAACGCCACGCACGCAGTGATCTTCCTGTCCACCCTTTCCGATGTCATGGAAGAGTGCGGCAAACAGAAGTAAATCCGGTCGCTGAACCTTTCGAGTTAATTTGGCGGCATGGACAGCTGTTTCAACCATGTGGCGATCTACTGTGTGGCGATGTAGGGCGTTTCGTTGAGGCAAGGAACGAACACTCATCCACTCTGGTATCCATTCAAAGATGATCTCTTCCTGATCTAATGACTCAAAAATCCTCACCATGGCTTCACCTGCGCCTATTAACGAGATCAACAACTCTCGCGCCTCACGTGGCCAGGGGGTTGGCAATTTTCCATCACCTTTTTTGAGGTTTTCAGATAACTCAATGCAGGTATCAAGAGACAGTGGTAGGCCAAGTTGTGCAGCTGTTGCGGCAGCACGCAAGCCCACAACTGGGTCATCATTTAAAGATGTCAGTGGATCTATAACAATCTCACGATTTGAAGCGCTAACATTTTTTGCAACTGTAGTAATGCGAGGTCGTTTAAGAATCCTGCCCAATCCATCTTTGCCTTTATGTTCTAGCCAGTGCCATGTGTAATCGAGTAAGTAATCAACTGAGCGGGCAGCTCTTGCCACATCGCTCATCATCGCATCAGCGTCGGGATACTCTAAAAGGGCAGCGACCTTGTCCTGTTCTTGAAAGAGTAAACGATCCTTTCCACGACCACTTGCGATGTGCAAAGACTCCCGAACATTATTTAGGGTTCCTTCCGCCCAACTAATCTTTTCAAGTGGTACCGGCACCGCAGCCGATAAAGAGATCGCCCGAAGGGCTTGGATATCGCGCAACCCACCACGTGCTTCCTTAAGATCAGGCTCTAACAAATATGCTAACTCGCCTGCACGTGTGTGACGCTCCATCAGGTTTTTCTGCAAATCTGCAAGGTTTTGCTTTGAATTTTTGCGCCATGAATCCAATGCATCAAGTTGCACGCTAGCAACTAAATCTGCGTTGCCTGCAATTAATCGAATATCCAATAAACCAGTGGCAACCCTTAAATCCGATGATGCCGCTTCGCGAGTTTCGCCACGTGTGCGCACTGAGTGATCCACACTCTTCTTATCCCACAATGGGTAAAGCAGATCATTAACAAATGCCTTGAGAAGCTCTGCAGGAACTTTGCCTGAATGAATAAATAAAATGTCAAGATCTGATCCTGGAGATAACTCACCGCGGCCGTATCCTCCGACCGCGGCGAGTGCTATCTCTTTACCCCAGTTAGCTCCACCATGAAGATGTGCTGCATCGTGGAAGAGTTGAGAGAGAAAACGATCGCTCTCGTTCGATCGTTCTCTTCTCTCCCGGGTACTCATGTCCCCTAGTCTAGATTGCGTCTACGCCGCGTTCTCCTGTACGAACACGAATAACTTGATCAACCGGTGTAGTCCAAACCTTTCCATCACCAATTGATCCAGTTGAAGCAGCCTTTACGATGACATCGACTACAGAGTCTGCATCCTTGTCATCTACTAGTACTTCAAGACGTACCTTAGGAATTAGGTCAACTGTGTACTCAGCACCGCGATATACCTCGGTGTGTCCACCTTGACGACCAAAACCGCTGGCCTCAGAAACCGTCATACCTGTAATACCTGCGCCTTGAAGGGCGTTCTTCACATCCTCCAACTTAAATGGCTTCAAGATTGCTGTAATGAGTTTCATTGTTATGCCCCCTTCGAAATACCAAAGACACTGCCTTGGCTGTTGTCTGATAGTTCGTATGCACGCTCTGCATGAACTGCAAGATCAATTCCTGCAATCTCTTGATCGTGGGTGATTCTGAAGCCAATCGTCAGATCGATGAGTTTTCCGATGATTAAGGTTGCAATGAATGAGTATGCAAGTACAGCTCCAGCACCGACTACCTGCTTCACGAGTTGCTCTGTTCCGCCGCCATTAAATAGGCCTACATCTATGCCAACAAAACCAATCATGACCGTTCCGACGATTCCACCCACAAGGTGAACCGCTACAACATCAAGTGAATCGTCATACCCTAGCTTGAACTTGAGTCCAACTGATAGCGCACAGAGTGCACCAGCAACTACACCAATTATTAATGCTCCGCTTGCATTGACAGCGGCACATGCTGGTGTAATCGCAACAAGACCTGCAACAACTCCCGATGCTGCACCAAGGCTGGTGGCATGTCCATCACGAATTTTCTCAACTAGCAACCATGATAGAACCGCTGCAGTTGTTGCACCGATTGTGTTGAGAAGTGCTAATCCAGCGGTGCCATTTGATGCAACTGCAGATCCGGCATTGAATCCAAACCAACCAAACCACAATAGAGCTGCACCTAGCATTACCAAGGGCAAGCTATGTGGACGCATTGGAACCTTTCCAAAGCCAACACGCTTACCAAGAATTATTGCAAGAGCTAATCCAGCCGCACCTGCGTTGATGTGAACCGCAGTACCGCCTGCAAAGTCCAGCGCACCAAGATCATTTGCAATCCAGCCACCAGTTTCTGCAACAAAGTTATCAAATGCAAAAACCCAGTGTGCAACTGGGAAGTAAACAACTGTTGCCCAGATGCCGGCAAAGACCAACCAAGCACCAAACTTGGCGCGATCTGCGATCGAACCTGAGATGAGGGCTACGGTTATCGCGGCGAAGATTCCCTGAAATGCGATGAACACCGCAGCAGGAATAGTCCCGATAAGTGCTGCGGAGTTATCTAAGCCATTCAAAAATGTGAATTGACCAATATCTCCGATCAAACCTCTGCCACCAACTGAGTCGCCGAAGACCATGGAAAAGCCAAAGGCAATCCATACAACAAAGACAACAGCTAAGGCACCAAATGACATCATCATCATATTTAGTACGCTCTTGACGCGAACCATTCCACCGTAAAACAGTGCAAGGCCCGGAATCATAAGTACAACTAACCCTGTACTAATTAACATCCAAGCGGTATCGCCTGAATTGATTACAACTTCCTCCATGAATGACCACCTAAGTTATATCGAGAAATTTCTCGCCTTTGAGATGGGGAAACCTTCTCTGAGCCCAGTTACAAACAGGGCCTCCCTTGATTTCAGGTTGGTGACAAAAGTAGGGGCTGTGTTACATCTGGGTTACGCCAGCAACCCCTTGATATAGCTCTGAGCGTCAAAGGGGGCGAAATCTCCTTCAGACTCCCCTGTTCCGATCCATTTGATCGGGATACCTAGCTCGGCCTCGATGGCTAGCGCTACGCCACCCTTGGCGCTTCCATCTAATTTACTCAGAACAATTCCGGTTACTTCAACACTTTCAGTAAAGATCTTCGCCTGCTGCAAACCATTTTGACCAGTGGTTGCATCAATTACCAACAGAACTTCATTAATCGGTGAGACCTTTTCTACCACACGCTTTACTTTAGCTAGCTCGGCCATCAGATCGCTCTTGTTATGTAAACGCCCTGCGGTATCAATAATGAAAACATCGCTCTGTGATTTCTGTGCGTTTTGCGCTCCATCAAATGCAACTGATGCTGGATCTCCATTCTCCTTTCCAGAGATAACCAAGACACCTATTCGCTCTCCCCATGTCTTCAATTGATCAACAGCTGCAGCTCTAAAAGTATCTCCTGCTGCTAAGACAACACTCTTTCCATTGCGCTTGTAATAAGAAGCTAACTTTGCAACCGATGTTGTCTTACCGGTTCCATTGACTCCAACAACCATGATTGTCGTTGTGCCATTGACCGTAATTGGTTCATGTGAACTCTTGGATAAGTTTTGAGTCATAATCTCGATTAATGCTTCTTCGGCGTTATCACTCTTTACCTTCTTAGCCGCATCCAAAAACTCTTTAGCTAATTTAGGACCAACATCAGAGGATAAGAGCTCTTGCTCAAGTTCTGCCCAGTCTGCCGGGGAAAAATCATTTGTGCCCTTTATCTTGGCGATGAACTTACTAAAAAGACCCATCGTGCTACGCCTTAACTTGCGTCAGATTCGCGCAGGCGCTGTGAGATAACCTCGGTAACGCCATCACCACGCATCGTCACACCATACAAAGCATCTGCAATCTCCATAGTGCGCTTTTGGTGGGTGATGATGATCAACTGTGAACTCTCACGCAACTCTTCGAGTACTCCTAATAACCGCCCAAGGTTTATATCATCCAGTGCCGCCTCAACCTCATCTAATACATAGAACGGGCTTGGACGGGCTTTAAAAATTGCAATCAACATCGCCACAGCGGTTAATGACTTTTCTCCGCCTGATAGCAATGACAATCTCTTCACACGCTTGCCAGGTGGGCGGGCTTCAACATCAACACCTGTGGTCAAAGGATTATCGGGATCGGTGAGGATTAAGCGACCATCTCCACCAGGAAATAGTCGAGCAAAGATATCTTCAAAGTGTTTAGCGGTATCTTCAAAGGCTTCCATAAAGATTGATTGGACACGATCATCAACCTCTTTAATGATGTCAAGAAGATCCTTCTTGGTGTTCTTTAAATCCTCTAACTGCTCAGCGAGAAACTTCAACCGCTCTTCCAGCGATGTGAACTCCTCAAGTGCTAGGGGATTGATCTTTCCTAGCAAGTTTAGGGAGCGTTCGGCAGAGGCCAATCGTTTTTCTTGCTGATCACGACGATACGGAACCATTTCGGTGGAAATGATCTCCCCATCCTCTGTTTCATGGAAGGTCGGAACATCATTATCTGGGCCGTACTCATTGACCAAAGTTGTGGTGTCGATACCAAACTCTTCAACGGTTTTGGCCTCTAAAGTTTCGATACGTAATCGTTGCTCAGCTCGTGCGATCTCATCTTTGTGCACACTTGAAGTCAATTGTTCTAGCTCAGAAGTAAGTGCGCGTCCACGTGTACGGACAGTTAATGTCTCGCCCTCACGAGATGCCCGAGACTCTTCAAGACGTCCCCGCTCCGTTGCAGCTTTAGCGATAGAGCGCTCAATATGAATTAATACTTCATACGCAGCCTCTGCAACCGCCTGCGAGATAACAGCTGCACGAGCGCGGGCGCTGCGACGTGTTATCGCACGCTGTGATGCCTCTCGCTCAGATTGGGCTGATTGCTCTAAGGCAAGTGCGCGAGCTGCAACTGAATCAACCCGCTCTTCAATAGTACGTACAGCCAGTCGAGCCTCTACCTCAGATGTGCGTGCAATAGAGACCTGGTTGCGAAGAACTTCGGTATGGGAGTGATCTGGCTCTGCAACAACTCCACGTTGTTGAAGCTGTGATTGCGCAATTGTAATTTCGCCCTCATCGCGAGATTTAGCAGCGGTTGCCTCGCGAATTGATGTGTTCAGCCGCTCAACCTCTGCCATTGCAGATTTCATATTTTGGCCAGAGACTGCAAGTTGTTCAGTAAGTGCTGCGATACGTGCATCAGACTCGTTGAGCTTTGAAAGGGCTGCCTCATAATCACTTTGACGGGATTCGAATTCAGCTGTTGCGGTTGAAATTTCAAACTTTAAACGGTCACAGTTGTGAGAAAGCTCCTGGAGTTTTGCCTCCAGTGAATCAATTAATGCATTGATTTCGATCAGTGAGGCGGATGATTTTGAGCCACCACGAGCACGGTTACGTGAAACAACATCTCCGTCGCGGGTTACAACGGTGACCGCTGGATGTGATCGTAAAATTGCCTCTGTAGCGTTGGCGTTTTCAGCTACAACAGTTGAAGCAAGAAGGGTTGTAATCAAATCCCCTATTTCAGAGGAGCGAATATGGGCCGACAGCGGGGTAAGGCCCGAAGGAATTAATGAGTTACCACTATTGCCTGGCTCATACACCAAAACATCTGCTTGTCCCAGATTTTCATTGCGTAGTGTTGTAAGGGCTGTAACAGCAGAGGAGAGATCTCTGACAACAATTGCATCAGCTAGATTTCCTAAGGCCGCGGCTGCGGCCGCTTCCCATCCGCTATCGATCTCTATAAGTCCTGCAACACTTCCGAGAATGGATACTCCGCGAGAATCACGAAGTAGCGCTGAAGCACCATCACGATTTTGTGAGGTTATTTTCATCGCTTCTAACTTGGCTTCAACCGCATTCTTCTCGCGATCTGCGGCACGTTCAGCATCAACTAAATCAGCGACCTTGCTCCTTGCAACCTCTAACTGAGATTTAGCGTTCTCGTACTGAGAATCCAAGCCAAGTTCACCTGAATCAGCACTTGCAATCTCTAGCTCATGTGATGAGTACTCGCGCTTGGCTTGGTCAACACGTGTCTGAGCATCATCACGAGCCCTTGTAAGACGCTCAATCTCTTCAGCGATAGCTTGAAGACGAGCATTTAAGGATTTTATGTGACCTTCTTGACGTGCTGTACCTTCACGGGCATCAGCGATTGCTCGCATAGCCGCAGCGATCGTATCCTCATCGCTTTTGAGAGAGATCTCGGCTTGGGCAAGAGCTGTTGTTGCCGCTGCAAGTTGTTGTTGTGCTGAGAGAACATCTGCGCGAAGTTGCGTCTCTTCTAAACGAAGTGCACGAGCCTCAGCATCGAGGGTTTCAGGATCTCGACCCGATGTTCGCGCTTCCTCCGCCTCTTCATTGAGAAAGCGGGAGCGCTCCTGAGCCAAAGTTTGAGTTCCACGGAATTTTTCCCGTAAGGAGTTTAAGTTATAAAAAGTCTCTTGTGCGGCAACTAGTAATGGACCTTCATAGGCAGCCTGTGCATCTAACGCTTCTTCACGTCGTCTAACGGTATCGAGATCATTTTCAACAGATGCTCTGCGTTCACGTAAAGCGTTCTCATCTGCAACCTCGTGCTCCAAGGTTTTAGAGATTGAAATAAAGTCATCTGCTAACAATCTTAGTTTTGCATCACGAAGATCGGCTTGAATTGTGGCCGCCTTCTTAGCAACCTCTGCTTGCTTACCCAATGGTCGAAGTTGTCGACGAAGTTCAACGGTTAAATCCTGAACTCGTGCCAGGTTTGCCTGCATTGAATCTAATTTACGAAGAGCTTTCTCTTTACGCTTGCGATGCTTGAGAACACCTGCAGCCTCCTCGATAAATCCTCTGCGATCTTCTGGCGTTGCCATCAAAATCGCATCAAGCTGACCCTGTCCAACAATGACATGCATCTCACGACCGATGCCAGAATCACTCAGCAGCTCTTGAATATCTAAAAGACGTGAAGCTTCACCATTTATCTGGTACTCGCTCTGACCACTTCGAAATAAGATTCTTGAAATAGTTACTTCGGTGTAATCGATGGGTAAGGCCCCATCTGAGTTATCAATTGTCAGCGACACCTCTGCACGCCCAAGGGGAGCACGCCCACTGGTGCCAGCGAAGATGACATCCTCCATCTTTCCGCCACGTAGAGATTTTGCGCCCTGCTCACCCATTACCCAGGTCAGGGCATCAACAACATTTGATTTTCCAGAACCGTTAGGGCCAACCACACAGGTAATGCCGGGCTCGAGTCGAAGAGTGGTCGCCGAAGCAAAGGACTTAAAGCCCTTAAGCGTCATACTCTTCAAATACATGCGGTAAACCTATCGCCTATCAATCGTGATTTTGGCGAATTTAGCCTTGCGGATTGGCGGTTTTTAACGCCTCATATGCAGCGCGGGCGGCGACTTGTTCAGCCTCTCGCTTACTCTTTCCTGTACCGCTGCTCAACTCTTGACTAGCTAACATCGCGACCGCTGTGAAATTCTTATCGTGATCCGGACCCTCTTCGCTGACAATGTATTCAGGCGCTCCCATACCTAAGGTGGCGGCAAGTTCTTGTAGCGCGGTCTTTCCATCAAGTCCTGCACCACGCGCTACCGCTGAATCCATCGTTGGGGAAATAAGTGTTCGCACAATCTCAGTGCATTGAGCAAAACCAAACTGCAAATAAATAGCACCAATCAACGCTTCGAGAGCATCGGCTAATAGAGAGTTTTTATCGCGACCATTGGTGACCTCTTCACCCTTTCCAAGGCGGATGTATTGGCCAAGTTGTAACCCTCGGGCAATATCTGCCAGTGCGCGCATGTTGACAACACCTGAACGCAAGGGTGACAAACGACTTTCATCAAAATCTGGATAACGTTTGTAGAGCTCTTCAGTAACAATTAACCCAAGTACTGAATCACCAAGAAATTCGAGCCGTTCATTTGTTTCACTACTTCCCGATTCATATGCAAATGATCGGTGGGTAAATGCCAACTCAAGCAAAGCTGGATCGAGTGTGACTCCCAGCTGCTCACTGAGCATGGAGCTCAGATCAGACCTCTAATACCTGACGACGGTTGTAAGTACCGCAGGTTGGGCACGCTGTGTGCTGCAACTTTGGCTGCTGGCACTGACCACATGTTGAGAGAACCGCTGCAGTAGTTTTCCACTGGCTGCGTCGTGAACGCGTCTTTGAACGCGACATTTTTCGCTTTGGTACCGGCACTGTTCTAACCTCTTCTCAATCATTTCAGCGGCAACCTGACCGCAGAGGGAAAGTATCCCTTAAAAGCGCTAAATCTTGAAATCGGGATCCTCGAGGTTGAGCCCGCCCAACTCAGCCCAGCGGGCATCTATGGTCTGGTGCGCGTGATCCTCAGGCAGATCGGCCCATTTAGTACCGCACTCAGGACATAGCCCAAGGCAATCCTGATCACACAGGGGGTTGATAGGCAGGGAGAGAACTACAGCATCGCGGATAGGAGTTTCAAGATCCATGATCTCACCATCCATCATCAACTCATCCTCGATCTCTAAATCCTCGAGAGTTTCCTCCTGCTTTCGCTTTTTCTTACCCCGCTCATTAGTGGGCTCGTAGTTGTACAACTCTTGAACCCTCCGATCAATCACAATCTCAACGGGATCTAAACACCTAATGCACTCACCTTTGGCAACGGCATATACATCTGCGCTGAGCAAAATACCCTCTGTTACCGATTCCAGACGTGCATCAACTTCAATTACATCACCCGCAGGGACCGCGATTAAATCAACACCAAAACTTTCTTTCACAACAATATCGAGCTCATACTCCTTCATCTCCCCCGCACGACGGGGAAGCTCATAAGTATTGAGCGCAAAAGTATCTATCTGTTTACTCATGTGAATCTTCTCGAATTAAATATCGTCTGGCTATTTTTCATCTGCAAGTTGAGACAAAACATCCTTATCATTTGCCCCAGCCAATCGATCGCGACCGCGAGAGACAGCATCCATAGTCTTATTAAGAATTACTTCCAGAGTTGCAAGACGCCCATCAATGTACTCTTCTACCTCTGCTTTTTCGATCTCTGCAGTTTCACGGGCATCATCTAGAATCTTTCGTGCCTCATCTCGGGCAATCTGCACAATGGATGTCTGCTCAACCATCTGAGCAACATCCTCGCGAGCAATGGCAATCATTTGTTCAGCGCTCAATCGAGCTTCCTCAATGATTGCTTCTCTTGTCTCAATTATCTTCTGTGCTGATGCAAAGTCTGTAGGCAAAGATTCGCGGGCATCATCTAGAACTTCGAGCATTTCAGCACGATGGACTACACAACTGGCTGAGAGCGGAACACCTCGGGCCTCTTCGACCATGGTAATCGCCGCTGTTAATTTCTCAACTGAATCCATTTTACTTCCCCGCTATTCGTAGCTTGAGTGCTTCATTTATTGATGGCGGAACCATAGTAGATACATCGCCGTTGTAATGGGCCAACTCTTTTACCAATGATGATGAAAGGAATGAATGTGCTGGTGCGGTTGCCATAAACATGGTCTCTACTCCAGAGCCTTGTAAGTTCACCTGAGCCATTTGCAGCTCATAATCAAAATCTGTAACCGCGCGCAGCCCCTTTACAATCGCCTGAATCGAATTACTTTTACAGTAATCAACCAACAATCCGCTCCACGAATCAACAGAAACATTTGGAAACTTAGCAACAACGACTGAGATCATAGAAATACGCTCAGCGACGGTAAAGAGGCTGGATTTAGTTCTATTCTCTAGGACCGCAACCACAACATGATCAAACTGTTGGGCTGCGCGCTCAATAATGTCCATGTGGCCATATGTGATTGGATCAAAGGATCCTGGGCAAACTGCGCGCTTCATGGCGCAAACGCTAGCAAGGTAGAGCCAAGTAATCCATTCTTACGGCTGATAATTAGCGTAATAAATGGTTGCCTGCCCATAATTTCGCTCACGTGCAGGCGCAAAGGCGTCAGGCCAAATGAATTGTGCCCCTCGCGCAGTGCGCTCAACTGCAATAAAGGCATCGCTACTTAAAAACTCTCCATCATCTAATACAGATAAAAAATCTTCGACAGCTTGATTGCTGAAATCATATGGCGGATCGATGTACACAAGGTGATACTTTGTTTTTGGAAGCTCCTTTAAGAATCTTTCCGCACTCATTCCAAATAGTTGCAGCTTTCCACTGGGGTTAGATTTTTTCACTAATTCATAATTTGTTTCGATTGTCCTTTGCGCCTCATCATCTTTTTCAACAACGTGCACCAAGGTTGCACCACGTGAAAGAGATTCCAAGGCAATAGCACCTGACCCGCCAAAGAGATCAAGAATGTGTAACCCTTCAAAACTTCCAAACTCAGATGTCAGAGAAGAGAAAAGTCCTTCACGTGCGCGATCGGAGGTTGGACGAGTCGCACCAGCAACGGCTCCTAAAGTTCGCCCACGCGCAACCCCAGCAATAATTCTCAATCTTCTAACCCTTATCTAGATAATCGACAGCTTGATCTCGCTGCAGTCGAGCGAGTTCTTTCCTAAGCGCAGGATAGTGGCTTAAATTATTATCCTGAGCGATAAGTTGCTCGGCATCATCACGTGCTTGCTCAATCAAGGATTCATCCCTCAACACGCGTAGCAAACGAAGATGGGATTGAGTTCCAGATTGATTTCTACCTAAAACATCGCCCTCGCGCCTTTGCTCCAGGTCAATCCTAGAAAGTTCGAAGCCATCAAGGGTTGCAGCGACGGCATTGAGTCTTTCGCGTGCAGGAGTTAAATCCTCGCAATGTGAAACTAAAAGACACAGTCCCGGTGATGTTCCTCGACCAACACGGCCTCTTAACTGATGCAGTTGAGATACACCAAATCTGTCGGCATCCATGATGACCATGATCGTTGCATTGGGAACATCCACACCAACCTCAATAACCGTTGTCGAAACCAGTACATCAATCTCGCCACGTGAAAAAGCCTGCATAGTTGCCTCCTTCTGCTCCGCCGGAAGGCGACCGTGGAGAATGGCAATTTTTAACCCCTGTAGCGGGCCTGAGTGCAGCATTGGCGCTAGCTCTTCAACTGAAGAGATCTCATCTGACTCTTCGCCGAAGAGAAAATCTAAATCCGCATCTGCGCCAGCATCAGGATCTGCGCAAATACGCGGGGCGACTATGTACGCCTGATGCCCTTGTGAAACCTCTTCGCGGATTCTTGTCCATGCTCGCTCCAAGTAATTTGGCTTCTCTTTAACTGGAATGACATGGGTTGTAATTGGTTGACGTCCTAAAGGAAGCTCGCGAAGGGTTGATACATCTAAATCACCAAATACAGTCATAGCAACTGTGCGCGGAATAGGCGTTGCGGTCATTACTAGTAGATGAGGAGGCAGAACCGCTTTCTCTTTTAAGGCATCACGTTGTTCGACACCAAATCTATGTTGCTCATCTACAACAATTAATCCAAGATCTTTGAATACAACTGATTCGCCCAACAGCGCATGAGTTCCAGTAACTATTCCTGCAGTTCCATCTGCGGCCTTTGCCACCGCCTCTTTGCGTGCTTGTGCCGATTGCGATCCTGTAATTAAAGTGACTTGAGTCCCTTTCTCTGAGCCACCTAGCATCCCGCCTTGTGCAAGAGCTCCCAGTTGACCCTGAATCGTACGAAGATGTTGCGCAGCTAGTACTTCAGTTGGAGCAAGAAGTGCGGCCTGTCCCCCGCTATCAACTACTGCAAGCATTGCGCGAAGGGCAACGATTGTTTTTCCAGATCCAACCTCACCTTGAAGCAAGCGATGCATGGGATGAGGCTGGGCTAAATCACCTTCAATCTCTTTGCACACAGCAACCTGGCCCGCGGTTAATTCAAATGGAAGGGATTTGTCAAAGGTGTCTAGAAGACCACCTGTGATTTTCTTTCTTGAGGTGGAGTTGAGTTTCTTCAACTCATTTCTGCGCATTACTAAGAGAGATTGAAGAAGAAAGGCTTCATCAAAGGTGAGCCGTTCGCGGGCGGTTTCTGCATGATCTAAATCTGCAGGTTGATGCAGCTGAACCAGTGCTTGATGCAAGGTTGGATAGTTGTGTTTTTCTCGTATTGAATCTGGAAGAAAATCATCGATCTCATCTAACGCTCCTATTGCAAGCTGAGCACATTGCGATATTTTCCAGGAGGGTAGCTTTGATGAGGCGGGATAAACCGGCAAAAACTTGCCCGCAAATCCTTCAACAGCTGAATCAACATCTGAACCATCGGGGATTAACTCGTAGTCGGGATGAGCCAACTGTTTCTTGTTATTGAAAACTCCAACCTTTCCGGCAAATAATCCTTGTCGTCCTACCTTCAGATCTTTTTCACGCCAAGCTTGATTGAAAAATGTCAGTGACAGTTTGTCGGTGCCATCTGTGACGACAACCTCCAGAATGCTTCCCTTGCGTCCACGTAATGGTCGATTAGTTGTGGAGTAGATTTGAGCCACAATAGTGGTCTCATCTCCCTCGCGTAGCTCAGAGATATCGGAGAGCTCTCCTCTGACCATGTATCTACGTGGGTAATGGCGCATCAGATCACCAAGGGTTGTTACTCCAAGCACTGAGTTGAGAACCTTTGCGGTGCGGTCACCGACAACGGCGGAAACCTTGCTCTCTAATGTGGCCACGCGAGCATTCTCCCTCGCATCAGCATTAAACCAGCCCACCCTCGCATGAGAGTTGCTCGCATACGCTCAAATTGGCATCTCGGCCCGCCTTCACGCTACCCTTACGCCCTGTTCCCATTGGAACTCATGGAAATTTAAAGGAGCACCGCTGTGGCATCAACATGCGATATCTGTGGCAAGGGACCAAGCTTTGGAAACAATGTCTCTCACTCACAGGTCAAGACCCGTCGTCGTTGGAATCCAAATATCCAGCGGGTTCGTACCCTTGTTGGTGGAACCGCTAAGCGTCAAAATGTATGTACCTCATGCCTCAAGGCTGGAAAAGTAACCCGCTAAATCTCTTACTTTTTAAAGTATTAATTGAAATGGCGCCAGGTATCTGGCACTTTTTTCATTTCCACACCACTTATACCGCTGCCTGCTTGAACAGTTCCAATGCAAAATCCTGCTAACTCTTTACCAGTTGCTAGAAATACATGATCCTCACCACCAGCAAGTATCCACTGCCACACATCCATACCTACTGAATCAGCTAGCTCACTCAAAGTCACAAACTCAGGGTGGTTCTCGATCAACTTTTTATCAAAAGCCAAATGAACAGATGATGCATTAGCTAATTGTTCGGCTTGTATTACCAATGCATCACTGATGTCACACAATGAGCTGGCCTTTCCATTTGAAAACTGAACCGCTGCTGCGTAATCAACGGTTGGAGCAGAAAACTCTGACACCGCATGCAGTGCGATATCTGAGTCAAGATCCTTTTCAATAATGGCAAGCCCTGCTGCAGACCAGCCCGGTAATGAAGATATATAGATTGAGTCTGCAGGTTGTGCCCCGGATCGAGTAATTGCGATATCAATCTGTCCAATCGCGGAGATTGCAATACTTTTACATGGACCCTTAGCTAAATCTCCCCCGACAACGTACGCCCCGCAACTACTTGCTTCATGTGCAATTCCCTCGGCAAGCTCTTCAATCCACTCCATCGATTCATCGCCGGTAAGGGTTACCGCAGCTACTAAAAATTTAGGTGAGCCACCCATCGCATAAATATCGGCAAGGTTTGCTGCTGTGATCTTTCGACCGATATCAAAGGCGCTGGACCATTGCGTATTGAAGTGGGTACCTTCAACCGCGATATCGGTGGTGATTGCGGTTCGCTCAGATGTTTTTACAACAGCGGCATCATCTCCAATACCGATCTCAACTCCGCGCTGTGAGCCGCCAAATATGCGTGCCAGTGCGGCGATTACCCTCGCCTCATCGAAGTTCATACCGCCTAGCCTAATCGACTACCTCGTTGGGGCTCATCTGCGGTAGCGTTTAGCCATCGACCAGAAGGGACATCTCATGTCAGTACAAGCTTTTATCTTGATTCAAACTGAAGTTGGTAAGGCAACTGGAGTTGCAGATGCCGTGGCAAAGATTCCTGGCGTTACATTATCAGAAGGTGTGACCGGTCCTTATGATGTAATCATGCGTGCAGAGGCTGCAAGCATGGAGGAGTTTGGTCGTCAGGTTCTCTCTAAGGTTCAAGCGGTACCGGGAATTACACGTACCTTGACCTGCCCAGTTACACACCTGAGCTAATTACCACCCTTACTTATTGAGGGCGGATTCAATCAATCCTGATATTAATTGGGTGTAAGAAACACCTGTTGCATCCCATAACTTTGGATAGACGCTAGTTCCGGTAAAGCCAGGCATGGTGTTGATCTCATTCATAATTATTTGATTATCATCGGTATAGAAAAAATCACATCGTGCAAGTCCAGAACAGCCAATTGCATCAAAGGCCTTCATGGCGGCGATTTGAATAGATTGCGTATCGGTCTCTGAGATCTCGGCTGGGATCTTTACGGTCGTTGCATCATCTAAATACTTTGCCTCAAAATTATAAAACTCAAAACGAGGATCAACAACTATTTCTCCCAGCACAGAGGCGTAACTGGTTCCATCACGCTCTAGAACTGCGCACTCAATTTCGCGCCCCTTGATAGCGGTTTCAATCAGAACCTTGTCATCATATAAAAAGGCATCCTCAATCGCAGCGCTTAGCTGATCTGCTGCTTTAACTTTATGTGTACCGCGACTAGAGCCACCGCTAGATGGTTTAACAAATACTGGATATGTAAAACTCTTGGCATCAGGTGCTGGCTCATGTCGTGTAAGCACTACAGCTGGTGCAACCTCCATACCAGCTGCGACAAAAAGCTCCTTGGACTTTGCTTTATCCATGGCATCTGCTGAAGCTTTAACGCCGCTACCAACATATGGAATGTGTGCATCCTCAAGAAGTTGTTGAATCTTTCCATCCTCACCAAACTCGCCATGTAGCACTGGAAAGATGCAGTCGATCTGAACAAAGTTGCCGTTGATGACCAAACCACCAGCTGAAAGTTGTACAGATGTGCCGTTATCTTCAATCGTAGGCATCACCTTATTTTTGATTGCCAGCGGATAGTTTTCATCAAGTGCTACCCACTTACCCGCCTTCGTGATTCCGATCAAAATGGGAGTAAAACTTTCTGTGTCGAGTCCCTTTAAAACTCCCCCACCTGAGACACATGAGACCTCATGCTCACTGCTTGGTCCTCCGCAGATAATGGCAACAGTTAACTTGCTCATCGAATGAAGTTCTCTGCTTTGGTCGTAATCTCCATAAGACGATCTAGAGCTTGTTCTGGAGTTAGTGTTCCTGAGACAACATCGGCAACCGCCTCAATTACCGGAACTTCAATACCTACACGGTGGGCCAGCTCTAAAACAGCGCTCGATGATGCAACCCCTTCCACCGTCTTGGCTACCTTGGCTCGTGCAACATCCATGGAACCGCTCTTGCCCAGTACTTCTCCAAAGCTGCGATTGCGAGAAAGCGCAGAACCACAACTTGCAACCAGATCTCCCATTCCTGCAAGACCTGCAGCGCTCAGGGGATCAGCGTTGTGAGCTGCGCACAAACGCGCAACCTCATTGAGTCCGCGAGTAATCAACATCGCTTGTGTGTTTTCTCCATATCCCATTCCAATAGAGATTCCAACCGCCAAAGCGATAACACTCTTAATCGCACCCGCAAGCTCGCACCCTAAAACATCTACCGATGTGTAAACACGATAGTACGGAGTTGTGAAAAGCTGCTGAACCTTTTCAGCTACGCCAAGGGTTGTCGCTGCCGCAACCGCACCAGCTGGCTGCCTTAAAATCAACTCATTGGCAAGGTTTGGGCCGGTAATAATTGCAATGTTTTGAGTATCTAAAACTTGAGCAATAATCTCGGTCATGCGAGACATTGTGCTCAACTCAATACCTTTAAGGGTGCTGACAAAGAGCGCGTTGGGTTGAACCATCGGCTTCCATGAGGTGAGATTTTCACGAAGTGTCTGCGCCGGTACCGCCAATACATAAATATTTGAGTACTCAAAGGCCTCGGATAAATCAGTGGTTGCCTTTAATCCAACCGGCAAAATATTCTCATCTAAGTACTTAGAGTTTGTGTGTTTTTCATTGACCTCATCTACTAACTCTTGGCTGCGTCCCCACATCAACACATGGTTTCCGGCATCACAGAGAACCTGGGCCATCGTTGTTCCCCATTGACCGGCACCTAAAACTACAACCTTGCTCACTTCTTCCTTGCCTTCTTAAAGTTGCCGATGCGAGGAAGGGTGGAAAGATGTGGATCAAAGATTTCTACTGGACGTTTTTCGCCACGAAGTTGTTCCAGCAAATTTGTTAACTCACGCATCACAAAGGCTGTTGCTTCCCGCAGGGCCTCAGGGTCATTCTCTTTTCCATACCATGCTGAAAGATCCAAGGGCTTTCCTACCAAGATCTGAATAGGTGTACGAGGAAATACCTTTAACTTCTTCTCATAGGTTGGCATCACAATCTGCGAGCCCCACTGCGCAATTGGAACAATAGGCGTGCGGGTAGCAATTGCTAACCTGGCCAACCCGGTCTTTGCAACCATCGGCCAACCATCTGGATCACGAGTTAATGTGCCTTCAGGGTAAACGCCAACACAGTGACCACCCTCAAGTAACTTCACCGCGTGATCTAAAGCTTTAGAAGCATCCTTACTCTCACGTGCAACCGGGACCATTCCAGCTGCCAAAACTATCTTGCCAATTACTGGAACCTTGAAGACACCTTCCTTGCCGATGTATCGAGGGGCGCGACCATTTCGGAAGAGAAAATGGGTGAGAAATAGGACATCTAAATAGGAGAGATGATTGCTGGCCACAATAACCTTGCCGGTCTTCGGCAGGTTTTCACCGCCTCGCCAAACCTTCTTTGCAATTAAATTCATAATGGGAATCATCACCTTGGTACCAACTTTAAAGGCGAGGTTTGTCCCAAGAGGTTTACCCTTTGGAGGAGCGTATGAAACCTTGTACTCCGTCATGGAAGAAATACTAGTGCTGTACATGCAAAAACGGGGCCAGCGTTAGCCGACCCCGTCTTTAAAGTAAAGAGAATTACTTCTTCTTACCCTTCTTTACAACCTTCTTCGCTGCTGGCTTCTTCTTAGCAGGTGACTTCTTCGCAGCCTTCTTTGGAGCCGCCTTCTTAGCTGACTTCTTCGCAGCCTTCTTTGGAGCCGCCTTCTTAGCTGCTGGCTTTGCAACAACCTTTGGCTCTGGCTTTGGTGCAGGAGCCAACTTACGATCTCCTGAGATAACTTCCTTGAGCGCCTTTGCAGGTAGGAAGCGAGCCTTCTTTGAAGCCTTGATCTTGATTGTCTCGCCGGTGAATGGGTTACGTCCCATACGTGCCTTGCGATCAACCTTCTTGAACTTACCGAAATCGTTGATCATTACATCTTCGCCCTTTGAAAGGTT
>CAMDCL010000015.1 GCA_945890205.1 Bifidobacterium breve | reverse complement strand
TGTTCGCGGCCTGCAAGTAGATCTACGTGGAACTGGTATCCGTTAATACGTGCGTTGAGAATGTCAAATGTTCCCATTGCTTCCCAGCCGCCCTTATCTCCGGCAGCGAAACCAACAAGACCCTTCTTCTTCATTCCATCAAGCATCTTGAGGAACTCATCCCAGTTTGTTACGTTGTCAGCATTCAATCCCAAGTCAGCAAACATTGACTTACGGAAGTGAAGACCCCATGGGTACCAAGATCTTGGAACGAAGTACTGCTTGCCATCAAGACCTGTTGAAGCAATCTTGTAGCTCTCGTCATACTGATCGCCAATTGTGTCCCATACGCCAGTTAGATCTGCAAGCAGACCCTGCTCTGCGAAGAACTGCATGCGGTATCCAGCCATCCACTCAAATGCATCATCAGGTGTTCCCTGTAGATACTGTGAGAGGTTGTTCTGGAATGCATTTGACTCAGTTGCGTTATATGTAACTTCGTTGCCTGTCTTTGCTGTGTACGCAGCAAGTAAAGCTTCGTTTTGTGCTGTTGGGCCTGCATCAACAGAGCGAGCTCCGTATGCAAGTGGACCGCTAGCGCTTGAACCGCAACCTGCAAGTAGAGATCCACCTGCTGCGATTCCTAAACCACCAACTGCAGCACCCTTAAGTACCGAGCGGCGGGAAATGCCATTATTTTTTTCTGACATCATCGTCCTTTTCTATTTAATTGAGCCTTCGAAGGTCATTGGGTTTTGAGGGGCAAATCCCTTGGACACTCGGAAATCTACGCCTGGGCAGGCTCAATTGATAGGAAGTTCAGGTAACAAAAGGGTTACGTTTGAGCGTGAATGCCTGCAAGAAATGGCTCAATATCCCACCAGATCGTAGCCAAGGGACGCATCTCAGATGCTGGATGGTTTGGCAGGGTCAGCGGCAATTTCCTTACGAATCTCATCCATATTCAGAGCTGAAACCTGTGAAATCAAATCTTCTAGTCCAGGGGCTGGAAGCGCACCAGGCTGGCTGAACAAAAGAATTCCATCTCTAAATATCATTAATGTTGGGATAGATGTAATTCCTGCAGCGGCGGCAAGAGATTGTTCTGCTTCAGTATCCACCTTTGCAAAGGTTAAATCTGGGTACTTCTCTGAAGCGGCTTCAAAGATTGGAGCAAATGAGCGACATGGCCCGCACCAAGCAGCCCAGAAATCAACTAGAACAGTTCCTTCTTTAAGGATTAACTCCTCGAACTGCGCTTCAGTCACATTAATTGCCGCCATCGTTTTCTCCTATCGACTTATTTGTTGTTTGAAAAGGAAGTGAACATGAGTATTCATTGTTAAGACGCATCCGAAGGGAGTACATAAGTAATGCAATCCCAGCAACGGCAAGATATGGCTGAATTGGTGCAAAATACTGAATAGCCCCTGAGTATCCAAGGGCAACTAAAGCCAACTTGTTACAGACAGGGCATCCAACTGCAAAGTAAGAGAGCAGCGCACCCAAACCACCAATCTTTAACTGTCTTGGGTTCTCATCTGAGAACTCATTTTTCACGTAGGTTGCGGTTAATAGCCCAGTTAGAATTGATGAAATCACAATCACTGTTACAGACCAATTTGTTACAGCGATATCTCTTCCAAAGATTGGGTTTTCAACTACAGCTGTAGGTAAAGCAATTACGAAGTATGTTAATACGCCAACACTTACTGCAACGATCCAGCGCTTTGTGCTCCAGGTTAGCAAAGAAGTAAAACAGTTAGGCACTTTTTCTCCCAAATAAACCAAGAACGCTTTGCTGGTACTCAATTGCATTGGAATGACGAGTCCTTAATAAACGATCTTCATAATTAGCCTTGACCACCATGTTTGCTGAAAGGGCTACAAAGGCTGCAATAGAAAGAAGATTGAAGTTGTTGATCAACATTCCTAGGCCAAACATCAATACTCCGAGATACATTGGATGACGAAACCATTTGTAAATACCCACAGTTATTAAGGGTGCACCTGGCTTAGGAATAGGTGAAACCCTTAATGAGGGACGCAGTGCAATGTATGCAAAGGCAAAAATAGTTAAAGCCCCTAAATAAAGTCCAGTCGAGATCCAAGCAAAAGAATCAGATTCAACAAGTATTGCTCCAGCTGGCTTTAGGAAAAGAACTCCTAAGAGGCCAAACTGCAGCGCTACAAGAGCTTTGGCTTTAATGGTTACTTCTTCCCAAACATCTTGCTGAAGAATCCTGGCTCCTTGGGATCATTTGCATGTCCTTGGCAGCGATCCTTCTTTGCAACACCTTTTAGGGCGATCTCAATATGTTGACCACAGCCTGACCAGCTTGGCTTTCCACATTTACGACAAGTTGTTCTGCTACACATTGTTTTCTCTCTTCTCTTGTTTACTCGCAGCTGGAGAATTGCTCCAGGTGAGATATCCGCCATCAAGATTTACTGCATTGAAGCCAAGCTCCTTTAGGAGCATTGATCCTGTGTGTCCGCGCAAGCCAACTTGGCAGTTGACTAAAAGGTTTTTGTTCTTTAGCTCTGAGTATCGATCACGGATTTCATCAACAGGGATATTTATCGCCCCAGGGATGATTCCGCGGCCACATTCGGCTTCAGAACGAACATCAAGGAGTTCGTAACCTTTGGCACGGTACTCATCAATTTCATTCCATTGAGCAATCTTTGAAACCCCAGAGACAACATTTTCAGCAACATAGCCCAACATGTTGACCGCATCCTTGGCTGAGCCAAATGGCGGCGCATATGCAAGTTCAAGATCAGCTAGCTCTGGTGCGGTTATTCCTCCGCGCATTGCAGTTGCAATGACATCGATTCGCTTATCAACACCCTCAATACCAATTCCTTGTGCGCCAAGGATTTCGCCGCTCTTTGGATCAAAGATCAACTTCAAAGTCATTTGTTTTGCATCTGGGTAGTAACCAGCATGTGAGTTTGGGTGAATATGAATTGCTTGGTGTGGACGATTTGCTGCCTTTAGGCGCTTCTCATTCCAGCCAGTGGTTGCAATCATTAAATCAAAGACTTTAACAATTGCAGTTCCGATAGTTTTTACTGGACGAACCGTTAAGCCACAGATGTGGTCAGCAACTACGCGACCATGTCGATTTGCAAGGTTTGCTAGAGGTACCAGGGTTGCATTTCCATCAAGAGCATCAGTTTTTTCCGCGGCATCTCCCACTGCGTAAATATCTAAATTACTTGTGCGATTGAAATCATCAACCTTAATTCCATTGCGTGTACCGATCTCAAGCCCTGCAGCCTTTGCTAAGCCAATCTCGGGACGAACTCCGATGGCCAAGATAACGATCTCGGCTGGTAGAACTTCACCATTTGCTAGCTCTACAGAATCAGATGAAATCTTTACAACGCTTGATCCAAGACGAAGGTCAACACCGTGTGAACGCACTTCCTGGGCAACCAGAGTTGCAAGCTCTGGGTCTAAAGGCATCAGTACTTGATCTGTTGCTTCAACAAGTGCGGTTGGAATTTTGCGATGAACAAGGTTTTCAGCGATTTCTACACCGATAAATCCGCCACCGATAACAACTGCGCTTGCTGGTTTTTTGCCAACACTTGCTGCGATCTTTTCAACATCTTCAACGGTGCGCAAGGTCATGCCACGTTCAATTCCGGGAATTGGTGGAACTACGGGTGAAGCACCTGGACTCAGAATTAACTTGTCGTAATCCATCTCTGAACTCTCACCAGAAATAAGGTTCTTAACGGCAACAGTCTTCTTACTTGGATTTATTGCAAGAACTTCTGTGCTGACTCGAACATCTAGGCGAAAACGCGCATGCAAACTAGCTGGTGTTTGTAGCAGTAAATCCTTCTCATTTTCAATGACTCCACCTACGTAATAAGGCAGCCCGCAGTTTGCATATGAAACATGCCCACTCTTTTCAAGAACAATGATCTCGGCGGATTCATCTAAACGACGCAAACGTGTTGCTGCCGACATTCCGCCGGCAACACCTCCGATAATGATTACTCGCATTAGTTTTTGACCAGAGGCAGGCCTGCATTAGCCCAATCAATGACTCCACCGTTCATGTTGAAGACATTTGTAAATCCAGCATCTTGCATGACCTTTACAGCTTGACCTGATCGATTGCCACTGCGGCAGTAAACGGCGTAAGTAGCGTTTTTATCAAGGGTTGCAATCTCATTCTCAAAGTTTCCACTTTGAAAATCGATCAGACGTGCACCCTCGATGTAACCCTCGGCAAATTCGGCTGGTGTGCGCACATCCAGTGTGACAACACCTGACTCAGCGGCCTTAGCTGAAAACTCTGTGACACTCAGATCTATTGTGCTAGAAGTTGATGAACATCCAGCGAGCAAGAACGCTGCTGCGATTAGTGCGATAACTCTTTTCATCTCTTTTTCCCCTTATGCCAGACTTAAAAATAGTTTTTGTAGTTGAGCAGTAACCGCTTCAGAGTTGTTCTTACCTTCGACAATGCACTCTTTAAGGCTTGCTGAGATCAATGTAAAGGCAGCGGTATTTACCGCTTTAGAGACCGCTGACATTTGAGTCACGATCTCTTCGCAGTTACGGCCTTCTTCAAGCATTCTCGCCACAGCCCCGAGCTGACCTTGTGCACGTTTGATTCTCTTAGCGATCGCTTCGATCTGTTCCTCATCAGAGAGAACATGTGCAATTTTCTTGGTTGCCATTATTAGCACTTACAACGATCTGCTTCAGCTACGCCAGCTAGCGCTTCTTCAATGTGCTGACCGCACCCTGACCAAGTTACTTTCCTACATGAATTACACGTTACTGGTGAACACATGGTTTATCTCCTTAGTTGTAGTACCTAAGGCAAACCTATCATACCCCCGGGGGTATGTGTCAAAGACCGGTAACTTTGACCGCGGCCAGTGCTACCCCCGCCACAATCACCCAGGCGAGCATTCCCATAGCCATTGGGCGTGGGCCGATGGCGCGGATCGCCTTCCATCTAACACCTGAGCCCAGAGCAACTAATCCAGCACCGAGCATCAACTTACTGAGCAAAACGATGTTGTCATGCAGGCCGTCATTGATATCAACAACATTGTTCAGAGTTGCAACTGCAATGAACCCAAGCACAAAGAAGGGAATTAATGGAACCTTGGCGGATTCAACCGCTTCTTTGCCTTGTGATGTTAACCAGCGGCGGTGACGCAATGACAAGATCAAAACTATTGGGGCAAGCAAGCAGACCCGCGCAAGCTTTACCACGATTGCGTACCTATCAGCATCATCTCCCCATACAGAAGCTGTTGCTACAACCTGTCCTACATCATGTACCGCTGCACCTGCCCATGCACCAAACTCGCGAGTATCAAGATTGAGTGCATGACCAATCAGGGGCAGCATAAAGATAGAAAGAGTTCCGCACAGAGCAATCAAGCCAATTGCATATGAAGTCTCCTCTTCCGTCGCACGAGTTTGAGGCTTGATCGCTGCAACAGCGGTTGCTCCACAAACACCAAAGCCAACACCGATGAGAAGACCAAGTTCGCCAGACATCTTAAACAGCTTTGAAAGTCCTAAGATTCCAAAGATCGTAAAGGTCACAACGATTACTACTGTGATTACACCTCTAAGACCTATCTCCTCTAGTGAGACAACACTTACCTGTGCACCTAACAAGGCAACACCAATACGCATGATTGTTTTGCTTGACACCTTAGTTGCAGGAGCTGCAAACGCCGGCCATTGTGCAAAGTTTGCAACTAAGAATCCAAAGGCCACACATAAGGCAAGTGGGCTAATCGCCGATTGCATTTGATTGATTTGAAATGCAATGGCTACCAATACGCCGATTAAGCCAAAGCCTGGTGCGTAGGTTTTTACCATTTAAAAACCTAGCTGGGCAAAGACTTGATCGGTAATGGTTATTTCATCATCAAGTTTGAGTTTTTCAGGGTTTACGCGGTTAGCTCCTGGTAGCCGTCCACCTGCTGTACCAACCTCTGAAACAAACTCTTTGGTGCGATTATTAGCGCCATCTACCGATAATTTGGCTGCATCTATGGCAATAACAAAGTGTGAAATCTGCTGTGGCAATGCATCTTGGCTGGCTGCAAACATATCTGGAATATTCTTGGCAAGGGTTGGTCCGATCAACATTCCGGTTATAGACTCAACTAGTACAGCAACTGCATAACCTTTGACGCCACCAAGTGGTGCAAGCATTCCAGCAAGAGCTTCCTTCGCATCTGTAGTTGGTGCACCATCTTTAGTAAATGCCCAACCTGGTTCTAGCTCGGCACCTGCTTGTGCCTTTGCTTGAATCTTGCCTCGAGCAACCGCGCTAGTTGCAAGATCAATAACTGTTGGAGGATCTGTTGGAATGCCAGCAGCTAATGGTGAGGTAGATAGCAAAGCTTTGTTTCCGCCCCAGGGTGGCATAACAGCAGGACCTGTGCTGAAAGCAATACCAACTAAGCCACGATTGATCATTGGCCAGACATAGATTCCAAGAGCACCGCAGTGATTAGAGCGACCAACGCCTACAGCTGCAACTCCATTGATCATCGCACGTTCTGCTGCAACCTCTGCAGCATGTTGTAGCTGCCAATGTCCCAAACCATCATCACCATCAAATACAACCAGGCTTGGTAGATCTGTAACGGTTTTTAAGTGAGCATCAGCTTTAATTCCACCTGCTTGTAAACGTGCGAGATAAAAGGGCAGACGCATTAATCCATGGCTTCCAATACCCCATCGATCACTTGCGACAATGCAACGAGCAGTTGTTACCGCCTGTTCTGATGGAACACCCGCGGCTTCCAGCAACCCTTGTGCCTTTTCAATCGCTGAACCAACGGTTAACTGAGGCATTTAGTTGCTACTTTCCTTTAACGCCCCCACTGCATGGGTGGCAGGCTTTGAGTTTAAGAGTAATTCAATATTTGCCACCAATATCTGATTGATACGTAGTTGGCTCTCTCTTGTTATTCCTGCAACATGTGGAGTCAGAATTAAGTTAGGTATCTGCTCCATTTCGCCCTTTACAGGAGGCTCTTGGGCACGCACATCGAGAGCTGCCCCAGCAATAGTTTTTGCCTTTAGAGCTGTCATGAGCTCTGCTTCATTAATGACTTCTCCGCGACCGACATTGACGATGATCGCATCTGGCTTCATAAGGCTCAGCGTCTGCGCGTTAATAGTTCCATTGGTTTCAGGTGTTGAAGGCATATGAATACTGAGTACATCACTGCGTTTTAAAACATCTTCAAAGGTTGTTAATTCAATTCCTGACGGATTCTTTGCATATGGATCAAAACCAATAACTTCACAGTTAAATCCTTGAATCAGTTGGGCTGTTGCAACTCCGGTTGCACCACATCCCAGTAATCCCCATGTTAAACCAGAGAGTTCACGGCCTGGCGTGCGAACCCATCCACCATCACGGGTTGCCACATCATGGCCTGGAATGTTGCGAAGCAGTGAAAGAGCTAAACCAAGTGTTAACTCACCAACGCTTACCGCGTTTGCGCCAAGTCCTGCAACTACTACGACACCGGCAGCATCTGCCGCCTTCAAATCAATATTGTCTAAGCCAACACCTGCGCGTGCAATTACCTTTAGCTTGGGTGCAGCTGCGATTACATCTGCACTTACTTTAGTTCTGTTTCGTACTACAAGTGCGGTTGCATCCTTAAGCGCAGATTTAAGCTCTTCAGGGTTACTCCACAAATCATCATTACGAGTAATGGGAAAACTCCCTTCCAGTACTTGGAAGGGAGTTCCCCATACATCTTCAGAGATCAGAATCATTATGCAGAGATGTACAACTTCGTAAATGTGAACTCACGGTGACCCATAACTTCAGCCTTGCATAGACGACCATTAACAGTGTCATAAATGACATCCATCATCATGTCGCCAGCCTTGGTTAGGTCATACTCGTAACGAAGCAAACCTGAAACATCAAGATCGATGTGCTCAGTCATTGACTTAGCTGTCTTGATATTTGCAGTTAACTTCAAAACTGGAACGATTGGATTACCAATAACATTTCCTTGACCTGTTGGGAACAGGTGAATTACCGCTCCGCCTGCTGCCATCAGAGTTACGCACTCTGCCGCTGCAGATGATGAATCCATGAAGTACAAACCAGGCTTTGAGGCATCAGGCATTTGTGCAGGTGTCAATACACCAACAACAGGGACGGAGCCAGTCTTTGCGATGTTTCCAAGGGCCTTTTCTTCGATCGTTGTTAGGCCACCAGCGATGTTGCCTTGTGTTGGCTGTGAGCCAAGTAGGTTTGCACCGGTTGCTTCAATAACTTTGATGTAGTTGTCATATGTCACCTGGAACAAGTCACGTGTAGCTGCATCAATGCAACGCTCTGCGATGAGGTGCTCTCCACCCGTTAGCTCTGAAGTTTCTCCAAAGAAAACAGTTCCCCCAGCATCAACCCAGCGATCAACTGCTTGTGATGTTGTTGGGCAAGAGCCAAGACCAGATGTTGTATCTGATTCTCCACACTTGATTGACATGATCATGTCGCCCATTTCAGCTTCTGTACGAACAAGACCAGATGCATCCTGTAGAAACATCGCTGCAACACGGCTAGCTTCTTGAATAACCTGAAGATCACCCTTACCCTCAATTGAAAAGGCTGCAACTGGCTTTCCAGTCTTTGCGATTCCATCTGCAACACGTTGTGTCCACTTAGGTTCGATACCAATGACAACAACCGCTGCAACATTTGCGTTTACGCCAGTTCCAATAAGTGTGTCAAAGGTTAGTTGTAGATCTTCACCAAATTGCAGGCGACCAAATGCGTGAGGCAAGGCCATTGTTCCCGGAATAACCTTTGCAACAGCTTCAGCAGCTGCATTTGAAAGATCATCAAGAGGCAAAATAATTACGTGATTGCGGATACCCATCGTGCCGTTTTCGCGGCGGTATCCCATTAAGCGCGGCTTGCTTCCCATCGATAACTCCTCATGTTGTGTGTGTGAATGTAATCGCCCTTTTTGATGGCAGCTGATGCAAGTCCTACCTTGATGCCGTACTTAATGATTGCGTCACCCTCAGCAAGATCTGTGAGAGCAAATTTGTGTCCTAGTGGAATCGCGTGGTTAAGCACCGCGGTGCCCTCGGTTCCTTCCTTCACGGAACGACCGTGAAGAGTTCCTGGTTGCAGATCTTCCATCGCAACAGCAACGTTGTCGCCATCATGGTGGAGCAGATACTGCGGTGGAGTTATTGCCATATCTACACATGCCTCTCTTCGCGTATAAATGGGTAGTGGTCTGACCTCTTGCGGGAGTCTAGGACAGTTGAGCGTGTTCCGTCTAGCCCCCTCCTAAACAATTGTGAAGTGGTCTAACCTGTTGCCATGAAATCAGAGCTTCGGTACGGGATTATCGGCGCGGGCAGTATGGGTCGAGAGCACATTGAGAATATCAAGGTGATGGGTGGAGCCACAGTCACCGCCATCAGCGACCCTCATGCGCCATCTCAGGAGGCCGCCCTTGCTATGGCTCTTGGCGCCAAGGTTTTCACCGATCACCGCGCTTTGCTGGATTCAGGATTGGTCGATGCGGTAGTCATCGCCACCCCTAATGACACCCATGCAGCGGTACTGAAGGATGCGCTCGCAACTGAATTAGCTGTCTTTGTTGAAAAGCCGCTTGCGACAACTGTTGAAGATTTGAAATCAATTCTTAGTTGGGATGATGCACGCACCGCCATGACATGGATGGGACTTGAATACCGCTTTATGCCGCCAGTTGCCGAGGCAATTGCTCGAGCAGCCGAGGGCGAAGCAGGAAAGATTCATCAGGTTTCAATTCGCGAACACCGCGAGCCCTTTTATCCAAAGGTTGATAACTGGAATCGTTTTGCAGAACGCACCGGTGGAACCCTTGTTGAAAAATGTTGTCACTACTTCAACTTGATGGACATTGTTATCGGCGAACAACCTGTACGTGTATTTGCATCTGGTGGTCAAAGTGTTAACCACTTAGATGAAAGGTACGACGGTAAGAAATCAGATATGTTGGATAACGCCTACGTTGTTCTTGAATATGCAAGTGGTGCTCGTGGAATGTTAGATCTATGCATGTTTGGAGAAGGCTCTTTTGACAAAGAGATTCTGACTATTATTGGTGATGAAGGAAAGATTGAATCTTTCTTGCCTTCACAGGTTGTTCGTGCGTCACGACGCGAATCAGTTGGAGATCTATCAACTTGGGCTCGCGGTGCAAGCCGTGCACGTGGAAATGAACAAAAGATCGTTCATAACTACGATGTTAAGTACATGGGCCACCACTACGGTGCTTCATATATTGAACACACCAAGTTCCGTGATGCGATCCTGAACTCAACCCCTGCTGAGGTCAGCTTAAAAGATGGCGTAACTAGCGTAGTAACGGGCCTTGCCGCTCATAAGAGCATCAATGAGGGCCGAGTAGTTGAGATCAAAGAACTCTGGGGTTAACGCTCTACGCGAGCACTTCCACCACGAGCAAGCTTTTCCACCTCTGCCAATGAGGCCATAGTTGTATCGCCAGGTGTGGTCATAGCTAAACCACCATGAGCAACGCCTAGTTCAAGAGCCTCTTGCATAGTGCGACCATCCAGCAGACCAAAAATTAATCCTGAAGCGAAACTGTCGCCGCTGCCAACTCGATCTAAAACTTCAACATTCTCATAGAGTTTAGATTGCAACAGGCCAGTTTCTTTTGACCACGCAATTGCGCTCCAATCATTGATTGATGCGCTGTGCACCTTACGCAAAGTTGTACCAATTACTTCTAGATTTGGATATGTCTTTACAACTTCTTGAACCATGGCACCAAAAGCGCTGTGGTCAATCTCAGTGAAGTTTGAACTTAATCCTTCAACTTTAAATCCTAGTGATTCTGTGAAGTCTTCTTCATTTCCAATCATGACATCTACAAATGGAGCTAACTTGCGATTTACTTCTTGAGCCTTTGCTTGGCCTCCTATGGCGCTCCAAAGACTTGGCCGATAATTTAAATCATATGAAATTTTTGTTCCATGCTTTTTGGCACTCTTCATGGCAGCTTCAATGACACCCGGAGTTGATTCAGATAAACCTGCATAGATTCCTCCGGTGTGAAACCACCGAACTCCTTGAGAAAAAATGCTGTCCCAATCAATTGAATCAGCGGTCAATTGTGATGCTGCGGTGTTACCTCGATCAGAAACTCCAACCGCACCTCTTAAGCCGAACCCTCTTTCAGTGAAATTCAAACCGTTTCGTGTTGTGCGACCAATTCCGTCATACTTTTTCCAATGCACAAATCGTGTGTCTACTCCGCCTTGTAAAATCAAATCCTCCACTAAGCGCCCAATTTCATTTTCAGCGAAAGCCGTAACTACCGCGGTTCGTAATCCAAAACAACGACGCAAACCTCTGGCAACGTTGTACTCACCGCCACCTTCCCAGGCATCAAAGGTGCGGGTGGTCTTTATTCGACCCTGACCTGGATCAAGTCGTAACATAACTTCGCCTAGTGAAATCTGATCAAAAGCACACTCTGAAACTGGCTTTATATTCATTGAGCACACACCTCTACCGCTTCTTTAGTGAGAGAAATAATCGCCTCGAAGTCTCCTGCATCAACGAGTTTCTGCGCAACCATCCAGGAACCTCCGACGGCGACTACTGAAGACAGCTGCAGGTAATCCTTAGCATTTGCCGCCGTTATCCCGCCTGTAGGCATAAATGAAATTCCTGGGAAAGGAGCTGACATCGCTTTTAGGGCGTTGACGCCTCCAAGGGTTTCTGCAGGGAAGAATTTTAAAGTTGTTATTCCTTCATTAATTGCTTGGAGCATTTCTGTTGGTGTTGAGACACCAGGAAAATATGGAATGCCGTGTTTGTGGGCTTCGATCGCAACTGATGGTGAAAACCCCGCAGATACTGCAAATTTTGCACCGACATCAATTGCTTTCTTAAGGTCATCAGCTGTGCGCAATGAACCAACACCGACTAGCAAATCTTTGTTGTTAGCGGCAATTTTTAGAGCCTCCAGACTTGCAGGTGTTCGCAAAGTAATCTCTGCAATTGGCAAACCACCGGAAACTAAAGCGGCTGCTAATTCCTCTGCCTTCGAGGCATCGCTGATCGCTACTACTGGAACAATTCTCAAACTCTTAATTAATTCAATCATTATGACTTCCTAAAGTGCTTCGTCGCGAACTGAATAAACTGGTGCCAATCATAGGTGGTCACATCGTGTTTACCACTACGAATGTGATAACCAATAAATTCTCCGACAGGATTATTTACCGACGGCCACTCCGATACTCCCAATCCCGCCTTCCCAAACAAGGTATAAACCTGTTCGGCATACTTTCCCGCAAGGAACTCGCCCCGCGGGTCAGCCCACAGATCCTCTTCTGCACTTGCGATGTAAAGGGGTCTTGGAGCGATCAGGGCTGCTAATTGGTGCATATCTACGGGTAACTTTTCAGGGCAATTGTTATAGCTCTTGTAGTTGCCACAAAACCAATGAGGAAAGTTTTCATTCAGATCAGAGATAGATTCACCAAAATGACGCCGTGCAAGTGAAATGCCACCTGCTCCAGAGTTATTAGAAATCACCATGGCAAATCGAGTATCCATTGCACCTGCCCACAACGCCGCCTTACCCAAACGGGAGTGTCCGATCACTGCAACTCTTTCACTATCAATTGCCGGATCAGTCGCGAGATAGTCGAGGGCCCGGCTCAGACCCCAAGCCCATGCCGCAACTGCGCCCCAAGAATCTGGTTCAAAATCCTTACTCCCACCAAGATTTAAAAGCTCACCGCGGATTCCTGATTTCCATCCATCTGCGTGGTCAGGTTCTACATCTCCGTAGTAAAAAGTTGCTACGGCGAAGCCTTTTCTAATAATTGTTTCCAAAGGCCAACGAGAACTTTCCGACCCTCGAGAACTTTCTGTTGCGTAATGGTTTACAACACTCTTTTCATCAACTGTGTTTCGCATCCAGCGGTGGTTGATTGGAATTTTGGGATCTGGATCAACAGCGTGATTTCCATTGAAATTACACCCAAGAAACAGTGGAACTGGATGGGCTGTCTTCTTAGGCGTGTACAACTGTAAATCTACTCTTGTGCCGTTTTTATCGTCGCCTACATAAATGTGAATTTCTTGCCTGGTTGCTAAACCGTTAAGCGCACTGGTATCAGTGGAAACAACTTGACGGCTGATTGCCAATTTCGTTGAAGGGGCTTTTCCGTAAAGCTGAGATTCAAAGAGAGATAAAATCTCAGATCGTCGCTGTGATATCCAGTGTGTGGAATCGTTGACTCTTGTTCCATCGGCACAAATTAAAAGTTCAGGTAAAGGAAGGTTGCCTACAAGCGATTCATCATAATTAGCCGATTCATTCATCGACCCATCCAACCGCCATCGACAGTTAGTAATTCGCCATTGATGTAAGCAGCTGCAGGGGATGCTAAAAAGACTGCTGCTGCTGCAAGATCTTCTGGATTACCCCAACGACCTAGAGGAATACGTGCCAAAATAGATGAGCTTCGATCAGCATCATTACGTAACGCTTCAGTGTTATCTGTTGAAATATACCCAGGTGAAATTCCATTTACATTTACACCCTTTGAACCCCACTCATTAGCTAAGGCTTTTGTAATACCTGCGACTCCATGCTTGCTAGCGGTGTATGCGGGGACGTTAATTCCACCCTGAAATGAAAGTAGTGAAGCGATATTGATAATTCGACCATGACCCTTTTGCAGCATCCGCCTTGCACATAGTTGTGAAATTTGGAATACCGAGTTGAGATTTGTATCGATTATGCGATCCCACTCCTCCATTGTGGCGTCAATGGCTGGTGCTCTAGAGATTGATCCTGCGTTATTTACGACAATATCTACACTTAGTTGATCAATGTCCTTGAACGCCGCTGAAATTTCAGATCGGGACTGAACATCACAGATTAAGGTTTCAACGCTTTTGCCAAGTTTTTCAATTACATCATGCGTTGACTTCAGCGAATCTTCAGAACGACCGACCAAAACCAGGTCAGCTCCTGCTTGTGCCATTGCCACTGCAATGCTCGCCCCAATGCCTTTGCTGGAACCAGTTACTAAAGCCTTTTTCCCAGTTAGTGAAAATTGAGACTGAAGCCATGATGTCATTACTTTAAGTTCTTAGTCTCGACCGGATTGAAATCAGAGTAAGTAATGTTTTCGCCTGCTGTTGACCATACAAACTTATAGTTCGTTGTCCCTGCGCCTGTGTGAATAGACCATGCAGGACTAATCACGGCTTGTTTATTACTTAAGACGAAGTTGCGGGATTGATCTGGCTTTCCAAATAAGTGAATCACTTTTTGGGATTCATCTAACCCAAAATAAAGGTATGCCTCGGTGCGACGTTCATGAACATGGCAAGGCATTGTGTTCCAGACACTTCCCTCATGAATTGTTGTTATGCCCATTGCCATCGAAGATGATGCAACACCTTGATCGTGGATGTACTTTCGTAAAGTTCTTTCGCTGGAATTCTTCGCATCTCCGATTACTACAGAATCTGCATCAGCTTTTTTCACGTGAGTAGTTGGATGATCTGCATGGCACATACTGGAAGTGAAATAGATTTCTGCAGTACCGCTTAATGAAATTACTTTAGAGCCACGACCAATATAGATAATGTCTTCGGTGTCCATTGCATACAATTGACCATCAACGGTGACATCCACAGATCCCTCTAAGCAAACTAATCCCAATTCGCGTCGCTCTAAGAGATACTCAGCACTTAACCCACTAGGGGCATCCAGGGTCACTGAGCCTTTATTTAATGAGACACCGCCGATCAGAATTCGATCATGGTGAGACATGATGTAGGTGACGAGATTTACTTGAAATAAGTTGGTAATCACCAATCTCTCTCGTAAATGGTCACCACTCTTTGATTGGACATCTTCTGGAGTTATTTGTGGGCGAATTTCCATAGCGAAATAGTAGGGCACTTTTGATTATAAAGAAATGTTATCAATTAAGGCACAAACATGGCGTTATTTCAGATTACAGATGTTGCTTATTCTTGGTTTTTCTAATTGAATTCATCCACGCGAATAAGAGGAAGTTCCTCTTATTTTCGTCTCAACAGAGAGGTTTCAACTATGAATAAAAGTCTTCGTTCAAAGATTGCAATTGCAGCATCTCTCGTGTTGTCGGCAGGCCTTGTTGCAACAGGTCTCCCTTCAGCACAAGCAGCTGGATTGCAACCAACTGCTGCTCAGCTAAGCGCGTGGAAGGGTAAGACTATTTCTTACTACTTCTACAACGATAGTCAAGCAGAACTTGATACAACAAAGTCACAGATTGCCGCCTTTGAAAAGCTAACCGGCGCAACTGTAAAGCTTGATGTAATTCCTTTCACAAATTACGATCCAACACTACAGGCTCGTTTGGCTGCAGGAAATGCTCCAGATGTTGCTCGTTTAAACAATCCAGGCCTCTACATCAATGATTCTTTGGATCTTGAGAAGTACCTCGGCCGTAAATACAAAACCGAATTCCTAAAGGGTTCAACACTTCAGGTTACACATCCAACAACTAAGAAGTTAATTGGTGTTCCTTACGATCTAACAGTCAATGGTCCATTTATTAACGTTGAAATGTTCAAAGAGGCTGGCGTTGCTGTTCCTACCTCTTGGAACTGGACAGAACTAATTGCTGCAGGTAAGAAAGTACAAAAGGCAACAGGATCTGAGTATGCATTTGCGATTGATAAAACAGGTCACCGTGTTTCAACAGTTATGAGCCACTTCGGTGCGTACATGGTTGATAAGAACAAGAGAAATGTTCTTAGAAGTTCCAAGTTCCGTGCAGAGAAGGCTGTAAAGATGATTACTGATCTTTACGTAGCCGATCTTGCACCTCGCGATCTGTGGATTGGTACTGGCACTAAGTACTCATCGCCAACAGCTATTTTCTTGGGGCAGCAGACTCCAATTTTCTTCTCAGGAAACTGGCAGGTTGCATCCCTTGCAAAGGATGCAAAGTTTGAGTTTGCCGCAGTTCCAAATCCTAAGGAACTAAATGGTGGAGGATGGCCTGGCGGTAAGTTCCTGACTGCATTTAATACAAGCAAGACCCCTGATTTGGCAGCGTACTTCGTTTACTACTTGGCAGATACAGCCCAAATGGAGGAGATGGACAAGAACGCATTCTGGTTGCCAGTGCGCGTTGATTTAGTAGAAAAGGGTGTCAAGTACGCAACACGCTCGTCAGATATGGCGGTTTTCCAGGCAGATGCAGGAAAGACTCCAGCTGCAGCTTACGGAATCCAATCAGTACCAACTCTGACTGCACTGATCTACAACAATCTACGTGACTTGATGACAGATGTCATGGGAGGCAAGATCACAGTAAAGGAAGCAATTGCAAAGCAGATTGTCTTTATCGATGAGAAGCTTGCAACATTGAAGAAGTAATAGGGTATTAATACCTCCTGTGACTAATTCAAGTACCACGGTTAACCGCCGGCGTTCAGTAATTAACTGGCGCCGGCGGTTAATGCCGTACCTGTTTGTTGCACCAAACATGTTTATTTTCTTAACATTTATTATTTGGCCTGCAATTCGTGGTTTTCAGATTTCTTTTTACGACAGTATCGATGGGCGCACATTTACCCCGGTTGGCGCGGGCAATTACAGAGCGATCTTTGGCGACCCAACCGTTGCAGAGGTTGCCAAAAACACTGCAATCTACGTGATTTTCTACGTGATTATTTCGACAGTACTTTCAATCGCATTTGCGTTGATTGTCAATGAACAGCAGTTCGCAAAGGGTTTCTTTAGAGCAATTCTGTTTTTACCTGTAATGCTTTCGCCGGTCGTAGTAGGTCTTATTTGGAACGATGTACTAGACCGCAAAGTTGGACCCCTCAATTCTTTGTTAGAGGCCTTAGGTGGAGGAAGCCCTGGATGGTTGATTGAGCCGAAGCTCGGGATGATTGCTGTCATCTTTGTCGGCGTCTGGGTTCACTTAGGTTTTTATTCAATTATTTTGCTGGCCGGACTTCAGGGAATTGATAGAAGCCTCCTAGAAGCAGCCGCCATGGATGGTGCAACACGTCCACAGATTATTCGGACCATTATTCTTCCGCTGCTAAAGCCGACGACGCTAGTCATCCTGATTTTGGCCACTATCCATGGCTTCCAGTCCTTCGACTTTATTTACACCTTAACTGGCGGCGGACCTTTTGGTGCGACAACTTTGATTGTCCAATACATTTATGATCGTGCCTTCCAAACGCCGATCCAGTATGGTCTTGGTAGCGCGGCTGGAGTCGTTCTCTTCATGATCATTTTTGCCTTTACAGCGCTTAACTTCTTGCTTGGAAAGAAGCGTCAGGCGATATGAGCAAGCTTCAAGAGCGGGCATCTGCAAATAAGTGGAGCTCTATGAGTGGCAAGAAGCCACCTTCGGTAGGAAGCATTCTTAGAACAACTTTTCTTTTGGTAATGACTTTTGTGATTTTGGCACCAGTGATTTGGTTTGTACTTTCCTCTTTTAAGGATCCAACTGACTTAAGTGCAAGACCTCCCAAGATTTTTCCAACAACTTGGGCATTTTCAAATTATACCGAAGCTTTCCAGATGTATAACTACATGCGCTACTTCACGAACAGTGTAATAGTGACAGTTGTTGCAACTGTTCTAACATTATTGATCAACTCCATGGCCGCCTATGCCTTTGCAAAGTACAATTTTAGAGGTCGTGATGGTCTATTTGTCTTGACACTTGCAATGATCATGATTCCATTGCAGGTCATTTTGATTCCGATTTACTTGGTCGTATCATCTTTGGGACTAGTTAATACCTACTGGGGAATGATTATCCCTGCAGCTGCTACCCCGACAGGTGTTTTCATCATTCGCCAATACATGTTGACCATCCCTGACGAGCTAATCGAGGCGGCACGTATAGATGGCGCAGGCGAGTTTAGGATCTTTGCGCGAATTGTTTTGCCGCTGTGTCGACCAGCCTTGGCGGTCGTTGCAATCTTCTCAATTCTGTGGCGTTGGAATGATTTCCTCTGGCCATTGTTGATTGCACAAAAAGAAGAGCTCTACACACTGCCAGTTGCCTTGGCTCTCTTAAATGGGCAGTTAGTTGTACCTTACAACATCGTTTTGGCGATGTCAGTTATGTCAATTATTCCAGTTTTGTTTATGTTTGTTTTCATGCAGCGTCAAATTGTCCAAGGAATTGCTCAGACTGGAATTAAGTAAATTTCTTAAGCATCCGAACTCAAGAAAGAGGTCAGAAAAATTCCACGGTTCACCGATAACTTCGATCGCACCATTCATTTACTGGATAAGAATGGATTTATTCGAGATTGGTTGATCACCAAAGCGTGGATAACTCCAGCTGATGATTTAGGAAAGCTTCTTAAGGATTCAGGCGATCCTTTTGGTAAAGATGGACGCTGGGTTCTAACAAATGGTCCAGATATAGCTCCCCTGAAGGCTAAGTTGTTTAAGAACCGCCCATTCATCGCGGAGCAAACAATGCCTGCGGTTATCGAAGGTGGCGAAGTTTCTTGGAAAGCACCTGGTAACGCGGATATAAACAGTGACACGTGGACACGAATTCATACTGGCCATGATGGATTTGCTGATTGGAGCCACTTTTCTTACACGCCAGAATATCGCCACTCACTTATGGCTACACAAATCGAAGTTGATCAACCTGAATGGCGCAATGTTGTTGTAGAGAGTCAAGGGCCGGTTCAGGTTTGGCTTAATGATGAATTGGTATTGAGCACTGATTTATTCGGCTACATGCAGCCACTTTCCCACTCAATCAAGACCCTTTTACCTTCCGGAATAAGCACATTAATTATCTCCCAATGGCAGATCTCTCTGCGAGAGGTTCGACATGCTGTTCGAGTAAAGATTGAAGGCTTGCCTGTTCGAATAGTTATTCCATCTCCTGGTGCTGATGAGTATGCATCGGAAATCGCTGAAAGAGAGCTTGAAAATGTTGGGATTGAACGCTGGGCAAGGACAACAGATTCTGTTGAATTCCATGGCTCACCTGGACTTAGAGTGCGTGTAAAAGAGAGCAAATCTCAAGGTGATGGCGTTGCAATGGTATTTAAGCAAGGAAAAGCTAAGGTCAAAGTTAGCGACATCCGAAGTGCGGCTAAAAGGGCTGAAAAGTCAAAGGCTGCGATCGATGGCGATGTAACTGCAACCATGTTAGATACTGGCGAGATTTTCCTAGAGCTGCGTCTTGATTCTCCAAGCACACCAGTCTTTAGAACCTTTAGAACAGCTTATGTTCCAGAAAGAGTTCGTACGACCGTTCCAAAAACCTCACCAAAGGTTTGGCGATCTGAGGTAATTGACCATGTTGCAGATAGTTATGCATCATCGGCACGAGCCCTTGCTCGTTTAGACAAGAACTCAAAGTATGTTGTAACGGCAGAGGATCTCAAGCCTGCGCTGTCCATGATCTCTTCCCGTGCAGATTGCGCAGACTTCGAGGCTGTTGGTCTCGTGCATGTTCTGCACAAGTTTCCTGAAAAACAATGGGAAGCCGGAGTTCGTGAGGAAGTTAAAGCAGCGTTACTTAATTTCAAGTACTGGATTGAAGATCCAGGTCTTGATGCAATGTGTTACTTTACAGAAAATCATCAATTTGTGTGGCACACAGCTGAGCACTTAATTGGTGATCTCTTTGCTAAGGAAACTTTTACAAACGCCAAGTTGACTGGTGCTGCACACTCTGAACGAGGCCGAGAAATGGCACTGGAGTGGTTGAAGTTAAAGCTCGAAGGTGGATTTAGCGAGTACGACTCAAATGCTTATCTTGCAATTGATACATTGGCATTAGTTTCATTAATTGAATTCTCCCCCAATAAGGAGATTCGCCAGTTTTCAGAGGCTCTGCTCGATAAGTTGATGTTCTCTCTTGCGAGTAACTCGTGGCGTGGCGTACATGGTGCAGCACATGGTCGAAGCTATACAACAACCCTAAGATCATCACGATTTGAGGAAACTGCACCAATTATGTGGGCGTTGTGGGGTATGGGAGCGCTCAATCTTGCCGTATTGCCTGTGACTACTTTGATTACTTCGAAGCGATATGTGCTTCCGCCAATGATTGTTAAGGTCGCACATTCACTTAACAAGACATGGCATGGTCGCCAGGTATATCGGGGTAAATACCGATTTACTAGCGACTTACTAGAACGTCCATATGCATCAGATCTACATGTGTGGCGAACCGGCGATGGAATGCTTTCATCTGTTCAGGATTACCGCGCAGGTTTACCAGGATTGCAAGAGCATGTTTGGGGAGCAACCCTTTCGACAGAGGTGCAGGTATTTGCAAGTTATCCAGCCGCATTTAGTCACGCTACATCGGTACGACCAAATGCGTGGGCAGGACATCTTGTCTTGCCGCGTGTACGTCAATATGAGAATGTCATTCTTGCGATTTACGCTTTGAATGATCAGTTGTATCCAGATTTTACGCATTTGTGGTTCCCAACACCGTGGATGGATGAGTTTGTCCAAAAAGGATCCTGGTTAGCTGGTCGAGTTGGCAATGGCTACATTGCTGTCGCAACGCCTGGTGGATTTTCTCCTTTAAAGAGTGGAGATACAGCCCACCAAGAGTGGCAACCTAATGGCAATGGTGCTCTTTATGTTTCAGTTCTTGGAGATAAGAAGAGTTACTCAGGGTTTAAGGGTTTTGTTCGCAAGTTAAATGAGCCAACCTTTGATGAGAAGAACCTTATGATTTCTTGGAAACATAAGCATCGCTTTGAACTCAATTGGGAAGGTCCATTCTTGATCGATGGCATCAGTGAGCAACTTGAAGGTGGATTACCTGAAATGGCTCCACGACTTGATAATCCAGCGGTTGCTCTTGAATCTAGTGATTCCATCTTTGATGCTGAGTTTGGAAAAGAGAAGCTGCGCATCGATGTAGTCAATGGAAAGCGACTACATCCAAAGTCTCAGGTATAAAAATGGCCGGCGAGGATACGACTTCGAGCCTTCTTGAAGCGCCACCTCTGACTCCGCTTGCCCCTGCGGCCTTGACCCCTGCTTTTCTACAGGAAACCGCTGATCGAATCATCAATGCAACATGGGATGCAGGACTTCCTCAATGGTCGTGGGGTGAAGGTGTTTATCTCTTAGCTGAGGTTCGATACTTCGAAACGATAAAGCAACCAATTCCAGATCGACTCATCAACTGGTACTCAGGTCGAGGGGCCTTGACATCTGGGCACATTAATAATGTTGCTCCGGGTGCTGCCGCTTCACGACTACATGCAGGTGGGTTTATTGACGCCTCCGCGATCAATTCAACACTTGAACAATGGGTGATGGATCCAGCATCTGCTACTCGTGCGGCAAATGGTGCAGTTGAACACTGGCCTGGTGGAGTGTGGGCAGATACCTGCTACATGATGGGAACTTTTCTTCTAAATCATGGGGTGGCAACCAAGAAATCTGAGTATGTTGAATTTATTGGAGAACAATTAGCTGCACATATTCAATTGTTGCAAAATCCAAAAACGAAACTCTTTGCACACGGTTCAAATAAAGGTGAACCCCTCTGGAATTATTGGGGTCGAGGCAACGCTTGGATGTCCCTTTCCTGCGTAGAGTTTTTGGATGCCTGCACCGCTCTTACTATCAAGCCAACAAACTTTGAAACAATTAAGAGAGCACTTGCAGATCAATTATCAGCGTTGATTCCTCTACTGCCTGATTATGGAATTTGGGATGTTTTAGTAGATCACCAAGTTGAAAACAAAGGTGTTCTTGAAACCTCTGCGACCGCTGGCTTTGGTGCTGCCATGTTGAGGGCTGGAACACACTTACCCGAAATGAAGGACCAACTGGATCAAGTTGGGAAGCGAGCAATTGCTGCGGCTCTTACATATGTAGATAGCGATGGAATCCTGACTCGAACAAGTGCAGGAACCGTCTTACAACTCATACCATTTGGTTACAGTGTTATTCGCAGCGATCGGATGCAGTTGTGGGGGCAAGGTTTAGCATTAAATGCCATTGCAGCTATGCTTAAGCCTGATAAAAACTTTGTAGCGATCGAGAATTAACTCCAACTGCTCCAAGGTTTTGCATGGGTATCAACGATTTCAGCCAGCTGTTCCAAGCGAGGAATAGAGATTTCACGCAGCGCCTTTGGAATATCAGGTGCGCTGACAATATCTGCCCAAACAGCACGCCCTGCAAGGAAACCGCTTGCACCACCCATTGCACAAGCCTTCACCGCATCATTGAAGAATGGTTGCTTCACACCATTTGAGAGAACGACCCAAGGAGAGCCAATAGCCTCTGAAATTCTGTCAGCGTTCTTTGTCACAAGATTTAAGTCACCTTCACCGTGAAATGGAACCTCCGCCTTATACAGATCTGGCTTCCACGCAGCGGCTTCACGTGCTGCGATGATCAACTCTTCTTCGCGATTAAAGCTTCGCGAAGTATCCGTCGGTGGCTTCACAATGATCTCAATAATTGATGGCAGACCTGAAACTGCACACAACTTATTGAAATCTTCAACTAACTTTGCGCGTATATCTGGTGTTTCATCATTGCGCCACAAAACTAAAAACTTAAGTCCTACACTTCCAATATCTCGCATACGGATTGGATCCACATCTGGATCAACAGCTGTATCTGTTGCGGCTCCTCCTGCAGGACCAACCAATAGATCAGCTGCAGCGATTAATCCGCAACTACCTTGCAAAGCCTTTTGATCAATAATCGCATCGATTCCAAACTCTTGATCTACAAGTAGCGCTGATGCATAAGGTGAAAGTTCGCGTGCAACATCTACCTTAAATTGAGTCAACTGTGAATCTGGAACGGGAGTGCTCTGGTGAGGTGCAAACATTCCGCGTAATGCTTCGCGCTGATCTACAGCAACCATGGCTAGAGCACCTGATGTACGGGCTAATTTAGTTAGTGGTTTTCTCATCAGTGTGCCTCCAGATATGCATCGAGTTCGGTTGTTGTTGGAATCATTGATTGGCCATCAAGGCCCCGACAAGAAAGTGCGGCAACCGCGTTTGCTCGACGCATCGCTTCCTGCAATGAATGGCCTTGTATCAACTGCGCGACTAAAGCTCCATGAAATACATCTCCTGCACCTAAGGTGCTAGTAACTTCAACTTTAAATCCAGGTGCTGTCACCAGGCCTGTTTCTGGTGAAAAACCAGCGCTTCCGGCTGATCCCTGCGTTGCTACTACGGTATTTTCAGCCTTTAAAGAGTCATTTTCTAAAGCAACTGCCAGATCCACACCTGGATAGCGAAGCGCCATCTGTCGATCGGTGGGAACAAAGAGATCAACAACTATTGGATCAAAGCTTTCAACGCCATAGCCGGCATCAAAGGAGATCTTAGGACCTTTACCACGAGCAACACCCAGTTCATCTAAACGCTGTATGCCTACATGATCAACATGGAGCCATTGTGCATTAGCGATTAACTTTTTTGCGGCCTCATTTATTGGTGCTTGAATAACTGGTTGGCGGGTGCTAATTGCACGAGCGCTATGTTCTTTAGAAGCAACAATCACGCTTCCTGCGGTTGCGGTCGCACCAATCGAGACACCTGAAGTATCAACACCTTCTTTAGCAAAGATTCGAAGAAGTTCTTTGCCATCTGCATCATCACCAATTGTTCCTACGATTGCGCTGCTTACGCCTAAGCGACTAAGAGCAACTGCAGCGACCGCTGCAGGTCCTCCACCTGCACGTGAGATTTTATGGGCGATGACACGTTCATCCTCATTTGGATACTTTTCAACTAAAGCAATTGTGTCAATTGTTATGACACCTACACACACCGCTTCAACCAAACTCACTTTTCCTCTCGATTCTTAGCACCAGAAATCGCTGTATCCCTTGCCCCTGTTATATGTTCCAAAGTCAGTTTGGAGGCCAATAGTCCATCTCCGCTTTCAATTGCACTCAAGATCGCATTGTGTTCAACTCGGGAAATCTCTGATCTTCCAGGCAGACGCAAAGTCGTTTCCATGGACATCTTCATGACATCTTGTAGAACATTTAATGTTTGATTGATGAAAGGATTTCCAGCAATTTCAACAATTGTTAGGTGAAACTTTGCATCAAGAGTTTGTAATTGCCCATAATCAATTGGATCAATAGAAGTAACAGTATCGATTTGATTAAGTGTAGCTCTTAGGTGACGGATATCTTCTTTAGTGGCTTTCTCTGCAGCCCAACGAGCAGCTGGAACTTCAAGGACTTCACGTGCATCAAACAATTCATGGAGCCCGTGTGTCTTTGACATCATCGATGCGCGCAATTCTTGTGCAACTATTGGTTCTTGAACATATGTACCTTGGCCATGTTTGATGTGTACTAAGCCTTGCGCCTGCAAGATGTGTAAGGCTTCTCTCAAACTAGGACGACTCACTTCAAGTAGATCAGCAAGTTGTCTTTCAGATGGCAACCTATCCCCCGGAATTAATCTTTGAAGATGGATCAACTCCATTAATTGGGAAGCAATTCTCGAAGCTCGCTGAGTACTAAGCATTGTTAAAGTTTCTACCACTCTGTTACCGGTATACCAAGCATTTTTGCCATTTGGCGAATACCTGGTCGCACATCGATCCACGAGATGACCAAGTGGTGCGGATATCCACCAGTGACTATTCCATTCACTAATGCAGCGGCATCAGGTTGAGTGATAACCGTTGCTGTATTGCCTTGGAAGTGATTGGGAGCTGGGATTGATTCCCCTCGGCTCACAACCATGCGTAAACCCGTGCGATTGCTCGGATCTACATCCCGATCAATGCGGAACAG
>CAMDCL010000014.1 GCA_945890205.1 Bifidobacterium breve | reverse complement strand
AGCTCGTGAAAGCCGAAGTACTTGGCCTCACGCCCCGGGCGCTTGAGCGCATAGAAGATGGCCCCGACTGAATAGAAGAGTCCGCCGATAGCGATGGGAAGTAACACCCATAAACCACCCGCCCGATAAAGTGCTGGAGTATAGAAAACGGCAACCCAACCCAGAAGCAAGTAATTTGCTACATATAACCAACGCGGAGCGTTGAGCCAAAAGACTCGTAAGCCAACTCCAATAGCAGCGCCAATCCAAACAACCAACAACAATATTGTTCGATCGCGACCTTCAAGTAATGCAACAGCAAATGGTGTGTATGAGCCGGCTATTAACAAATTAATATTTGCATGATCCCAGCGGCGCCAAATCTTCTTTTTTGAGGGAACCCAAGGGACGCGGTGATAAACCGCAGAAACGCTAAAGAGCATGATCGCAGTTATGGAATAAACAGCCACCGCGAATTTCAAAGAGGATTCACTGAGTATGAAAAGTACTAGTGATGCAATTATTACCGCTGGAGTTGCGCCCAAGTGAAACCAACCACGTAGCTTGGGAGGAATTACTGGGGTCTGACTCACCTCGTAAGCCTAGGGTATAGACAGTGGTTCACCCGTGGACAAAGGCCAAAGGCACTGCCAAACTTGCGCAATGACACATAGATCACCCATATTCGAAATCAGCGATGTTTACATCGACCAAGAAGCAGCATTAAGCCCGATAGGTTGTACCTATCTTGGAAATGGTTTAAACCAGGACAAGTTAGATGACTTCTCAATTGCAGCGGCCGAAGTCAGTGCAAACCTGACTCGTGAGACTTTGAAAAAGTTGGCAGCCCTTGAGCCAATTGATGAAATCGATCGAATCGCTAAAGCGGTTATGACTGAGCGACTTGAATCAGGTCTGGCACTTCACGATAGCCAAGAAGCATTTGTCTTGTGGAATGTTTTGTCATCACCTCCATCAAATGTTCGCTCAATTTTTGAATTAATGCCCAAGAACACCGCACAGGATTTTGACAATATAGCCAAGCGATTAGCAGCAGTTGAAGGTGCCTATAAGTCGTGGTGTGAAACCATTATGACAGTTGCTAAATCTGGAAAAACAACTGCCCAGCGCCAAGTAAATGGTGTCATCGCTCAGCTAGATAGCTATGCCAATGGCGGCTACAGCGCGATGTGCAAAAACTTTGATGCAGAAGGAAAGTACCCAGCAATGCATGAAGCAGCAAAGCTTGCAGAAAAGGCATCTGCGGAAACAGCAGAATTCTTGCGAACAAAATACCTTCCAATTGCAACACCACATGATGCAGTTGGTGCAGAGCGTTATGCAGTGTGGGCTCGTTACTTCACGGGCGCGAAACTTGATCTTCCAGCAACATATGAATGGGGCAAGCAAGAGCTCAAGGCTATTAACGATCGAATGTGGGAACTTGCCAAGGTGATTAATCCTGGGGCAAAGACGCTTCGCGAAGTTGCCGATACTTTGGATAATGATCCTAAGTACAAGGTCATTGGACCTGAAAATGTCGTTAAATACTTGCAGGATTTCACTGATGCTGCGATGAAGCGTATGAATGGCGAGTTTTTTGATATCGATCCAAAAATCGCAATCTGTGAAGCTCGACTTGCTCCAGAAGGTAGCGCTTCAGCCCCTTACTACAACCCACCTTCTGAAGATCTTTCACGACCAGGTACAACATGGATTCCGATGTTGGGTAAGAATGAAGTCAGTAACTGGCACCTAGTTTCAACGTGGTATCACGAAGCAGTTCCTGGTCACCACCTTCAAGTTGGAACTACAACAGTTGAAATGGATCGCCTGAGTCGTTACCAACGCCAAGCAGCATGGGTCAGCGGATATGGCGAAGGTTGGGCGTTGTATGCAGAACGTTTCATGAATGAACTTGGCGCATTTGATGAGCCAGGAATTGAAATGGGTTATCTATCTGCACAAGCACTACGTGCAGCACGTATTGTTGTTGATATCGGAATGCACCTTGGTTACAAGGATTTTGATGGCAATGTGTGGAACGCAGAAAGTTCACGCAAGTTGCTCAACGAGCAAGCCTTGTTAGATGAGGATCATTCACGCAGTGAAACCGATCGCTATTTGGGCTGGCCTGGACAGGCAATCTCATACAAGGTGGGAGAACGTGTTTGGATGACTGCTCGCGAAGATGCGAAGGTTCGACTTGGCGACAAGTTCAATATGAAGAAGTTCCACAACTACGCATTGAAGTTAGGGCCAATGGGTCTTGATCCATTTGCTGCCGAAATGAAGATATGGGCAGGCCAATAAGTTACTAACTAGTAATTTAACTAGTGATTTAAAAAGTGGGGCGATACCGGTGAGTACCGGAAATCGCCCCATTTTTCATGCGTAAAGCCAGAAAAAATAATTAAAAAAATCGAAAAAAAGACCCCTAGACAGGTGCAAAACCCTGGCGGGAGGTTCACACTATGGTTATCGATGGTCAAGGGAGCTCCTCGAGGTCTCCCAGGGTCAACGGTTTGAGAGAGGTCAAACGGATCTCTCCATTTATCCTCACGGAGGCTAATTAAATGCAACTAGATAGCAACCAATGGCAATTGGTCTATAACGTATTCTCGTTTGGACTAATTTCAATGCTCGCTTGCACGATTTACACACTAGTTTCTCAGCAACGTGTTCTACCTAAGTACCGTAACGCTCTCGTTATGTCATCAATGGTTACATTCATCGCTGGCTACCACTACCTACGCATCTTTGATTCATTCAAGCATGCATCAGAAAATGGAATGGTCAAGCTTGATGGATCACAAGATTCATTCAACGAGGCATACCGCTACGTAGACTGGCTACTTACTGTGCCACTACTACTAGTAGAGGTAATTGCTGTACTTGCTCTAACTCGCGAAGTTTCTCGCTCACTCATCATGCGTCTAGTCCCAGCTTCAGCTGCGATGATCGCGCTTGGTTACCCAGGTGAGATTTCAAATGATCAGAACACACAGGTGCTATACGGTGTTCTATCAACACTTCCATTCATCTACATCCTCTACGTACTATTCGTAGAGCTAGGAAAGTCATTGGATCGCCAGCCAGCTGGTGTTGCAGAGACTGTAGGCCGTTTGCGTCTACTTCTTATCGCAACATGGGGCGTATACCCAATCGCTTACATCTTCAACATCGTTGGTGACGCTTCAGCATCATCATTCGTAACTGTTCAGGTTGGATACACAATCGCTGACGTTCTAGCCAAGTGCGTATTCGGTCTAACAATTCTGAAGATTGCACGCATGAAGTCAATGGCAGAAGGAATGAAGGACGATCACTAATCATTGATTAGTGGCTTCTTTTAGTTAAGAATCCTAAAAACAGGAGTGTCGCGAAAGCGGCACTCCTGTTTGCATTCATAGAATAATCACATGAGCTCAGAAAAAAAGGAAAAAGCAGAGAAGCTGGATAAGTATTGGATTAATAACTACCGAATGGGTGGTTACTTACTCTTTGCATGCGGGTTGATCAACCTGAGATATCAGTGGGGCGAATCAGATGTTGTCCTTCGCAGCGCATTAATCTTTGGGCCAGGGGCTGCAATTCTCGGAGCAACCTTTATTCCTTCGCTAATTAGTATCTTGGCTCGACGTGAAATCAAAGCCCTATTAGCTATAGCCGGCGTTGCAATTATCGCCTTTGCCTTTAGTAATTAAAGACATTGTGCAACTTTAGAAGACAATAGCCTCAGTACATGTGTACCGAGGCTATTGCGAATCCAGCTGTTGAAGGCGAGGTAATTAACCTGCGGCAGCAAAACCAATTTCAAGATCTGCCTTTAAATCCTCAATATTTTCCAGACCTAGACTTAGGCGCACAAGACCTGGCGTAACACCAGCTGCGAGTTGCTCATCTGCTGAAAGTTGTGAGTGAGTTGTAGTCGCTGGGTGAATGACAAGTGATCGAACATCTCCGATATTGGCAACATGGCTAAAGAGTTTTAATGACTCAACAAACTTCTTCCCAGCTTCGACACCACCCTTTAGCTCAAATGACAATACTGCTCCTGAACCTTTTGGCGTGTACTTTTTGGCTAGTTGATGCCATGGCGATGAAGGAAGCGATGCGTAATTAACCTTTGAAACGCTTGGATGTGATTCAAGCCAGGACGCAATCAACTTAGCATTTTCAATATGCCGTTCAATTCGTAAAGACAGAGTCTCCAGCCCCTGAGCAAGAAGCCAAGCGTTGAATGGTGCGACTGCAGCTCCTACATCACGAAGTAATTGCAAACGGATCTTAAAGATATAGGAGAGGTTAGCTCCAAATGCTGAACCAACTCCCAACGCCTGTGAGTAAACGATGCCGTTGTAGCTTGGATCTGGCTCATTGAAGCCCTTAAATTTCTGCGGATATTGAGCGTAATCAAAGTTTCCTGCATCAACGATCGCGCCAACAACAGCATTTCCGTGACCTGACAAAAACTTAGTTGCAGAGTGAATAACGACATCTGCACCAAATTCAATAGGCTTAATTAAGTACGGAGTTGCAACGGTGTTGTCAACAATTAAAGGAACACCTATCTCGTGTGCAATTTCTGCAACTGTTTTAATATCTAAGATTTCATTTTTTGGATTAGCAATTGTTTCCCCAAAAAAAGCCTTTGTATTTGGTCTAACAGCTTTGCGCCAACTTGCAGGATCACTTGGATCATCAACAAATGACACTTCAATACCAAACTTAGGAAGTGTGTAGTGGAACAAGTTGTAAGTACCGCCATAAAGACTTGGGCTAGAAACGATGTGATCGCCAGCTTCTGCAACATTTAATACTGCAAATGTTGTGGCAGCTGAACCTGAAGCAAGCAGAAGCGCGGCAACTCCTCCCTCAAGGGCAGCAATACGTTGCTCGACGGCATCTTGTGTCGGATTCATAATTCGCGTGTAGATGTTTCCCAGCTCAGCTAGTGAGAATAAATCAGCAGCATGCTTTGTGTCGCGGAATTGATAGGCAGTTGTTTGATACAGCGGAAGTGCGCGGGCACCAGTTGTTGGATCAGGTGTTTGCCCCGCATGAATTTGCAGTGTTTCAAAGGACCAGTTAGTAGACATTTTCTCTCCATCGCAGTAGGTGTCATTCATCTGCAAACGAAGGTAGCCAATCAATTAGAAGCAGTGCACTAAGTAATTGATACCGCGCTTGTCAGTTTACTGACCAGTTCGTCACCCGGAGCACCCCACCGCGTTGGAGGGTTGCCGCCTACTAAGCCGGGGCTAATACGTAGGACTCGTGAACTAGGCCTACTTAATCACAAAGAGATGGAAATGAAAAGTTGCAAATCATTTGCGTGTACTCCACGCAATTCCTCTATGCCAACCATAAAAAAGCTACCTCCTAAAGGATAGATCAGCCTTTTTCATCTCTGCCGTCAGAATGCGAATTGCGTTAGGCCCCATGCCAGGCAGCTCTCTCACCGCAGCAAGGGATGTCTTTCGCAGATCAGATAGTTTGAATAATCCATCATCAATTAATGCCCGGCGTGCAGGGGCTGCAAGGCCGAGCTCTTGCCACACCTGGTCAACCGATGCGTAGTACTCGAGATCGACCTCACTATTGGTGTCGGCGGTTTGAGCGTTGAGTTTTTGACTCTTCTTCTCTTCACGGCGGGCAGCAGCAGCACGCTTGATTTCAGCCGCCTCTTTTTTGATTTTAGCTGGAGATTTCTTCGCCATATTTAAACTCTATCGTTAGTAAAAATCTCACATTGCACAACTATGAAAAAACTAGTGTGCGGGAGGCGGGACTTGAACCCGCACGTCCGAAGACACAGGTTCCTAAGACCTGCGTGTCTGCCATTTCACCACTCCCGCTAATCCCTACCAAAGTGTTACCACCGAAGTATGGATAGGGGACAAGATTAGAGGTAAGTTACCGATGTTCCAAAACGCCCCAACGGGCACACAGAGAGCGAGAGGCGCGCACATGAGATTGAACCCAACCCCGGCAGATAAGTTCACCTTTGGCCTCTGGACCGTGGGCTGGCAGGCGCGAGATCCCTTTGGAGATGCCACACGTGATGCGCTGGACCCAGTTCGCACCGTCAATGAACTTGCAGCTCGTGGGGCATACGGAGTGACCTTCCATGATGATGACTTGATTCCATTTGGTAGCGATGAGACCGCTCGACGTGGACACATTGATCGCTTTAAAAAGGCGCTAGCAGAAACCGGAATGAAGGTTCCGATGGCTACAACAAATTTGTTTACCCACCCTGTTTTCAAAGATGGCGCATTTACCTCAAATGATAAGGATATTCGTCGCTATGCAATTGGCAAGGTGATGAAAAATATTGAACTTGCCGTCGAACTTGGTGCAACAACATATGTATGTTGGGGAGGCCGTGAAGGCGCTGAATCAGATGGCGCGAAGGATGCATATATCGCCTTGGATCGATTCCGTGAAGCCTTTAATACCCTTGGTGAGTTTGTAACTGACAATGGTTATGAAATTAAGTTTGCAATTGAACCAAAACCAAATGAGCCACGTGGAGATATCTTCCTGCCAACAATTGGTCACGCTCTTGCATTTATTAACTCATTGGATCGTCCCGAGCTAGTAGGTCTTAACCCTGAGGTTGGTCATGAGCAAATGGCTGGACTTAACTTTGTTCATGGAATCGCTCAAGCTTTGTGGCACAAGAAGTTGTTCCACATCGATCTTAACGGTCAGCATGGTCCAAAGTTTGATCAAGATTTAGTCTTTGGTCATGGAGATCTAAAGTCAGCCTTCTTCTTGGTAGATCTGCTAGAGCGCCACAACTACAGCGGTCCTAAGCACTTTGATTACAAGCCGGCACGTACTGAAAGTGACAAGGGGGTGTGGGAGTCAGCAACTGCAAATATGCGCACATACCTTGCACTGAAGGAGCGCGCAGCAGCCTTCCGTGCAGATCCACGGGTAATCGCAGCGATGAAGGAGTCAAATATTCCAGGTCTTGCAGAGCCAACACTTGCTGCAGGTGAAACATGGAGGGATCTTGCAAAGGATTCCTTTGATGTAGATGCAGCGGGCAAACGTGGCTATGGCTATGAAGCGGTAGATCAGTTAGCTCTAGAGCATTTAATGGGGCTCTAGTTCCTGTGTGAGCTAGGTTGAAGTTGAGCCTCGGCGAGAGATCGCATCAACTCCTGCCGAGATCAGCAATACAAGCCCAGTTACGATGAACTTAATTCCCGCGGCATATCCCAAAAGACCCATACCGTTATCGATCACGGCTACTACGAGTCCTCCGAGGATTGCATCGCGCATCTTTCCTTTGCCACCAAAGAGTGAGGTTCCGCCAATAACGGCAGCACCAACTGCATAAAGAAGTGTTGAACTTCCTCCTGTCGTTGGTGAGATTGAGTTTTGACGAGATGCAAAGATCAAACCTGCAATTGCGGCTAGTGAAGAACAGATCATGAAGGCATAGATTCGAATTCGTTTGACATCAATACCTGCGCGACGTGCAGCCTCTGCATTTCCACCCACTGCATAGATGTGGCGACCAAAGGCTGTGCGACCTAGAACAAATGTTCCGATAACAAGGAGCAACAGGATTACTGGAACAACGTAAGGGATTCCCTTGAGGCTAACCAGATCTGGGTTGTTACTTCTTTCAAGAGTCAGTGCAAAGACTGCAAGACCTGTGATCAATAAAAGTCCTGCGGTCTTAATGATCCATAACTTCTTGAGCTCAGTCTTTAGACCAGCCTTACGGCGAGAGTTCATCGATGAAAGACCAGTTAACACATATGCAACCGCAACAATGAGGAAGAATATCCAGCTTACCGTTGGTGACATATTGGAGTTTTGAACGGCAAGCACCGTTGGATCTTCAACACGGATAGTTCCGCCTTCACCTGCAAGTAACAGAAGAATTCCTTGGAAGGCTAAGAAGGCGGCCAAGGTAACTACGAATGAAGGTATGCCTAATCGGGCGACCAATGATCCAAGAATGAAGCCGAGTAAGGCTCCCGTTGCAATACTTGCAACGAGTGCGACATACCAAGGCTGACCTTCATTGGTAATCAAAATAACCAGGACCGCACCTGCAACACCAGCGGTATATCCAGCGGATAGATCGATCTCGCCTAGCAATAAAACAAAAACAAGACCCATTGCGATAACAATCACCGCTGCCGCCTGTGTAATTAAGTTTGCAAAGTTTCCAGGTGTTAGAAACACATTAGACATGGATCCAAAGACCAGACAGAGCACCACTAAACCCAGAACTGCTGGCAGAGAGCCGATATCTCCAGCCTTTACACGTGCCCAGTAGTTGATCGCAGCACCTTTAATTGTTGGAACCTCTACCTCGTTGTTCATGCTCATTTTTTGGCTCCTGTGTTTGCAGATGGAGCATCGACTCCTGCAGATACTCCGGTGGTTATCAACTCAATAACCTGTCGAGGAATGACCTCATTCTTATTAACTTGAGCGGCCATATTTCCTAGATACAAAGCTGCAATGTTATCTGCAACCTCAAATACATCGTTGAGATTGTGGCTGATTAGTACAACAGCTAATCCATTATCGGCAAGACGTCGAACAAGGTTGAGTACCTGTTCAGTTTGGGCAACACCAAGTGCTGCAGTTGGCTCATCAAGGATTACTACCTTGCTATTCCACAAAACTGCGCGAGCAATAGCTACCGTTTGCCGCTGCCCACCAGATAAGGAGGAAACAGTTTGGCGAATTGATTTAACGGTACGGACACTCAAGCCATCTAATGTTTTGCGGGCGAGTGCCTCCATAGAGGTTTCATTTAAAACAGGTCCGCGCTTTTGTTCGCGGCCTAAAAACATGTTGTGGACGATATCTAAGTTATCGCACAGAGCTAGATCCTGGTAAACAATCTCAATCCCGAGTGTGGTCGCATCACGTGGACCACCAATGGAAACCTTATTACCCTCAAAAAGAAACTCACCAGATTCTGGTGTGTAGATACCTGCGATGCATTTAATGAGGGTGCTCTTACCTGCGCCGTTATCACCAACAAGTGCGGTTACCTGGCCTGCATGAACATCGAAGTTAACATCCTTAAGTACATGAACTGGTCCAAAGGACTTATTGACCCCGCGTAAGGACAGTAGTGGCTGTGTCATGAAATCTCCATTTCTTTGAGCAGAGATTGGTTCTTTGAGCAGAGATTGGTTCTATCAAGAATATTCTAATTAAAGAGGTTGCGGCTCGGAGATTACTCCGAGCCGCAACCTTTATCTTTTACCGCTTTAGCTATCGGAGATTAGATTCCGTTAGCTGTGCAGAGATCTTCGATTCCTTCGCAAACTGCTTCGCGAGTCTGGAATCCATCAGCGATAACATCCTTGACATTATCCTTTGTGATACCAGTTGGAACCAATAGAACTGAAGGCACATCTACTGTTCCGTTATTAACTGAACCTGTAGCTGTTGTTGCCTCTTCGCCACGTAGAAGTGCGATTGCAAGTGTTGCCGCTGCTTCCGCCTCAGCCTTGATCGCCTTGTATACAGTGTTTGACATATCTCCTGTTAGAACTGCACGCAGTCCATCAACAGTTGCATCCTGACCAGATACACAGACCTTGCCGTTTAGCTTGTTCTTCTTTAGAACAGCGATCGCTGCAAGTCCAAGACCTTCATTTGCTGAAACAACTGCATCAAGCTTTCCGCCAGCCTTTGTGAGCTGCTGTTCGAAAATTACTCCACCCTTTGCGTTATCCCAATCTGGGACAGCTTGATCATCAACAAGTGTGTAGCTTCCACTATCAATTGAAGGACGTAGTACTGAATCGTATCCGGCCTTGAATAGTGTTGCGTTGTTATCAGTTGGTGAACCGTTCAAGTAAACGATACGTGCAGATGACTTTCCTGCTGCATCAAGACATGCCTTGATACCTTCACCCTGTAAACGACCAACCGCTTCGTTATCGAATGAAACGTAGAATGATGCTGAACCATTAAGTGTTAGACGGTCGTAGTCGATCGTCGGTACACCCTGTGCTGCAGCCTTATCCTGAACAGCCTTAGCTGAATCTGAATCTAGGTTTACAAGGATTAGAACCTTTGCACCAGCTGTAAGCATCTGGTCTGCAATTGTTGCGAATTGCTCCTTGTCACCGTTTGCGTTTTGAATATCAACCTCTACTCCGGCTGCATCAAATGCTGCTTGTAGGAATCCACGGTCAGCGGTCTCCCAGCGGTTTGATGATGCTGCATCAGGAAGAATAACGCCAACGAATCCATCGCCAGCAGAATCTGATGAGCTTGAACAACCTGTTAGTACGAGTGCAAATACAGCAACTAGTGCTGTAAGCGCATAGCGAAGTTTCTTCATATATCTAACCTTTCAAAGGTGTCTTGCCCCTAGCCGAGCTATTTCGACTAGATGTGGAGGGCATAACGTGTCTAAAAAGTAGTCCGATACCTCAAAAAGGTCACTAGATTTACTCAGAAATCTCACCCCTTTATCTAACGATTCGGTAACGCCCTTGCGGGTGCGCGATAACCTTGCCCAATGTCCACACAGGTAGAGCAGCTAGAGATCGCGCTTAAAGCCGCGATCGGCCGCGCCCTGGAGTCAGGGGCTCTTAACGGGACAGCCCCCGATGTGATCAAGCTAGAACGCCCCAAGGATCGCACCCATGGTGATTACGCATCATCGATTGCGCTGCAGTTAGCCAAACCGGCAGGGATGAACCCCCGCGAGGTTGCACAAATAATCGCAGATCAATTACATGGTGTGGCTGGAATTTCCAAGGTTGATATCGCAGGAGCTGGATTTATCAACATTACTTTAAACCGTGCAAGCCAAGCCGTCTTAGTTGAAACCATTCTGAAGTCCACCCAGGATTACGGAAAGGGAGTTGCGCTCGCCGGCGTAAAGATCAATCTTGAATTCATTAGTGCAAATCCAACAGGGCCGTTACACCTTGGACATACTCGCTGGGCCGCGGTTGGTGATGCGCTGGGGCGAGTTCTCTCAGCTGCAGGTGCACAGGTAACTCGCGAGTTTTACATCAATGATCGCGGAAACCAGATGGATTACTTCGGTCAATCTGTTGAAGCTGTCGCACTTGGAAACCCTGTTCCTGAAAATGGTTACCAAGGCGAGTACATCAAAGATTTAGCGGCCGAAGTCCTTGCTCACAACTCTGCGATTAAAGACTTACCAGATACCGAGCGAGTAGTTGCCTTCCGCGAAGCTGCATATCAGTTACAGCTAAAGGATCAACAGCGCGTACTTGACACCTTCAATACCCATTTTGATGTTTGGTTTTCAGAACGCTCTCTTCATGAACAGGGCGCGGTTGAACACGGTATGGAAAAACTTCGCGCTCAGGGCCATGTATTTGAGGTTGATGGCGCTGTTTGGCTGCGAACCACTGATTTTGGTGATGATAAAGATCGTGTGATGACAAAGAGCGATGGCTCACTGACTTATTTTGCTTCAGATACCGCGTATTACATCAATAAGCGGGAACGAGGCTTTGATATCTGCATTTATATGTTGGGTGCAGATCACCACGGATATATAGGCCGTTTAAAAGCAACCGCCGCATGCGCTGGCGATGATCCTGAGTACAACATCCATGTATTAATCGGCCAGCTTGTAAAGATTATGGAAGGTGGCGAAGAGGTAAAGCTTTCCAAGCGTGCCGGGACAATCATTACCCTTGAAGAGTTAGTTGAAAAGGTTGGCGTTGATGCCGCTCGCTACACATTGATTCGCTACCCAGTAGATACACCTATGGTGATGGATCTAGATATCTTGAAGCGAAACACCAATGAGAATCCCGTCTACTACGTGCAGTACGCACATGCCCGTATCGCGGCGGTTTTGCGTAATGCGCAAGAACTGGGGGCATCGCTAGAACTTAGAGATTTTGATCCAGCGCAGCTTTCACATGACCGCGAGAATGAGTTATTGGGTGCGCTGGCTGAGTTCCCACGAGTTGTAGCAAGCGCCGCCGAATTCCGAGAGCCGCATCGAATCGCTCGTTACCTTGAAGAGTTAGCCGGCACGTATCACGGCTTCTACAACGATTGTCGCGTACTGCCTATGGGCGAAGAGAAATTAACTGCGCTGCACACTGCGCGTCTATTACTGTGTACCGCAACTAAACAAGTAATTCACAACGGACTAGATCTATTGGGTGTTAGCGCCCCAGAGAGGATGTAACCCATGTGGTCCTCCTCTGTGCAAACAGGCACTGAACTTTCAATCGCCGGAGTTACCGCTAAAAATCTAGCCAAAGAGTTTGGAACCCCGGCATTTATTGTTGATGAAGTAGATTTTTATGAACGGGCCACAGCCTGGAATAAGGCGTTGAAAGAGTCATTCGGGACAAATGCAGGAACTGTTTATTACGCAGCTAAAGCCTTCATTTGTACCGAGGTTGCACGTTGGATCAAAGATGTTGGAATCGGTATCGATGTCTGTACCGGTGGCGAGCTAGCTGTTGCTCTAGCTGGTGGAATTGATCCGGCAAAGATTGAACTACATGGAAATAACAAATCTGTTGCCGAGATTGAAAAAGCAGTTATAAGTGGTGTTGGCACAATCGTTATCGATTCACTGTATGAAGTTGAAAGAGTTGCAGCCGCTGCAACAAAGGCAAACAAGGTACAGAAAGTCCTGCTGCGTTTAACCCCGGGAATTGAAGCACATACCCATGAATCAATCGCAACAGCGCATGAGGATGTGAAGTTTGGTTTTTCAATTGCAAGTGGTGCTGCTTGGGAGGCGATCGCAGCGGTTCGAGGCCACTCATCATTAGAGCTTCGAGGCTTCCATGCACATATTGGTTCGCAGATTTTTGGGTATGAATCCTTTGAATTGTCAGCACAACGTTTGATCGCTTTGCTTGCACGTTATCGCGATGAGTTCAAGAGCGAACTTCCTGAATTAGATCTAGGTGGGGGATATGGCATTGCATATCTTCCAGGTGATGTTGCAGTGGTTCCAGCTGATGCGATGAAGGCTTTATCTGCTGCTGTCACCACGAACTGCCAAACACATGGTTTGAAGATCCCAACAATTTCAATTGAACCAGGCCGTGCAATTGTTGGCCCAACGATGCTGACCTTGTATGAGGTAGGAACAGTTAAAGATGTGACCCTTGAAAATGGCTTGCATCGTCGTTACATATCTGTCGATGGTGGAATGAGCGATAACATCCGCCCATCGTTATATGATGCTGAATACACCACTGTTCTAGCCAATCGCACTAGCACCGCAAAAAATGTTTCAAGTCGACTTGTCGGAAAGCATTGCGAAACCGGTGACATCGTCATTCGTGAAATTGATTTGCCTGATGACATTGTGCCCGGGGATTTATTAGCTGTACCTGCAACTGGTGCTTATGGACGCAGCATGGCGAGCAATTACAACCATGTGCCTCGTCCGCCAGTTATCTCGGTAAAGGATGGAAAAGCTCGTGTAATTGTGCGCCGAGAGACCGAAGATGATCTTCGGATGCTCGATATTTAACGCCGATCAAAGCATCTGTGAAAGAATAAGCCTATGAACTCAGGCGCTAAACAACTCTCTATCGGCATGCTCGGCTGCGGCGTTGTAGGCAGCCAGGTTGCTCGCCTGCTCCAAGATGATGAGCAGGAGCTTTCAGAGCGCTCAGGTGCGGTACTTAGACTTTTAAAGGTTGGAGTTCGTACCGCTGGTCCACGTGAAGGAGTAAATCCCGCACTCATTACAACCGATCTTCAATCAATTGTCTCTGATCCAAGTATCAATATTGTTATCGAAGTCATGGGCGGAATCGAGCCTGCAAAATCTTTGATTCTAGAGGCGATTAAGAACGGTAAATCTGTTATCACCGCAAATAAAGCACTACTTGCAACTCATGGACATGAACTCTTTAACGCCGCAGATGCTGCAAAGGTAGACCTGTATTACGAAGCAGCTGTTGCTGGTGCGATTCCTATTATTCGATCGATGCGTGAATCTTTAGCAGGAGATCAAATAACACGTGTTATGGGAATCGTTAACGGCACAACTAATTACATTCTTACAAAGATGCATGAAGAAGGTCGCGCCTTTGATGAGGTTCTCAAAGAGGCGCAAGCACTGGGTTACGCTGAAGCTGATCCAACTGCAGACATCGAAGGTCATGATGCCGCTGCAAAGGCTGCGCTTCTGGCAAGCCTTGCCTTCCACAGCACAGTTGTCATCGATGAGGTGTACTGCGAAGGTATTTCAAAGATCTCCTCTGATGATGTTGCTGCAGCTAAATCAATGAACAGCGTTATCAAGTTGCTAGCGATCGCCGAACTAACAGTTAAGGATGAGATCTCTGTTCGAGTGCATCCCGTGATTTTGCCTGCGGCTCATCCTTTGGCATCTGTCCGTAACGCCTTTAACGCTGTTTATGTAGAGGCAGAGGCTGCAGGTCAACTGATGTTCTACGGTCGTGGCGCAGGTGGTGCACCAACAGCATCTGCAATTTTGGGTGACCTCGTTGCCGTTGCCCGTCACGCTGCATATTCAACTGTTGGATATGGCGAATCTGATTACGCTGATTTAGATATCGCACCTATTGGCGCAGTTAAATCACAGTTCTTTGTACGTCTACATGTGGCTGATAAATCAGGTGTTTTGGCATCTATTGCTCAGACCTTTGCTAGTGAAAATGTTTCTATTCAAACAGTTCGCCAAGCTGGGTTAGGCGAGGATGCAGAATTAGTCGTCGTAACTCACGCAGCATCTGAGGATGCACTAGATGCTTGTATCGCGAAGTTAAAGAAGATGGATATTGTCAGCAAGGTTGAAAGCGTAATTCGCGTTGAAGGAGCACAGAGCTAATGGGAATCTTTGGAAAAAACATTAGCCCAAAGAAAAATAGTGGTGCTCACCAATGGCGCGGTGTTATCGAGGAGTACCGTCACCGCCTTCCGGTAAGTGAAAAGACACCAATTGTTTCACTGCGCGAGGGTGGTACTCCACTGATCTATGCCTGCAACCTTTCAGAACTTCTTGGCAATAATGTTTGGATCAAGTACGAAGGTTTAAACCCAACCGGTTCATTTAAAGATCGCGGAATGACCATGGCGATCTCAAAGGCTGCAGAAGATGGTGCAAAGGCTGTTATCTGCGCATCAACTGGAAACACATCAGCATCAGCTGCCGCCTACGCGGTCAAAGCTGGAATGCGTCCTGCTGTGCTAATTCCTAAGGGCAAGATCGCAATGGGAAAGCTTGCACAGGCTGTTATCCATGATTCAACAATCTTGCAGGTCAATGGAAACTTTGATGATTGCTTAACCCTTGCCCGCGAACTTTCAGAGAATTATCCGGTTGCACTTGTTAACTCAGTCAACCCCTTCCGTATCGAAGGACAAAAGACTGCAAGCTTTGAGGTTGTAGATATGTTGGGCGATGCTCCAGATATTCACGCACTTCCAGTTGGTAATGCAGGAAATATCACCGCGTACTGGAAGGGCTACAAGGAGTACAACAAGGATGGACTTACAACGAAGCTGCCGATGATGTACGGATTCCAAGCAGCAGGAGCTGCTCCCATCGTTAAGGGCAAGGTTGTTAAGAACCCAGAGACGATCGCAACAGCTATCCGTATTGGAAATCCAGCATCATGGCAGCAGGCGGTTGAGGCACGGGATACATCAGGTGGCGTGATTGATTCAGTAACTGATCGCGAAATCCTGGCTGCATACCGTTTAATCGCAGCTAAAGAAGGCATCTTTGTCGAGCCATCATCTGCTGCAGGTCTTGCAGGTTTGATCAAGTACAAGAAGGCTGGCAAGTTGCCAAAGGATAAGACCATTGTTATTACCGTCACCGGTCATGGATTAAAGGACATTCCTTACGCACTTGAAGCGGCAAAGAAGCCTGTCGTTGTTCCAGTTAATGCAAAGATTGCAGCTAAAGCTTTAGGACTTGCATAAAAATGAAACCAACATTTAAAGCTCAGCCCATGCAGGTTCAGATTCCTGCGACAAGTGCAAACTTGGGTCCTGGCTTTGACTGCCTTGGATTAGCGTTAAATATGCATGATCGATATATCGCACAGGTCATGGATGAACCAGGTGTTGATATTGATGTCACCGGAGAAGGTGCAGATGCCGTTCCAACAAATGATAAAAACCTTGTTATCAAAGCGATGTACAAAGGCTTTGATTTCTTGGGTGGGCGCCCTCGCGGTATTTCACTTCGTCAATTAAATGTAATTCCACATGGTCGCGGGCTTGGTTCATCTGCTGCTGCCATTGTTGGTGGTTTGGCACTTGCCCGCGCATTAATACTGGGTGGCAATGAGCGGATGTCACAAGAAGAGCTGCTCAATATTGCAAATCAGATGGAAGGCCATCCAGATAATGTTGCCGCTGCAATTTATGGTGGTGCAAATGTGGCGTGGCAAGAGAGTCAACGCAATAACATTGTTGCGCAATCTCTCAATATTCAGGTAGACCCACGTATCGGGGTATTAGCTTTTGTTCCATCCACTGAATTTTCAACATCAAAGGCTCGTAAGATGCTGCCTGAATTAATCCCACATCAGGATGCGGTCCGAAACTCGATTAATACAGCGGTTTTGGTGCAAGCTTTACAACATCGCCCAGATCTTTTGTTAGCTGCAACCGAGGATTATCTGCATCAGAGCTACCGAAAGGATGCGATGCCACACAGCTTTGCTTTAATGACAAAGCTTCGCAAAGCAGGTGTTGCCGCCTTTATTTCTGGTGCTGGTCCAACTGTCTTGGTTCTTCATACAGGTGGAGATGCAGAGGCGGCGGAGTTAGAGCGTGCGGCAGGGGAGAAGTTTGAGATGATTCCAATGGGCGTTTCACGCACAGGGGTTACCATCATCACAGCCTGATTTTGCGGTTTTCGGTACAATCCTGCTAATCTTTACCTATCTGAACGGCTCATCAAGTAGCCAGTAACTCATCAGACAGTGTTAGAAAAGAAAAATCTCAAAAAACAAAAATCCCAGGTTCTAGGGTTTTAGGAACTTAGTTAAATACTGAGTGCAAAACCCAGAGCCAATAGTGAAAAGACATACATGACAACAGAAATTGAACCAGTCCGCTCAAACAGTCCAGAGCTTGCTGCAATGACCCTTCCAAAGTTGAAGACGGTAGCTACACAACTTGGCGTTGATGGCGCAGCGAAGATGAAGAAGGATGCGCTCGTAGAGGCGATCGCTGATTTACAGGCGAAGAACCGCGAAGCTGCAAAGGCTGAACGCGAGGCACGTCGCGAGGCACGTAACAACCGTAAGAAGGAGTCAAAGCCTTCCAACAACTCACAAGATTCAGATGATGATGGGGATGATGATTCATCTCCACAAAGTAATAACGACCGCGGCAATAATGACCGCGGCAATAACGACCGCGGAGGTGATCGCAACGACCGTGGTGGACGTTTTGATCGCAACGACCGTGGACGTGGACGTGACCGCAACCGTGACCGCAACCGTGACCGCGCACCACGCGAAGAACGCGAGCCGGTCCTTAGTGAAGATGATGTATTGGTTCCAGTAGGTGGCTTGCTCGATATTCTCGAAAGCTACGCATTTATCCGCACAGGTGGATACCTGCCAGGACCTAACGATGTTTATGTTTCATTGCAGCAGGTTCGTAAAAACGGTCTGCGCAAGGGAGATGTAGTTACTGGTCAGGTTCGTCAACCTCGCGAAGGTGAGACCAAGCAGAAGTTCAACGCTTTGATCACCCTTGAAACTGTTAACGGAATGACTCCAGAAGAGGCACGTAACCGTGTTGAGTTTGGAAAGTTAACCCCTCTTTATCCGCAGGAGCGTTTGCGTCTTGAGACAGAGCCAAATGTTCTGACAACTCGTGTTATCGATTTGATCGCACCAATTGGTAAGGGTCAACGTGGTCTTATTGTTTCGCCTCCAAAGGCTGGTAAGACAATGGTTCTTCAATCAATTGCTAACGCGATCACAACTAACAACCCAGAGTGTCACTTGATGGTTGTTCTTGTTGATGAGCGTCCAGAAGAGGTTACAGATATGCAGCGCAGCGTTAAGGGTGAAGTTATCGCTTCAACCTTTGACCGTCCTGCCGATGACCACACAACAATTGCTGAACTTGCTATCGAGCGAGCAAAGCGATTAGTTGAACTAGGTCATGATGTAGTTGTTCTTCTTGACTCAATTACTCGTCTAGGTCGCGCATACAACATTGCAGCACCTGCATCAGGCCGCATCCTTTCTGGTGGTGTTGATTCAGCTGCGCTATATCCACCAAAGAAGTTCTTCGGAGCTGCTCGAAATATTGAAGATGGTGGATCACTAACAATTCTTGCAACAGCACTTGTTGATACAGGTTCTCGCATGGATGAAGTTATCTTTGAAGAGTTCAAGGGAACCGGAAACATGGAGTTGATTCTTGATCGCCGTATGGCTGACAAGCGCATCTTCCCTGCGGTTAACGTTGTTGCTTCAGGTACACGTAAGGAAGAGATCCTTATGGGATCTGAAGAGCTCAACATTGTCTGGAAGCTACGTCGCGTACTACACGCACTAGAGCCACAGGCGGCGTTAGAACTTCTGCTTGAGAAGATGAAGGGCACAAAGTCCAACGTCGAGTTCTTGATGCAGATCCAGAAGACAACTGCAGGTCCTGACGACTCAAAGTAAGCGTAAATTTCTCAATTGTGGGCTTATCGCCTACCCTTGGGGTCTGTTAACCATCCGTTTGGTTCACTCAACATCTTTCACAAGGTGTGAGACCCAAACACGAATATAAGGAATAACCATGAAGCCAGAGATCCACCCAGAGTACAAAGACACCCAGGTAACATGTGGTTGCGGCGAGAAGTTTGTAACTCGCTCAACAGTTGCTAGCGGTTCTATCTATGTTGAAGTTTGTTCTGTATGCCACCCGTTCTACACAGGTAAGCAGCGCATCCTTGATACTGGTGGTCGCGTGGCTAAGTTCGAAGAGCGCTTCGGTAAAAACACTAAAAAGCAGGACGACGCGACTGCCAACTAGCTTTCTAAAGAAACCGCACTGCAGCCCTTGTCGGGTTGTGGTCGCGGTTTTTTTATTTCCCAAGTGTTTATCCAACATTGATTTCGAGATAGAAAGGAGCAGTCGATGAGCAATGATCGCTTTGCATCAGCACATGAAATGGTGCGCGAGTACGCCGAACTTGAAGCAAAGATGGCTGATCCAACTATTCACGAAGATCAAGCAAATGCTCGCAAGTTGGGTCGACGTTATGCGCAGTTGGGTCCAGTTGTAGCCGGTTTCAAGGCATGGAAATCCTCTGAAGATGATTTGTTAGCTGCTGCTGAGTTAGCAGATGTTGACCCCGATTTTGCTGCAGAAATTCCTGCGTTAGAGGCTGCACGTGATGCTGCAGCTGAAAAGCTTGAAGAGTTGCTTCTGCCACGTGATCCCAATGATGATCGCGATGTTATTTTGGAGGTTAAGGCTGGTGCCGGTGGAGATGAGTCAGCCTTGTTTGCTGGCGATCTCCTGCGTATGTACATGCGCTATGCAGAAAAGCACAACTGGAAAGTTGAAATCATTGATGCCACCGAGAGTGAAATGGGTGGGTACAAAGATATTTCGGTAGCGGTTAAATCAAAGGGAACGGCAGCACCTGGAGAATCACCGTATGCGCGCTTGAAGTTTGAGGGTGGAGTGCACCGCGTGCAACGAGTGCCAGAAACAGAAAGCCAGGGACGCATCCACACATCAGCTGCAGGTGTTTTGATCCTGCCTGAAGCAGAAGAGGTTGATGTCGAGCTCAACATGAATGATGTTCGTGTAGATGTGTATCGCTCATCAGGTCCTGGCGGACAATCAGTGAACACAACTGACTCTGCCGTCCGCTTAACCCACGTACCAACTGGAATCGTTGTTTCTTGTCAGAATGAGAAGAGCCAGTTGCAGAACAAAGAGTCTGCACTTCGTATTTTGCGAGCACGCCTATTAGCAGATGCCCAAGAGAAGGCTGAAGCTATCGCATCGGCAGAGCGCAAGAGCCAGGTCCGAACAGTGGATCGTTCTGAGCGAATTCGTACATATAACTTTCCGGAAAACCGTATCAGTGACCACCGTGTTAACTACAAGGCAAATAACTTGGATGCGGTTTTAAATGGCGATTTGGATGACATGATTCAAACCTTGCTAGATGCTGACAAAGCGGCACGTTTGGCAAACGCTAACTAAAATGCGATGTGTTGCTTAAATGAAAATTAAGGAGATTCTGCGCGATGCAAAATCGCAGTTAGCCGAATCCGGTATTTCAGAGGTTGATGCAGAACATTTGCTGGCCCATGTACTAGGCCTGTCGCGCATGGATCTTCATAACCCAGTTTTAGTGGAATCAACCTTGCTTCCCTTTGAAGACAAGGATGTTTTAGAGGAACAGTTCTATGATTTATTGGATCGCCGTCTGAACTTTGAGCCTTTGCAGTACTTAACTGGTATCGCAGGATTTAGGTACTTAAATATTGAAGTTGGTCCAGGTGTTTTAGTGCCACGTCCAGAATCAGAGTTATTGGTAGAAGCGGTTTTGCAACACATTGAAAATCTTCCAGCTCCGGTAAGTGTGATTGATCTCGGTGCAGGCTCTGGTGCGTTGTCACTGGCAATCGCAACAGAAGCGCCAACAACGCGAGTAATCGCGGTTGAAAAGAGTCCAGAAGCCCTTGTTTGGCTAAAGAAAAATGTCTCGGTGATCGCTGAAAATGTAAGGGTTGTAGAAGGTGATGTGGCAGATGTTCTTCCGGGCATTAAGTGCGATGTAGTTATTGCAAACCCACCATATGTTCCAGATTCGCAAAAACTACCCAGAGATGTTGCAGGATTTGAGCCCCATATCGCATTATTTGGTGGTCCAACTGGGATGGAGATTCCGCAACAATTTATTGCTGCAGCGGCTCGTCTCTTAAAATCTGGGGGAGTCCTAGTTATTGAACACACTGAGGAGCAAGGCGGCGCGATTGCATCGGCGCTATCAGTAGATTTTTTAGAGGTTGCCCTGCATGATGACCTAGTAGGTCGACCACGTTGGACAAGTGCGGTGAGGAGGTAGCCATGGCTAAGGATATTGATCTTAAGAAGGGCGAACTTTCTCGTCACGTCAATAAGGCGGCAAAAGCTATCGCCGATGGATTTATCATCATTATTCCGATGGAGCACAGCTATGCATATGTGTGTGATGCCTTTAGACAAGATGCGGTACGTGCGATGCATGTTTTACGTGGAGATCCACTTTTCACAGCAGCTCAAGTAATTGTTGGAAGTATTAAGACAACAGATGGAATTGTCCGTGAGTTAACTCCAGAAATTAAAGCGATGATGAAAAAGTTTTGGCCAGGAATGCTCTCCTTAAATGTGCGTCCACAGCTTGGCCTTAGCTGGGATCTTGGAGATGGCAATCAATTGGATCGTGTCAGTCTGCGAATTCCAAAGGCAAAGTTTGCTAAAGCCTTAGTCTCACAGACTGGACCACTTGCTATTGCAAGTGCGGCACGAAAAGGAATGGCAGCGCCAAAATCTCTGAGCGATATTTTAGTTTTGGAATCAGATGTGGCCTTGAAGTTTGACAATGGCACATTGCGTAAGGGCCCGATCTCTACCGTTATTGAGGCTGATGAAACCGGTGTGCGGTACCTGCGCGAGGGGGCGATCTCACTTGCAGAGATTCAAGCCATCGTGCCCGGAGCAACTGGCATCTAGCGCAACAGGCATTTAATCTACTTGCCGTATAGGGTTTAGCCATGTCCGAAACCTTCTATGGCCCAGATTTCACCCTTTTAACCTCGCAGGATCCTGATATCGCAGCGGTTCTCTTATCTGAATTGAAGCGCCAACAGACCAACCTGCAGTTAATCGCCTCTGAAAACTTCACATCACGTGCGGTTCTGGCAGCCCTGGGTTCAACCCTTTCCAATAAGTACGCCGAAGGTTATCCAGGCAAGCGCTACTACGGTGGTTGCGAAGAGGTCGATAAGGCTGAATACCTCGCAATCGATCGTGCAAAATCACTATTTGGTGCAGAGCATGCAAATGTTCAACCACATTCAGGTGCATCCGCAAATGTTGCGGTGTATCAAGCCTTCACAAAGCCCGGAGACACTGTGCTTGCAATGTCCTTGGCACATGGTGGTCACTTAACACATGGATCGCCAGTTAACTTTTCAGGTAAGTGGTTCAACATCGAGTCTTACGGTGTTCGCCAAGATAACGAGCTTATTGATTATGACGAGCTACGAGATCAGGCGATTCGTACCAAGCCAAAGATGATTTGCTCCGGAGCAACTGCTTATCCATCACTGGTTGATTTTGCAAAGATCCGCCAGATTTGCGACGAGGTCGGGGCAATCATGTGGGTAGATGCTGCGCACTTCATCGGTCTTGTAGCTGGAAAGGCGATTCCTTCACCAGTTCCATATGCAGATGTTGTTTCCTTTACAACACATAAAGTTTTGCGTGGGCCTCGTGGCGGAATGATTTTGGCTAAAGCAGAACACGCTGCAGCGATCGATAAGGCGGTCTTCCCAGGAATGCAGGGCGGCCCAATTATGTCTGCCGTTGCCGGAAAGGCGATTGCTTTAGCTGAGTGCGCAACACCTGCGTATCAAAGATATGCAAAGGATGTCATTGTTAATGCAAAGGCGTTAGCTGCAGGACTTGAGGCAGAGGGTATGCGGGCGGTATCAGGCGGAACAGAGACTCACCTTGCTTTGATGGATATTCGCAGCACCGGCGTTACAGGAAAGGTTGCCGATGAACGTTGTGGGGCGGCCGGAATTGTTATGAATAAGAACTCGATTCCTTACGATCCAGAAAAGCCAGGAGTCACAAGTGGTATCCGTGTTGGTTCACCTGCAACAACAACTCAGGGAATGGGTGTTGCAGAGATGAAGCAGATCGCATCACTGATTTCACGCGCAATCAAAAGCGATGATGCATCGGTACACGCTGCAATTAAATCTGAGGTTCATGCACTAACCGCCCGTTTTCCTATCTACCAGGCTTAATTTTCTGTAATGCGCGAGTACCTGATTACCCTGCTGATATCGGCAGCGTTGTGTTATCTGATTACTCCGCTAGTGCGCTCTCAAGCTATTCGATTTGGAGCAGTCGCTGCAATCCGTGATCGAGATATTCACAGTGTTCCAACTGCGCGTTGGGGCGGTGTTGCGATGTGGGCATCAATGGCGCTGACCTTTGCAATCGTGAATCATCTACCGCTGGTTGGAAAATCCTTTGGCCAAGAGGCACAAGGAATCTTTTTAGCATCGACGGCCATAGTTCTGTTGGGTATGGCAGATGATCGATTCCAGTTGGATGCGCTAACAAAGTTAGCTGGCCAGGTATTTGTTGCAGGAATCCTGCTTATCTACGGAATTCAGATCTTATGGCTACCTATTAACGGTGTCATTACTTTGCCGCCAAGTATTGGTCAATTGGTCACGGTTTTAATCGTTTTAGTTGTCATCAACGCAGTTAACTTTATTGATGGAATGGATGGTTTAGCTGCGGGAATAGTTGCTATCGCTGGTATCTCCTTCTTTGCCTTTGCCTATCTATTAGCGGTTGATTACGGCTTTAGTCGTGCAGGTGCTCCATCGCTAACAACAGCGGTTTTAGTGGGTATTTGTCTAGGTTTCTTGCCTCACAACATCAACCCAGCCAAGATATTTATGGGCGATAGCGGGTCGATGTTACTGGGGCTACTTCTGTCAGCAGCAGCAATTACTTTGACAGGCCAGGTAGATCCCAATGCGATCTCAGCTGAGTCACTGGGACCAACCCTGCTTCCACTATTGCTGCCATTTGCAGTTCTTGCTATTCCCTTTTTAGATCTACTCCTTGCTGTAGGTCGTCGGGTTAAAGCAGGACGTTCTCCCTTTGCACCAGATAATCTGCACCTTCACCACCGTTTGCTCAGCGCTGGAAATTCAACAAATAAGACCGCGGTAATTTTGTATCTATGGACAGCAACAATTGCATTTCCTGTAACTGTTCTTGCATTTGCACCGTGGTGGGTCGCACTGATTACCGTTGTAGTTTTAATCGGAGCTAGTCTTGGTGTCATGAAGAGTAAGAACAAGGTTGTCGCATGAGCACCTCAAGCCATCCAAGTAATGAGGCGCAGATGCTCAAGGGTGCGGTTAAACCAACTGCAGTTACAGGATTAATCACAGTAATCATTTCTGCAATCTTTGTTGGATTACCTGGTTTGTATGGTGCACTTCTTGCACAGTTCATCGTTGTAATATTTTTTGCGGTAACTCTGGGGGTTTCAAAGATTTCAAAGGATCTTGATCCGCTATCGACTATGGGTTTAGCGCTCTTTTCCTACACAACTAAGCTGATTTTTGTCGGCCTGTTTTTATGGGCGATCACCAACTTCACTGAACGTGAAATCATCAACCGAACTAGCTTCGGGGTCGCAGCGATCCTGCTTACCTTGAGCTGGCTAGGCGGGGAGATTGCCAGTTACATGAAGCTGCGCATACATTTACCCCTGCCCGACAGCAAGGAGAAGTAATGAGCCAAAACAATGAAGGTGCCGCCTGGACCATCTTGGGGTATCTGCTATCAGGACCTCTCTTTTGGGGTGGAGTCGGATACGGCCTTGATACCTGGTTGGGGACGGGGTACTTCCTAGCCTCTGGGCTTTTGCTGGGAATGGGTGCGGCGTTGTACCTAGTGTGGCTTCGCTTCGGCCGGTAAAAAGAGGCCAAATCCACAGATTTTCGATTTCGTCCAAGGGCGTATTTACGCATAGGGTATGCCCGAAGAACAAGCCATTTACCTCATGAGGAGTACGCGTGCGCTCGATGTATAGCTTTCTTGCCGAAGGCGACGAGTTCGTTCCCCCAAGTAGTAGAGACTTTGTTTTACCTCCGATTTTTGGAGATAACCCGTACTCAACAAAACCAATCTTTTTAGTATTTCTCTCAGTAATTCTTCTATCACTTTTCTTCGTTATGGCATCGCGCAAGGCGGCTATAGTTCCATCGAAGATGCAGTTTGCTGGTGAAACCGTTTACGCCTATGTCCGTAATGAGCTTGGCAGAGACATTATCGGCCATGAATTTATGCGCTTTGTGCCATATCTATTCTCGCTCTTTACATTTATCTTGGTGAACAATTGGTTCGGAATTATTCCGATGTTGCAGTTCCCGACGATGTCTCGAATCAGCTTTGCATATGTGCTTGGAATTATCACCTTCGCTGTTTTCCATTATGTAGGTATACGTCACCACGGAATCATCAAGTACCTCAAGGACATTCTCTTCATGCCAGGTGTCCCGAAGCCTGTGTACATTCTTTTGACTCCGATTGAAGTTGCTACCTACTTAATAGTTCGTCCTTTGACCCTCTCACTTCGTTTGTTTGCAAACATGTTTGCCGGTCACTTGCTTCTTATGATCTTTATCCTGGGTGGAGAACATCTGCTCCAGGGTGCTATTACCTTGAAGTTGGTTAGCCCATTTGCCTTCGCATTTGGAATCGCATTGACCTTCTTCGAGTTCCTTGTTCAATGTCTACAGGCATACATCTTTACCCTGTTGACCGCCCTATATATCGGCGGCGCACTTGCCGACGAGCACTAACCACCAGTTCCACAGCAGTAAAAACAGGTACCACCTACTAGAAATACCAACGGAAAGGTAAGAAAAATGACAGGCACACTCAACCTCGTCGGTTACGGTCTTGCAGCAATTGGACCAGGACTTGCAGTTGGAATGATCTTCTCTGCGTACATCAATGGTGTTGCACGCCAGCCAGAAGCACGCAGCGTTCTACAGCCAATCGCATTCCTAGGCTTCGCTATGGCTGAAGCTCTAGCGCTATTCGGCCTCGTACTCGCATTCGTTCTCTAATTCATATTCGATAACTAGCTAGAGGAATACAGATGTC
>CAMDCL010000013.1 GCA_945890205.1 Bifidobacterium breve | reverse complement strand
AGTATGTTTCTAGGCTTGGTGTGACTGTGCGTTCTTCTAGTTCTGGATCAAGAATGACCATAAGTTCATAATGACGCATGTGTTAACCCGACCTCCTCTGGACTAAGACGGCCACGGTATTTCCGTGACAGGAGGGTTAAATTCCCACCGAAGCAAGCTTTGGTGGGGGTTAAGGGTAAGGCTTGGAGCCCTCAAATAGTAAATCGAGCAGTCTGCTGTGCGTATTTCGAGCCTGCAGCGCCCGGCGGGCCAGGATCGCCATCAGGTAGATGGTGCCCCCGATTCGAACCAGGGTCAGGATCGCGTACGGGGTTGGGCCCAAACCAAACTGTGCATCGGTGACCTGTGCGATGTGCTGCCAAATAGCTACGTGATACATAACTTCAGTTGCTTGCCATACCCAAAATGCGTGCAGATCCTTTTTATTTGTCAATGCAATCGCTGCAAGTGGTGTCAACCATAAAACATATTGTGGCGAGTACACCTTGCTTGCGAGCATGACAGAGGCGAGAACGAAGAAGGAAACCGATGCCAGGGTTGGTGTGTACTTTAATTCAAACAACAGTATTGCAATGGTGGTTAATGCGATTAGTAGCAAAAGAATTGATAACCAGTTGAGATTGGTTAGGTTAAGACCAAGTTGTTGTATCGCCAACCATATCGAGCCCCAGTCAGGACCGCGTTCAAGGTTGAGTTTGTAGAAGCGCCACCAACCCTCTGGTGTTGTGATTGCAAATGGCGCGTTAATTAACAACCAGGTGCCAAAGGTAATCGCTGTGTACTTGATCGCCTCTTTGATTTTACCTTCTCGCCATAAGATAAAAAGTATTGGGATTAGCAAGAAGATTGGTAGAAACTTGGTTGAGATTGAAACTCCTAGCAACAGTGCGCTACCGAAATACTGCTTGCGATCAAACCAATAGATCGCAACCATCATCGTTGCAATCGCCCACAGATCCCAATTGATAAACAGTGATGCGATCATCGCCGGAGCAACTGGTACAAGGTATACAAACTCTGGTCTGATTTTGCGAACCACAATAACTGTCGCGATAAAGAGCAGAATTAAAAAGAGGTTATTGATATTAAAGTACGAGGCGGGGGAGTTTGCTGCAAATGAGGTTAGGTACATAACAACACCGGTTAGTACTGGATACTCAACGCTGTTATCTGCACTGGCGTATGGCCATTGATTGGTACTTAAACCCCGTGCTTCATATAAGGCCGGTAGATCGCTATAACAGGCGTGAATGTACTGATCTGGCGTTGCCCAGCCGGTGTTTTCGCAGTGGCTAAACTTTGCAAAGGATAGAAGCGAGGCAAGGATTGCTAAGGCAACGAGGGCTCGCCCCTTCAGCACATTGGACTGGCTCATTAATCTTTAGGTTTCTGTACTCCACCTGAGGTCATAACAACTGGTTCAAGCCCACCGATATTTGATGGTGCTGGGAAATCTAAAACCGGTTCACCCTTTAGCGCCTTTTTCATAAACTCTGTCCAGATACGTGCCGGAAATGAACCACCAGTAAGTGAGGTCATTCCACCAATTCCATTAAGGGTTTGTGTTGCGTTATCGCGGAAAAATGCAACAGATGCTGCGATCTGTGGTGTGTATGCGCTAAACCATGCCGATGCATTTGATTGAGATGTTCCAGTCTTTCCAGCTACTGGTCGACCTAGCGCAAGTGCTGCAGCGCCGGTACCACCAAGGATCGTTCCCTTTAACGCATATGTTAAGTCCGCCATTACCTCTCTGCTGAAGGCTTCTTCGGTTTGAGGTGTGGCTTCATATAAGACACCTTTGTTGGAACCTAAAACTCGGGTTACTAAAAATGGCTTAGCTCTAATCCCTTGCGCGGCAAAGGTTGCGTAAGCATTTGCAACATCGATCACATGTGGGCTGGATGTTCCTAAAACGATAGATGGCGTTGGCATCATCGCAACACTTTCAGGGATGCCTGCTCGGCGGGCTACATCTACAACATTTGTTGGGCCTACCTTGATACCAAGTGGAACAAAGATTGTATTAATCGAACGCTTTGTTGCCTCCATCAAACTTACTTGGCCCCAACCTTCATTACCGTAATTAGAAACCTCGTAAGGTTTACCGGCATCATCAAAGGTTTGTGGTGAATCACCATTCCACATTGAAGCCAGCGGGATTCCTTGTTCAAGGGCTGCAACTATTGCGAAGGATTTAAAGGTAGATCCTGCCTGTGTAATTGATTGTGTCGCATCATTTAACTGACGCTCTAGATAATCCCGGCCGCCATATAGAGCAAGTACTTCACCGGTTCCGGGGCGTATTCCAACCAATCCGATTCGAAGATCAGCTGGCGCTTTTGATGGATAAAACTTATTAACAGCATCGACAGCGGCTTGTTGCGCCTTTTGATCTAGCGTTGTTTTAATAACCAAGCCACCAACCAACAATTGATCCTGACTAAATCCAAGTTTTGCTAACTCCTTTTGAACCGCTTCAATAATGTGGCCCTTAGGACCGCTGAGCTGTCCCGAAGTTGAACGTGGCGCGATCTTTGGCATCTTCATCTTTGTAGCTTCTTCATCAGTCAGCCAACCAGCCTCGATCATGTTGTTCTTTACATACTCAAATCGGGCAGCTAACCGTTCAGCGTTACCCTCTTTAAACATTGGATCGTAAAGGCCTGGCGAGCGCAATATTGAGGCGATCACCGCCGCCTGAGAGTTGGTTAATTGATCTACGTTGCGGTTGAAGTACTGCTGCGATGCGGTCATGACTCCGTAAGAGCCACGACCAAAGTAAATAGTGTTGAGGTAACTTTCAAAGATCTGATCCTTAGAAAGTTGGTTCTCTAATTTGATAGAGATAACCAGCTCTTTGATCTTGCGTTGAATAGATCTTTCAGGTGTTAAAAAGGCGGTCTTGGCATACTGTTGTGTAATCGTTGATCCACCACGACCCTGGCCCAACTTAACAATATTGTCGATTACAGCTTGTGCGATACCTCTGATTGAGAAGGCTTTGTTTGAGTAAAAACCTTGATCCTCAGCGGCTAAAACCGCATTGCGAACATTTAGTGGAATCTTTGACAGTGGAACGATCTGTCGATTTTGTGTTCCGACACGACCAATCTCTTCACCATTTGAGTATTGAATAATTGTTGATTGACTATTTACATATGCGTTGGGATCTGGAATATCAACCGTAAAGTATGCGAGCGCAAACAAAACTGAGCCGGCGACAAAGCCGATGCCAGCTAGAAAAATAGCGGCTCTAGTCAGTAATTTACGGATCATTTGGCAATGCTATCTCGTGGCGTAATCCTCATCCTCCAAGGTCCGCACCTTGCGAGGGGGTTTTCGTTCAATTCCGTCACCTAATATGTATGAAGCACATAGGTGATTCCATGAACAGTTGCGGCAAACTTCAACGATGTAGACGGTGAACTCACCAAACTGGCGCTCCATCTCAACTAATTCGCGGGGAGTCTTAATGCGACCTGAGTATTGACCTAGTTGTTCACCAAAGGTGTAGCGCAGTTCAACTAGCTCCTCTTTTTTGCAAACCGGGCAGTTGCGGTCAACCTTGTCACCATGCCATTTAGCTGCACGCATTAGGTACGGGTCGGCATCGCAGGCATCAACGGTTCCACGAAAGAGGGCGATCAAAGTTGCCCGCTTGTCGAGTGAATAATCGATGAATGATCGTTGCGATTTCATTAGGGTGAAGAATAATCCCTAATAGATGGTTACGCTCTTTCTTATGAGTTTTGCTGGGTTGATTCGACATCCTCGGCTATCTCGTCTTTTGGCGGTGCGATGGACGGGGCAGATGACCGATGGTGTCTTTCAAAGCGCCCTTGCATCCTTTGTTTTATTCTCACCAGAACGACAAGCAGATGCACTTAGTGCAGCGATTGGTTTTGCTGTTGTCTTGTTGCCGTACTCGATTGTTGGACCCTTTGTCGGAACGATTTTGGATCGGGTCTCTAGACAAAGGGCGCTCTTTTTTGCAAACCTAGCACGCAGTGCAAATCTGCTTGTGGTTGCACTGTTTGTATTTAGCGGAACAACTGGTGTTGCGTTGACAGCGGTTGTACTTGTTGCCTTTGGAATTAATCGTTTAATACTTGCAGCTTTGTCTGCTGGACTTCCTCTATTAATTGATACAAAATCCTTAATCACCGCAAATGCGATCGCAGTAACTGGTGGCTCGGTTCTAGTTGTGTTGGGTGGTGGAATTGGTGTCGGCGTACGCGCACTGGTAGATGGAGCAGCGATCGCAGATCGTGCCGATTCCCTGCTCATTCTTATTGCAGCTGGTGGTTATCTCACCGCAGCGCTTCTTACGGGACGGTTAAATAAGTATGAGATCGGCCCACTTGAACATGAAAAGGCGGCTGCCTCATTTTCTCAAGGTTTTATCGATATGCGGGAAGGTATTGAATTTCTACGCAAACATATTGATGCTGGCAGAGGAATTGTTGCAACGGCGGTACACCGCGGTGGTTTAACAGCTCTGACCTTGACCGCTTTGTTATTAGAGCGCAACACATTTAATGATCCGTCCCGGCCAGCCGATGGTTTGCAGGGTTTTGGAATCGCATTAACAATCGCCGGTGCTGGTGTCTTTCTGGGAGCTTTTTTAGCACCTTATGGTGTTGCTCGATATGGCCGTCATCGTTGGATCAAGTTTGCGATGTTTGCAAGCGCCTTATCTCCGGTTTTCTTAGCGATATCGCAGACTCAAATCGCACTGTCCCTTACCGCTTTTTTAGCAGCCTTTTTTGGGCAAAACATCAAGGTTACAAATGATGCTCTGGTTCAATCAAAGATCGATGATTACTATCGTGGTCGAGTCTTTGCTGTTTACGATGTAATTGTTAATAGCGCAATTGTTAGCGGTGGATTAATCGCAGCCTTGTTACTGCCAGCCTCGGGTGTTACCGCAAAGGTGCCGCTTTTTGTGATGGGTGCATACTTCTTGGTAGCGGTTGTAACTTTGCGCGCTAGTAAATTTAAAGCTACCTACTAGCCCACCATTTCAATAGGGCTTGTGTCGCAGCATCAACGCCTATAGGTCCCTGTTCAAGGCGAAGCTCCATTAAGAAATCCATCGCCTCTCCAACCTCACGTGATGGTTTCAAATTAAGAAGTTGCATGACCTGCGCGCCATCTAGATCTGGGCGGATCTTTGATAGCTCCTCCTGCTCCATCAATACTTCAATCCGTTTTTCTAGCGAATCATAGGTTGCAGATAAACGTGCAGCCTTTGTCTTATTGCGGGTGGTGCAATCTGCACGTGTTAATACATGTAAATGTGTGATCAATTCACCTGCATCTCGTACATAACGGCGAACGGCAGAGTCTGTCCATTCACCCTCACCATATCCATGGAAACGAAGGTGGAGCGCTGTTAATAGCTCAACGGCATCGATGGTGTCATTATCAAATCGCAGCGCTTGTAAACGCTTCTTTGCAAGACGTGCACCAACAACTTCGTGGTGATGAAATGAAACACCGCCACCTTCGATAAAGGCGCGGGTCTTTGGCTTGCCAATGTCATGCAGCAGCGCAGCTAAGCGAATAACAAGGTTGGGAGCACCAAGTCGATCCTCTAGCTCCATCGCCTGTTCTAGCACTGTAATTGAGTGCTCATAAACATCTTTGTGGTGGTGGTGCTCATCAACCTCAAGGCGCAGCTTTGGAATTTCCGGCAAAACAATATCTGCAAGCCCTGTATCAACAAGAACTGTGATTCCAATTCGGGGGTTTGGAGACATCATTATTTTAATAAACTCATCGCGCACACGTTCTGCTGAAATAATTGAGATTCGCTGTGCTAAATCCTTCATTGCTGCAAGTACTTCAGGTGCGATCGCAAAATCTAATTGACTTGCAAAACGGGCAGCACGCATCATGCGCAATGGATCATCATTAAATGAATCTTCGGCACCAACCGGTGTGCGCAGTACCTTGGCTGCTAAATCTTGTAAACCATTAAATGGATCGATGAACTCTGGTTCCTCACCAGTTAACTCAAGTGCCATAGAATTAACTGTGAAATCACGACGTGATAGATCGCCATGGATTGAATCACCGTACTGGACTTCAGGTTTGCGTGATTCTGGGTCGTACTGTTCTGTTCGGTAGGTAGTTACCTCGACAGTTGTGTCACCACGTTTCCCTGCAACGGTTCCAAATGCAATTCCGGTATCCCACACATTGTCTGCCCATGATTGCAAAATCTTTTTTGTCTCTAATGGGTGCGCATTTGTTGTGAAATCTAAATCATTTCCTAATCGAGCTAAAATTGCATCGCGCACCGGTCCACCAACCAAGGCCAAGGTAAAGCCCTTGGCCTTAAAGGCTTGGGCCAAGGAGCTAGCAAGGGGCGCACGTTCAATCAATGAACGGATCGCTAACTCGGCGGCTGGGTGTGATCTCACAATAAGTAAGGTTAAAGCACTATCCTTACTTCATGATCCCGGCACCTGGTGCGGGCAGCGAAGGCATTAAGAAGAAGCGGAAGCGCAAGCGTTCCGGTAACCGCGGCCCACAACCACAGATTCAAACGGCTACCAACAAGAGCCCTCAACCAAAGCGCCCGTATGCAAAGCGTGTTGATGAGGTCAGCGCTGGCGGTTTAGTTATTGATGCATCTGGAACAAAGGGTTTGCTGATCGGTCGCTACGACACCAAGGATTCAACTGGAAAGCGTGTTTTGTGGTCGCTACCAAAGGGGCATATTGAAGAGGGTGAAACCCCGGAACAAGCTGCGATCCGTGAAGTTGCCGAAGAGACCGGAATTACATCAAGTATTACAAAATCATTAGGTGTTATTGATTTTTGGTTTATGGCTGGTGGAAAGAGAATTCATAAAACAGTTCATCACTTTATGTTTACTGAGGTTGGCGGTGCTTTAGCTGCCCAAGAAAGTGAGGTTGATGAGGTCTCATGGTTCCCATTAGAAGAGATCGTCGATCGCCTGGCATACCCTGATGAGAAAAAGTTAATTGCCCGCAGCGCGGAGTTAACCCCATGAAAAAACTTTCAATAGCTCTTGTTTTTATCTTTACCTTTTTAACTCTGCCACAAGCAACCGCGGCTGGAACTGTTATTCGCATCATCGCTCCGGCTCATCAAACCTTTACCGGTGAGTTTCGAAATGATGATTTGGCTCAGAAGTTAACTCCATCGGGCCAGTTGGGACAACTTGTCTTTCGTCCGATACAAAAAAATCAAACTTGGGTGATTGATCCAGCCTTAGTTGATGAGGTCCTAGCGATGACTACGACCTACACCTTGGCTAATGGAGCTGAACCAGCTGGAATTGATATCGCCTTTGATTGGTTGGTTCAGTTAAAGAAAGCGACCGCGGATAATCAGGTTATTGCCTTGGCGTATGGAAACCCTGATGTTCGCCTTGCACAACAGTTAGCACCAAGTGAGCTGCGTTCTTATTACTCGTACGGAAAGGAGCGTTTGCAGTTTGCTCTTGGCCGAGATGTGCGAAGTGAACCAGATGGTGGCTGGAGTATTGGTAGCTCTGGTTTAAGCAATGTGCTGCGCAAGAGTTATAGCGATAATCGCAAGGCGTTAACCAAACTTTCGCAGGTAGTTGATTCCCGTGATTTAGTAATGATGCGAGCTCGTCTTGGGCAACTTCTTTCCCCATCACTGAACAAGGATTCACGCAATTACTTTTCATATAACGCATCAAAAGCGGTTAAAGATGTTGTCAGCAAGCTCCGCATCAATAGCGGTAATTACCAGATAACAACATCATCAGTGAAGTTACCTGTAACTGTCATTAATGAGTTTGATGTGGATGTAACTGTAGATGTTTCGATGGTTCCGGTAAGTACTCGTGTACGGGTAGGTAGTTTTGAGGATGTACTTATTCCCGCTGGCTCCAAAAGGCAGCTAGAGATGGTGGTTGATGTTGTAGCCCCAGGCCAGACCGTTGTGGCTGCAACCATTACAGATAGCGAGGGTGATGAGGTTGTACCTCCTGCGCTGCTGACATTAAATTCAACTGTAATTGATCCAAAGGTAACCTGGTTTACCACTGGTGCGGCCATACTTCTGTTATTAGCTGCGGTTGCTCAAAGTGTTCGCCGAGTTCGAAGGAGGGGTAAGTGAAATCCAACGAACTCTTCCGCGCCTCCGGAATTATGGCGCTTGGAACAATTATCTCTCGCATCACAGGATTTGTCCGCGGAATTTTGATTGTCGCTGTTTTAGGTACCGCTTTGCTTGCAGATACTTACAACGTGGCAAACACAATGCCAAATATTTTGTACAACTTACTTGTTGGTGGCGCGCTCACCGCGATCTTTATCCCACAGTTAGTTAGATCCTTTGATCATGAGGATGGCGGAGATGGATTTGCTTCACGGTTAATTACAACAATCTCTTTAATTCTTCTCGTCTTAGTTACCTTAGGAATGGTCTTTGCACCAACGCTGGTTCGCTTATATGCACCAGAGTTTTTCACACCTGGTTTTGAAAAAGAGCAAGAGATCGCAATCGCATTTACCCGTTACTGTCTGCCTCAAATCTTTTTCTTAGGGTTGTTTACGATGCTGGGTCAGGTTGCCAACGCTCGAGGCTCATTTGGTCCGCTGATGTGGGCGCCGATCGCTAATAACCTGGTTGGAATCGCCTTATTTGGCGGGTTTTTACTTATTTCTCCGGGTGTGAGCATTTCAAATATCACACCTTTGCAGGTACAAATCCTGGGTTGGGGAACAACGTTCAGCGTTGTTGTACAGGCTTTAGTTTTAGTTCCCGTTGTAAAACGTTTGGGTATCACCATTAAACCAAAGCTTGGCCTTGAAGGATTGGGTAAATCCTTCAATTTGGCGGGTTGGACCTTGGTTTATGTTTTGATCTCACAACTTGGTTATCTAGTAACGGTCAATGTTGCAACCTCTGCTGCGGTTCGAAGCGCACAAGAAGGCATTTCAACTGGTGTTGGTTACACCCCTTACACCTTTGCCTACTATGTAATGTTGTTGCCGTATTCGATTGTCACTATTTCAATTATTACCGCGATTTTGCCACATATTTCCAGGTTAGCACTTGATGGAAAGCGTGAAGAGGTAAAGGCGCAATTAGTACGTGCGATCAGATTAGTGGGTGTGATAACAATTCCCAGCGCCGTTGCCTTCTTACTCTTTGGCGCGTTAATTACAGAAGTGATTATCATCGGCGTTCCAACTGAAGACTCACGGTATATCGGTCATGTTTTATCAGCATTAAGCTTTGGTTTAGTTGCCTTTTCAATTAACTTAATTTTGATCCGTGGCTTTAACGCCTTTGAAGATACACGAACACAGGTCATTTCAATTTTAATTATTAATATTATTTCAGTAGCACTTTCCTACTTCTTCTTGTACTTCCTGAAAAATCAATGGGTAACCGTTGGTTTAGGTGGTGCGTTCTCATTTAGCTACCTTGTTGGATTATTGGTAACACTTAGATTGTTAAGGCGTCACACCGGTAAGTTAGCGGTTCGGGAATTTTTAGCTCAACATATGCGTTTACTTACTGCAGCCTTACTTGTAATGCTTCCGCTATTTGCAATGGTCGAATACATCACATGGGTTGGTGTTGAATTAACGCGGGCAGCGCGTGCTGGACAGTTACTTCTTGTGATGGTTGTCGCATTTCTTGGCTATATCTTTGCCGCTAAGGCGTTAAAGGTTGAGGAGATTTCGATGATCCGCCATCTAGGCAGTTCGATCTCGCGCCGATCAGCAAAACCAGAGGAAAACCATTAGATTTCAGGTTCTAGGGAGCACACATGAGTGATGTAAGAAGTGTCGTAATTGTTGGATCAGGTCCAGCGGGGTACACCGCTGCGATCTACGCCGCTCGCGCGCAGTTAGATCCAATTATTTATGAGGGCTCAGTCACCGCAGGTGGTGCACTTATGAATACAACTGAGGTTGAAAACTTTCCGGGCTTTACCGATGGAGTGATGGGCCCAGATTTAATGGACAGTATGCGCAACCAAGCAAAACGTTTTGGTGCAGAGCTGATTACAGATGACATTGTTGAAATGGATTTAACTGGTGAGATCAAGGTATTAAAGGATGGTTCTGGAAACACCGTTAAATCTAAATCGGTAATTCTTGCAACCGGAAGTGCTTACCGTGAGATTGGTTTGGTCAATGAAAAGCGGTTGTCAGGCCATGGAGTTTCATGGTGTGCAACATGTGATGGCTTCTTCTTCCGCGGACAGACAATTGCAGTTGTCGGTGGTGGAGATAGCGCGGTTGAGGAAGCGACATTTTTAACCCGTTTTGCTGACAAGGTTGTAATGATTCACCGTCGTGATTCATTGCGTGCCTCAAAGATTATGGCCGAACGCGCCAAGGCAAATCCAAAGATTGAGTTTTTATGGAACACCGAAGTAATTGATGTTTTAGGTGCGGATAAGGTTGAAGGGTTAAAGCTGCGCAACACAGTGGATGGCTCTGAGTCAGAGCGGGCCTTTACCGGTTTATTTGTTGCGATCGGCCATATCCCACGCAGCGAACTAATCATCGGACAGATCGATCTTGATGCTGAGGGTTATGTCATCTGCGAAGGCCGCTCTACCCGCACCAATCAAAAGGGTGTCTTTGCATGTGGTGATTTAGTTGACCACACCTACCGTCAAGCGATTACCGCAGCTGGTTCTGGGTGTGCCGCGGCCTTAGATGCTGAAAAGTTTTTATCACATTAATTTTTTCTATATGTATTACAACCAACAAAAAAGAGGAGTACGAGGATGGCAACAAGCAAGGTAACGACAGCAACCTTTGATGCAGAGGTTCTTAAGAGCAGCACCCCTGTTTTAGTTGATTTTTGGGCTGAATGGTGTGGTCCATGCCGTGCGGTTGGTCCAATCCTTGAGGATATTTCTAATGAGTACGGCGCAAAGATCAAGATCGTAAAGCTCAACACAGATGAAGAGTCAGCGATTGCGATTAAGTATGGAATCACATCGATTCCAACGATGAATGTCTATGTCAATGGTGAGGTTGTAAAGACCATCGTCGGTGCAAAGCCAAAGCCGGCGCTATTGAAGGAGCTAGAAAGCTTCCTCGCATAAAGATATGTCTGATTTAACCGAAGCAGAGATCCGCTCTTTTCAACAAGCCCGTGGCCTTGATGTCACGGGTTTTGTTGATGCGGTCACTGAGCGGGCGTTAGAAGAAGCGCGCTGGAAACTTGGAGATCGATCCTTGTATCTTCAAGATTCTCAATTGATGCGTGGCGATGATATCGCCGCATTACAGGCGCGTTTGACTGAGATGGGTTTTGATTGTGGTCGTGTAGATGGAATTTATGGTCCCCGCACCGAAGCTGCGATTAAAGAGTTTCAAAAATCTGTTGGAACAACCGTTGATGGAAAGTGTGGACCGGCGACAATTATCGCCTTGATCCGTTTAACAAAGATTGTCTCTGGGGGAGCACCATCTGCACTGCGGCAGAGTGCAACACAACAAAGCCGCGGGCCAGCTTTAGCAAACAAGGTGATTGTTTTAAACCCAGATGGTGATAATCAACTTGTTTATGATGTTGCTGTTCGCACCGAAGGTCGTTTGCTGGCATTAGGTGCATCTGTGTTTCTTACACGAGGTGCTACAAATAATCCTTCAGAGCAGGAACGAATTGCATTTAGCAATAAAAGTAGTGCAGATTTAACAATCTCTTTAAATCTGGAGATGTACCACAATGAAAAAGCACATGGTGTCGCAACTTATTTTTACGGCAGTGATGCCCATGGTGTGCATTCAATTGTTGGTGAACGTTTTGCTTCCTTGGTTCAACGTGAAATTTGTGCACGAACCGATTTAGCTAACTGCAGAACACATGCAAAAACATGGGATTTACTGCGGCTAACAACAGCTCCAACGGTTCGTATTGATCTGGGGTACAGCAGCAACCCAGGTGATATCTCGCGGATATCCCGCCCTGATTTTCGTGATGTCATCGCCGAAGCCTTGGTTATTGCAATTCAACGGCTGTATTTAGCCGCTGAAGATGATGCAAAGACAGGAACTTTGCGAATTTCAGATCTTCGTAAAGCCGGTATCCGCCGCTAAATAACGCTCAAGCGCATGCTTGGGTATGGGAGACTTACGCCATGTCAGATATCACGCAACGCTTCTCTACGGGTGCTCCCCAAAATCTTGAAGAGAGATTTGCATCGCGAGCAGCGCATATGAAGCCAAGTGAGATCCGCTCGCTCTTTGCTGTGGCATCTCGACCAGAGATCGTCTCTCTTGCTGGTGGAATGCCAAATCTCTCCGCCCTTCCTATGGGAATGATGGCCGATGTTGTAGATAACCTGATCCGTAACAATGGGCAGGAAGCGTTGCAGTATGGAAATGGGCAAGGTCACCCAAAGCTTCGTGAACAGATCTGTGAGGTAATGGCGCTAGAAGGAATTCGCGCAAACCCTGATGATGTTTTAGTTACCACCGGCTCACAACAAGCGCTGGACCTTATCTCACGTATCTTTTTAGATCCGCAGGATGTTGTACTAGTAGAGGCACCTTCATATGTTGGTGCGCTCGGAACCTTTCATCAATATGAGGCTTCGGTTGTGCATGTTGAAACCGATGAAGATGGTTTAGTACCAACCGCTTTAGCAGAGGCGATTAAAACGGTTCGTGCAACGGGTAGAAAGATTAAGTTCCTCTACACAATTCCAAATTACCAAAATCCAAGTGGTGTCTTACTGCCAGCATCTCGCCGAACAGAGATTTTAAGTATCTGTCGCGAAGCTGGCATCTTTGTTGTTGAGGACAACCCATACGGGTTGTTGGGCTTTGATAAACCATCACCTAATGCGATGCGTGCAGAGGATTCAGAGAATGTGATCTATTTGGGCTCATTTTCCAAGACCATCGCGCCGGGTTTGCGGGTGGGTTGGGCGCTAGTTCCTCCATCATTAAAAGAGAAGTTGGTTATCGCCAGTGAATCCTCAATTTTATGTCCCTCTAACTTCACACAATTAACTATCTCTAGTTACTTAGCTAATCAACCGTGGCGGGATCAGATCGCCTCATTTTGCGAGCTCTACAAGGAGCGACGTGATGTGATGCTTGAATCACTTGATGAGTACTTTCCGGCAACGGCTAAGTGGACAAAGCCTGGCGGTGGATTTTATGTATGGGTTACCTTGCCCCCTGAAATTGATACAACGGCGTTAATGCCAAAGGCGATCGTTGCAAAGGTTGCCTATGTTCCGGGAACAGCATTTTATGCAGATGGTTTTGGTTCATGGTCTTTGCGTTTGTCCTACTGCTACCCAACTCCAGAGCGAATCCGTGAAGGTGTGAAGGCGTTGGGTGGGGTAATTAAGCAGGAGATGGCCAATCGAAAAGGTTTTGAACTTAAAGGTTAGTTTTCAATCGCCTTTGTAATTCGTTGTAAATCCTGTGCATCTGCAAACTCAATAACTATTGTTCCCTTTTTGGCGCTTCCTTGAATAGTCACACGTGTGTCCAGCACATCTCCGATCCGCTCAGCGATCTCCTGTAGTTCAGGTGTTGCAGATTTTGCACCCTTTGGTTTTTTAGCAGCTTGTCCCTTTGGTGCACCTGAAGAGATGATCTCCTCTGTTGCTCTTACAGATAAGCCTTCACTAACGATTCGGGCGGCTAACCTTTCAATCGATGCCGCATCACTTAAACCCAAGAGCGCACGTGCATGACCTGCAGATAAAACACCTGATGCAACTTTTTGTTGAACCGATGGTGGGAGGTTCATTAGACGGATTGTGTTTGAAATTAATGGACGTGATCGTCCAAGTTTTGTAGCTAACTCATCATGGGTGCAGTTGAAATCTGTCAACAGTTGCGAGTATGCCGCTGCCTCTTCAAGTGCATTGAGTTGGCTGCGATGAATATTTTCAATTAAGGCTTCGCGCAGTAGTTCATTATCTGCAGTTTGTCGAATAATGACGGGGATATGTGTTAATCCTGCCGCCTTTGCTGCACGGAAGCGACGTTCTCCCATAATTAACTCATACTTGCCAGCCTTTGTTTGTCGAACAACTGGTGGTTGCAAGATACCGATCTCTTTAATTGATGCGATTAACTCATCAAGTGCTGCAGGATCAAAGTGTGTGCGAGGTTGGCGTGGGTTAGGGGAGATATCTTTGATATCAACAAGGTTTTGTTGACCAACCTCTGTATCACCAACTGTTAATGAGGTTGGAATCAAAGCATCAAGGTTTGTTCCTAATCCGCCACGACGTGCCATTAAGCGATCTCACCTTCACGTTTGTAATTTATTGAAACAACATTGGAATCAAATGGTTTTCCGCGCTCTGCTAACTCGCGTGCAACTGACATATATGCGATCGCACCAGGAGATAATGGATCGTAGGTCATTACCGTTTGCTTAAATCCTGGCGCCTCTGACACTCTAACTGTACGCGGGATTGGAATATCAATTAACTCATTTGGATAATGTTTTCTAATCTCATTAGCAACATCTTGTGCAAGGTTTGTGTTGTTATACATCGTTAATACAAGTGTGGACAGTTTCAATGTTGGATTTAAACGCTTCTTAACTAACTCAAATGTTTTTAATAGTTGTGACAAACCTTCTAGCGAGTAGTACTCGCATTGAATCGGAATCAATACCTCTTTGGCAGAGGTAAATGCATTAATAGTTAACAAACCAAGTGATGGTGGGCAATCGATAAAGATGTAATCGATGCCTTCACCAACCGCTGCGCGATCTGCAACTAACTCTTCAATCGCCTCCTTTAATCGCATCTCACGTGCAACCATTGGAACTAACTCAATCTCGGCTTGCGCTAAAGAGGTATTTGATGAAACACATTCCAATGATGGAAAACCAGCAACTTTTTGGATTACCTGCGAGATTGTTGATTGACCCATCAACACCTCATAAATTCCTGCATTATCAAGATGCTCGACACCTAAAGCGGTGGAGGCGTTTCCTTGTGGATCTAGATCGATGACGACAACCTTTAAACCACCCATAGATAGGGCTGCGGCTAGATTGACTGTGGTGGTGGTCTTGCCGACCCCACCCTTTTGGTTGGCTACGGTGAGGATTCGCAGGGAGGCGGGCTTTGGCATCGCCTCTTTGAGGCGACGGGTACCTACAACCCTCTTTGTTTCACGTGAATCATCCACGTGGGTAGTTAAGCACCTTTTCTCACCTCAACTATGCGGCCGAGCTCGATTCCCTCAAGATTTACCTCATGCAGGATCGCCTTTGGCACAGAGAGCATCTCCTCCTGGGCTTTTTCCCCCTTCATAGCCAGTAATGAGCCATTGGTTTTCAAGAGGTGCCAGCTAATCTTTTTGAGTTTTTCAAGGGGGGCGACCGCACGGGCGGTAACGTAATGGGCGGTCTGCTTAACATCCTGAGATCGACCGCGGATCACCTCAATATCAAGGCCAACAACCGCCTCCTGGAGAAACTCCACACGGCGCTCCAGGGGTTCAATCAGAGTTACCTTTAAATCTGGACGGGCTAGGGCGATAACTATGCCGGGCAGCCCCGCCCCGGAGCCGATATCAAAGACCGTCGCCCCTTCTGTGAAGAGGGTGGTGACGGGTAGGCAGTTGAGGATGTGGCGCTCCCAGATACGGTCAGCCTCACGGGGACCGATCAATCCACGCTCAATTCCTGCGGTTTCTAGGAATCTGGCGTAGGCGTGAACCCGCTCAAGATCTGGAAAGTGCCTCGCGATGAGGGTTTCACGTGAAACCGCCACTGAATTATCCAATGGGGCTTTACGCTGGATAGATAACTACGAAACGGTTTGGATCTTCTCCATCAGATTCGCTGCTTAGCCCAAGATCCTGAATAGTGTCATGGATGATTTTGCGCTCAAAGGCGTTCATTGGCTTCAACTTAATTGAGTTGCCGGTGCTCTTTGCCTCTTCAGCCATATCCTCGGCCAACTTCTTGAGCTCCTTTTTCCGGCCGGCGCGGAAGCCATCGATATCTAGCATTAAACGGCTGCGATCACCTGTTGAGGTCTGTACAGCTAGGCGGGTGAGCTCCTGGATCGCATCCAAAACCTCTCCATCCCGGCCCACGAGGTGGTTGAGTTTGCCGCCCACGATCGCTAGCGCTGCGCGGTCATTTTCAACATCGATATCGATATCTCCATCAAGATCGGCGATATCTAGCAACGCCTCAAGGTAATCGGCGGCGATATCCCCCTCCTCCTCAAGCCTTGCTACCCCTTTAGGGGCCTTTGCCGCCTTCTCTTCAACAACCACCTCTGCAGTCTCTACCGTCTCTGCCTTAGCCTTTGCCATGATGCCCCCTTTGTCGGGATTGTAGTGAATTAATAGTATTTGTCCGTTTTAGAGTACTTACTTCTTCTTTTTCTTCTTCTTTGGTTGTTTGCGCTGTCCCTTTTCCATAGTTGTTCCTTCAGGGGCCTCTGGCTCTTCACTCTCAACCACACCGTTTTTCTTATTGCGCTTCTTTTGAAGCTCTTCATAGGCTGGAGATCCTGGTGTTGGGTTTCGCTTAATCACGTAGTACTGCTGTCCCCATGTCCACAAGTTTGTTGTCGACCAGTAAATCAAAACACCTACTGGAAAGTTAACACCAGTGATTGCAAAGATCACCGGAAATGCATACAACATGATTTTTTGTTGTTGCAACATCATATTGTTTGATGAATCCATCTTTGGCATACCCTTTGTCATTAATTGACGTTGGGTTGTAAATGTCGTTAATGACATAAATGCAATAAGGAAAACTGTCACAAGTTTTACAGTTCCTATATCTGAACCTAAAAATGTTTGAGAGATTGGCGCTCCAAAAAACTCAGCTTGGGCAGCGCTAATTCCATCCTCTTTTGTTAAGACACCTTTTGTGACGATTGGTGTTTTTCCAATTCCGTTAAGAACTGTAAAGAGCGCGAAGAAGATTGGTGCCTGAGCCAGAATTGGAAAACATGATGCAAGGGGGTTTGTCTTATGCTCCTTGTAAAGCTTCATCATCTCTTCTGATTGCTTTTGGCGATCATCCTTGTACTTCTTTTGAATCTCCTTCATGTGTGGTTGAAGGGCGGTTAAGGCACGCTGGCTTTTAATCTGCTTAACAAAGAGTGGAATTAAAATAATACGGATAATGATCACAAGACCGATAATCGCTAGCGACCACGAGACACCGCTGTTAGTTCCAAAGATTGGAGTTAATAAATCATGGATTGAAACAATCACCCAAGAAACAGCGATATATAAGGGGTTTAGGATGCTATCCATTAACTAATACCTTCTCCTTCGGAACTGGATAATCAACACCGCCGTGTGACCATGGATTACAACGCAACAAACGCCAAGCACTCATTGCAACTCCCTTTAAACCGTAAGCCTCAATTGCAGAGACCGCATATGAAGAGCATGACGGGTAGTACTTACAGCGTGGTCCAAACATTGGAGAGATCCACTTTTGATACACCTTGATGGGTGCAACCAAGATCTTTCTCACTTTTGTTCAACCTTTTCGGAAAACTTTTTTAAGAGTTGTCCGACAATCTTTGTTACCTCTTGTGAGGCATCTGCGCTCTGTGCGTTGTTTAAGGCTCGAATTACCAACAAGGCTCCAGTTGGAAGTTGCGGATAAATCTCGCGCAATGTGTGACGAACCTGGCGAGCAATTCGGTGACGTGTTACAGATCCGCCAACATTTTTACCAATTATTAATCCTGCGCGGGCAGGTTGATCTAATTGGGTTGGGTAGAGGTATCCGACAAAGTTTTGAGTTGAAAACCTCAAACCACTCTTTGTTGCACGCGCGAAATCGGCGCTCTCTGTAAGACGTGCGTTTTTTGCAAGCACGGGTATCGGTTATGAACCTTTATGCAGAAAGCTTTGCGCGACCCTTGCCGCGGCGAGCAGACAGAACTGCACGACCGGCACGTGTGGCCATGCGGGCACGGAAGCCATGCTTTTTGGCGCGGCGGCGTGTGTTGGGTTGGAAGGTGCGCTTTGTCATTAAAAACTCCTATTACTAAAAATCTACTGCGGGCCAGAAATACGGGGGAAGCAAGGGTGTAACGGTAGAGGTCTGGGGATAAGCGGGTCAAACTGGACAGTGAGGGGGTGAGGGCTAATTAAAGTTGTGGATAACCAGTTGCTTTTTTCCCAAAACCCCTCTACTTTTCACTCCCGTCCACAGGCAAACCGCTTTGGAGGGGTTTAGCAGGGCTCAACCTGGGGTTTAGACCACAGGGTGTGGATAACCCTGTGGATGAACAATCTGGGGCTCACCCCAAGAAGGCAGGCAGTGGTGGATGTTAAGGAAGTAGAGCTAACCACGCTGTGGGGTCGGGTAATTGAAGAGGTTGCTATCGATGCACCACAACACCGGGCCTTCCTGCAATTAACAAAGCCATTGGGTTTGCTCCATAACGATGATCAAACAACATTATTGGTCGCAGCCCCCAACCTTTTTGCAAAGGATGTTTTAGAGAGTCGTTTGCGCACAGTTGTTAGTGAGGTTTTAACCCGCGAACTTGGATCCACAACAAATATCGCGGTCACCGTTGATGAAACTTTAGAGGTTGTTACATCTGTGACCCAAGAGGTTGAGATTGAATTTGTCGCTCCAAAAACCGGAACAGGTCGGGATGATGCTCCCGCTTCAAAGATTACAGATACTTCGACATTAAACCCTCGCTACATCTTTGAAACCTTTGTTATCGGCGCATCAAATCGTTTTGCGCACGCCGCAGCTGTTGCCGTCGCCGAAGCTCCAGCAAAGGCTTACAACCCATTATTTATTTACGGTGAATCAGGTTTGGGAAAGACACACTTGTTGCACGCAATTGGTGCATACGCCCAAGAGTTATACGGAAATGTGCGTGTTAAGTATGTTTCGTCAGAAGAGTTTACAAATGACTTTATTAACTCAATTCGTGATGATAAAGCCTCTGCTTTTCAACGCCGTTACCGCGATCTAGATATTTTGCTTGTTGATGATATTCAATTCTTGGAAAACAAGGAGCGAACACAGGAAGAGTTCTTCCATACCTTTAACACTTTATATAACGCCAACAAACAAATAGTTATCTCTAGTGATCGACCACCTAAACAGTTAACAACCTTGGAAGATCGTCTGCGTTCACGTTTTGAGTGGGGTTTGATTACAGATATCCAACCACCAGAGCTTGAGACACGTATCGCTATCTTGCGTAAAAAAGCTGCGCAAGATAAGTTAAACGCTCCCGATGATGTTCTTGAATTCATCGCTAGCAAGATTTCAACAAATATTCGCGAGCTTGAAGGTGCCTTAATTCGCGTTACAGCCTTTGCATCTTTAAACCGTCAAAGTGTTGATCTCTCACTAGCTGAAATTGTTTTAAAGGATTTGATTCCAAACGAGTCCAACCCTGAAATCACAGGCGCAACGATCATGGCGCAAACCGCGGCCTACTTTTCATTAACAATCGATGATCTGTGTGGAACCTCCCGCTCCCGTGTTTTAGTAAATGCGCGCCAGATCGCGATGTACTTATGCCGAGAGCTCACCGAGCTTTCCTTGCCGAAGATCGGCCAAACATTTGGTGGACGTGACCACACAACGGTTATGCACGCCGATAGAAAGATCCGTCAATTAATGGCTGAGCGCCGTTCGATCTACAACCAGGTCAATGAGCTCACCACCCGTATCAAACAGCAGGCTAGATAGACCTATTTGTCCGAATTGCCACTCTTTACCCCCAATTGGGGACAAGTTGTGGATAAGTAAGGATTATTGAGGAGAAACCGTGGATAACCATGGTGGATATGAAGTGGAAGGGGTGTGGTTGGTAATGAGCGGCCTCTCTACCCACACCTGTCCACATCTTTTCCCATCACTTACCCACACCTTATACAAGGCCAATCCCCGCTCTCAGCAGGGGTTTTACACCTTATCAACAGATAAAAGCTCTAGTTACTACGACTACCTTTATATACATACATCCAGTTACGCGAATAACCTTTCCATATTAAAAAAGAGTCGGGGATAGAGATGAAGTTTACAGTCGAGCAATCAGCGTTAACCGATGGGGTTAATTGGGTTTCACGATCGCTTTCAACCCGACCAATTAAAACCGAGCTACTCGGAATAGTTATCAACGCAACCGGTAATAAGGTTTTCTTATCAGCCTCTGATTTAGAGACAGCTAGTAAGTCTCACTTTCCGGCAGAGGTAAAAGAGCCTGGCAAGGTTTTAGTACCAGGAAAGTTATTAGCTGAGATTTCACGATCACTTCCTAATAAACCAATCACCTTTGTTTTAGATGGCTCCCGTGTATCTGTTACTAGCGGCAGCGCAAAGTTCACATTGCCAACATTGTCAGTTGATGAGTATCCAAACCTTCCAGAGCTTCCCGATTCAACAGGAACTGTTGCAAGTGACACCTTTGCAACCGCGGTTGCCCAAGTTGCTATTGCAGCAGGACGTGATGATTCACTTCCAACACTTACTGGTGTTCATGTAGAGATCAATGAAGAGACAATCACCTTTGCCGCAACTGATCGCTACCGTTTAGCGGTGCGAGAGATTCAATGGAATCCATCAGCTCCAAACACAACAACCACAGCGCTTTTACGCGCTCGCACAATTGCAGATGCGGCTAAATCATTAACCGGGTCAAAGGATGTCTCCCTTTCCTTTGCACCTAATACAAGTAATGATCGTTTAGCTGGTTTTGCCGGTGATGGAAAAACTATGACATCACGTATGTTGGATGGAACATTTCCTCCATACCGTCACCTACTTCCACAAGAGATAACAACTACAGCGCTTATTGAGGTTGCCACACTTCTAGATTCTGTACGCCGTGTTGCACTTGTTACAGATAAAACCGTCCCATTACGCCTGGATTTTGCAAACAACACCCTGTCCCTTGAAGCAGGTGCTGGTGAAGAGGCACAAGCAACAGAGGCGATTGAGATCTTGTTAACTGGAGAACCAATCGCTATCGCCTTCAACCCAACCTTTTTAGCTGATGGTTTAACCGCGGTAGGAACAAAGTTTGTTCAAATCTCATTTACAGGATCAAACAAACCTGCGATCTTGATGGGCAAGAGCGACAAAGATGGCGCTTTGGTTGAAAACTACCGCTACCTATTAATGCCAATGCGTTACGCCTCTTAATAACTTTACAAATTCTTAGGGGTGTCTAGTGCGTATTAACAAGTTGGCGCTCACCAACTTTCGCTCCTACAACTCACTTGAGTTAGAGCTACAACCCGGAGTCACCACCTTTGTTGGTGACAACGGTTCAGGTAAAACTAACATCGCCGAATCTTTGATCTATTTAGCTTTTCTTTCATCTCACCGAGTTTCAAACAATGTTCCATTAATCTCGCTTGGTAAACAACAGGCGATCATTCGGGCAGAGGTTCAACGGGAGGATCGAACACTTCAGATAGATTTAGAGATCAACGCCAGTAAAGCAAATCGCGCCCGTATTAATGCAAATCCAACTAGAAGCCAACGAGAAATTCTTGGCGCGATTCAAATTGTTTACTTCTCCCCTGAAGATTTAGATCTAGTTCGTGGTGAACCCGGAACCCGCCGCGATTTTCTAGACAGGCTTTTAATTACCAGAACCCCACGTTTAGCAGGGGTTATCGCCGATTATGAACGGGTTGTAAAGCAACGCAACGCCCTTTTAAAAACCAGAACATCGGCGGCGGCGTTGGCACCATGGAATGAGCAGTTAATAAAGTTAGGAGCTGAGTTAACCGCTGAGCGGGTTAGCCTTATAGAGGCGCTCAACCCGCATGTTGCACAGAACTATGCAAATTTAAATGAGGTAAAACCAACATCGATCTCATACAAGTGCAGCACTGAAGGTGTTACCCGAAATATCGAAGAAAATATCCTTGCCTTAACCGCGCGATTAGAGGAGTTGGCCTACCAAGAGATTGAACGCGGCGTTTCCTTAATCGGTCCACACCGCGATGACCTACACCTACAACTAGGAGATTTTCCAGCAAAAGGTTATGCAAGCCATGGCGAATCCTGGTCGATGGCGATCTCGCTTCGAATCGGATCCTTTAATCTCTTGAAATCTGAGGGAGCATCACCTATTTTGATTTTGGATGATGTTTTTGCTGAATTAGATACTTCGCGCAGAGTTCAATTAATGTCTGCAACACATTTAGCGGAACAAACAATTATCACCGCTGCGGTAGAAAGTGATTTACCCAAAGAGCTTTTAACGCAAAAGTATTATGTGACACCTGGAACCGTTAAGAAGGGAAAGATCTAATGGAAAAACGGGATCTAGCTCTTGATCTTTTCAAAAGCTTTAAAACAGGTGTTATACGTAAGACCAATAATCCCGCACCAACTCCACAAGTTGGAAAACCTGGCGACCCTGAATTAATTGGCGGTGTGTTAAATGAGTTAATCTCAGACCGCGAATGGGATTCAGGGTTAGCAGAAGGAAACCTTTTTATTAATTGGCGAAGTATTGTTGGCGATGAGATCGCACAACACGCACAACCAATTTCAATTTTAGATAATGTATTAACGGTTCAAAGCTCATCAACTGCATGGGCAACACAATTGAATTTAATCGCGGCAGATTTATTAGCAACGATCCAAAAGGATGCGACCGGGGTGCTGATTGAGAGGTTGGCGATCATCGGCCCACAAACCCCAAACTGGAAGAAGGGGATCCGCACCATCCGTAACGCCCGCGGCCCCAGAGACACTTACAACTGATACCAGCCCACTATCCACCCTCAACTCCACGCTCAAAGTTCGGCTATACCCACCCACAGGGCTTTTTTCGGCTATGTATTCCTATGATTTATGGCTAGGATAATCCAGTTCCGAGAGGCAAAACCTCTCCAAGCGCCCTCAGGGGCGATTTCACAGAGCTAGGCGGGAGGTGGTTGAGATGGCCGAGAGCTCCTATAACGCCTCCAACATCACCGTCCTAGAAGGTCTAGAGGCGGTCCGCAAACGCCCCGGAATGTATATCGGATCAACTGGTGAGCGGGGTCTACACCACCTGGTCTACGAAGTTGTCGATAACTCAGTAGATGAAGCCCTTGCTGGTTACTGCACCGAAATTAATGTGACCTTGCTGGCAGATGGCGGCGTTGAAGTAATCGACAACGGCCGCGGAATTCCAGTTGATATCCACCCAGTTGAAAAGAAGCCAGCCCTTGAAGTTGTGCTCACCGTTTTACACGCAGGTGGAAAGTTTGGTGATGGTGGATATTCAGTCTCTGGCGGTCTACATGGTGTTGGTATCTCTGTTGTAAACGCGCTCAGCACAGATCTTTCAGTAATTGTTCAACGGGATGGAAGTTTTTGGTACCAGGAGTACAAGCTAGGTGTGCCTGTCGCACCTGTTCGCAAAGGTGATGCATCTAAATCAACTGGTACAACTGTTCAATTCTGGCCATCTAAAGAGATCTTTGAAACTACAGATTTTTCATTTGAGGTTTTATCAACCCGTTTTCGCGAAATGGCCTTTTTAAATAAGGGTTTGATTTTAACCTTAACCGATATGCGCCAAGGCCATGTTGATGAAAAGGGTGAGCAGTTAACTGTTCGATATCAATATGGTGGCGGAATCGCAGATTTTGTAAAACACCTTAACTCGACCCGCGGTGAAACACATAAATCAATTATCTCCTTTGCATCAGAGGATAAGAAGAACAAGATCTCATTAGAGGTTTCAATGCAATGGAACGCGGGTTTTTCTGAATCTGTCTACACCTTCGCAAACACAATTCACACACATGAAGGTGGAGCTCACGAGGAGGGTTTCCGTACCGCTTTAACATCGATTGTTAACAAGTTTGGCGAGGAACAAGGTTTTATCCGTAAAAAAGAGGATCGCTTAACTGGTGATGATGTTCGCGAAGGTTTAACTGCGATCGTCTCGATTAAATTAGCAGATCCACAATTTGAGGGACAGACAAAGACCAAGTTAGGTAACTCTGAAGCAAAGACATTTACACAAAAGATTGTTAATGAAGAGCTAACAACATGGTTTGAGCAAAACCCGGCAGAGGGCAAGGAGATTGTTCGCAAGAGCATTGATGCGGCGGCGGCACGGGTTGCAGCACGTAAAGCCCGCGATTTAAGCCGTAATCGAAAGGGTTTACTTGAAGGTCGCGGAATGCCCGGAAAGTTGGCGGATTGCCAATGGACAGATCCAATTAAGTGCGAGTTATACATCGTCGAAGGTGACTCTGCGGGTGGTTCAACTAAGGGTGGTCGCGATTCACGCAATCAAGCGGTTCTTCCTATTCGCGGAAAGATTTTAAATGTTGAAAAAGCTCGCATCGATCGGGTACTTCAAAACAATGAGGTGCAAGCGCTAATCACCGCACTTGGTACCGGTGTGCATGATGATTTTGATATCAATAAATTGAGATACCACAAGATTATTTTGATGGCAGATGCTGATGTTGATGGTCAACACATCCGCACACTTTTGCTGACTTTACTCTTTCGCTTTATGCGCCCATTGATTGAGCAAGGTTATGTGTACTTTGCCCAACCTCCTTTGTATAAATTAAAGTGGGCGGGTAAAGAGCCAGTTGAGTATGCATTTAGTGATCGTGAACGTGATGGAATGATCGAACTTGGTGTTACCGCCGGAAAGCGTCTTCCTAAGGATGATGGAATCCAGCGCTTTAAAGGGTTGGGCGAGATGCCAGCTAAAGAGCTATGGGATACAACAATGGATCCAGAGCACCGTGTATTAGTTCGCGTTACCTTAGATGATGCTGCAGCTGCAGATGATCTGTTCTCAGTATTAATGGGTGAGGATGTAGAAAAACGTCGCGCATTTATTCAGCGCAACGCTAAGGATGTTAGGTTCTTGGATATCTAATGGATGATTTAAACCCAAACAACCTGGAAAACTTTGACAAGATCGAAACAGTTGATCTTCAAGTTGAGATGGCCCGTTCATACCTTGATTATGCGATGTCAGTTATCGTCGGACGCGCCCTGCCAGATGTTCGAGATGGTTTAAAACCGGTACACCGTCGTGTTTTATATGCGATGTATGACGCTGGTTATCGTCCAGATAAGGGTTATTACAAATCCTCTCGCATCGTTGGTGATGTCATGGGTAATTACCACCCACACGGTGACACCGCGATTTATGACTCCGTTGTTCGATTAGCTCAACACTGGTCGCTTCGCTATTTGTTAATCGATGGAAATGGAAACTTCGGTTCTCCCGGAAATGATCCAGCCGCTGCGATGCGTTACACAGAGGCTCGTTTATCCCCTATCGCAATGGAGATGATGCGGGATATCGATGAGGACACCGTTAATTTCATTCCAAATTACGATGGCCGCTCACAAGAGCCAACTGTTTTACCAAGTCGCCTACCCAACCTTTTAGTTAATGGCTCTGCAGGTATCGCTGTTGGTATGGCGACAAATATTCCTCCACATAATCTGCGCGAAATCGGCGAAGCTGTTATTTACTCGTTAGAGCACCCCGAGATGAAGCAGGACGAGCTACTTAATAACTTAATCAAGATTGTTAAAGGCCCAGATTTTCCTACCAAAGGTTTGATCGTTGGTCGCACCGGAATTGAGGAGGCTTATCGCACAGGTCGTGGATCGATCACGATGCGCGCAGTTGTTCAGGCAGAAGAGATCAACAAGCGCACCTGTTTAGTTATAAGCGAGCTTCCCTACCAGGTTAACCCTGACAACCTTGCCTTAAAGATCGCAGAGCTTGTTAAGGATGGAAAGATCAAGGGAATCGCAGATGTGCGCGATGAAGGAAATGAGCGTTTAGGTCAGCGCTTAGTAATTGTCCTGCAACAATCTGCAATTCCAAAGGTTGTTCTCAATAACTTATATAAGCAGACACAGTTACAGGACACCTTTGGTGCAAATATGTTGGCACTTGTCGATGGTGTCCCTCGCACATTGCGTCTTGATGAGTTCATTCGTTACTACATCGAACACCAGATCGAAGTAGTTGTTCGTCGCACCAAGTACCGCTTAACTGAAAAGGAAAAGCGTGCCCATATTTTGCAGGGTTATCTCAAAGCACTTGATGCCTTAGATGCCGTTATCGCTTTAATTCGCGCCTCAACCACACCTGAAGAAGCCCGTACCGGTTTGATGAAGCTGCTATCTGTTGATGAGATTCAAGCAAACGCTATTTTAGATATGCAACTGCGCCGAATTGCAGCGTTGGAGCGTCAAAAGATTAATGATGAGTATGACGGCTTAATGGCTGACATCGTTGAACTTAATACAATCCTTGCTAGCCCTGAAAAACAACGTGAAATTGTCAAGACAGAGCTAGCAGATTTGGTAACAAAGTATGGTGATGAGCGACGCACACAGATTATTGCTAGCGAAGGTGATTTCAGCGCAGAGGATTTAATTCCAGATCAGGATGTTGTTGTAACCATTACCCGTGGTGGTTACTCAAAGCGCACCATGGCAGATCTTTATAGATCACAACGCCGCGGAGGTCGCGGAGTTAAGGGCGCAGCGCTCAAAGAGGATGATGTTGTAGATCATTTCTTTGTGGCATCTACCCATGATTGGTTGTTGTTCTTTACAAACCAAGGTCGTGTCTATCGCGCAAAGGTTCATGAACTTCCAGATGCAGGCCGTGATGCCCGCGGACAACATGTTGCAAACTTAATGGCATTTAAACCTGATGAGAAAATTGCTGAAGTTTTGTCATTAAAGGATTACACAATCTCTCCTTACCTAGTTCTTGCAACTCGTAATGGTTTAGTGAAGAAGACACCATTGGGTGAATATGACTCACCACGCACAGGTGGATTGATTGCAATCACATTAAAACCAGGTGATGAGGTTGTCTCTGCATCCTTGATTAATACCGATGATGAGTTACTTTTGGTTTCAACAAAGGGAATGTCGCTGCGATTTACCGCAGATGATGAATCACTGCGTTCGATGGGTCGTTCAACAAGTGGTGTTATCGGAATGAAGTTCCGTACCGGTGATGATCTATTAACAATGGCACGTGTTAATGCAGAGCTTGCAAAGGATTCATTTGTATTTACCGCAACTGATGGTGGTTACGGAAAGAAAACCCCAATTGCTGAGTATCGATTGCAGGGTCGCGGTGGAATTGGAATTAAAGCCGCCAAGATCGATGAGAGTTCACGTGGCTCCCTTGTTAGCGCATTGGTTCTTCGTGATGAGGATGAGATCCTTGCGATTACATCGGCTGGAACTGTCATGAGAACCCCTGCAGCTGAGGTCCGTCAGACCGGCCGCGACAGCATGGGTGTGCGCTTGGTCAATCTCGATGAAGGTGTGAGCCTGTTGTCGGTAACCAAGAATGGCGAAGATGAGATTTCCGCGAAAAGTTAGTATGGTTCGCATCCTGAGTTAAAGCAGATTAACCCCCGTTTTGGGAGTTAGTGGAGTTCAAGGTAATCTTGCACTTCTGCAATCAAGAGCGATCTTATTGCGGGCCCATAGCTCAGCCTGGTTAGAGCGCTTCCCTGATAAGGAAGAGGTCGGTGGTTCAAGTCCACCTGGGCCCACCCGTTCTAATACGGGGACCTAGCTCAATTGGTAGAGCACCGCCTTTGCAAGGCGGGGGTTAGGGGTTCGA
>CAMDCL010000012.1 GCA_945890205.1 Bifidobacterium breve | reverse complement strand
CATCTCTAATCAGAACACCCTTTTCCAGCAGGGCTGCCCATAGTTGTGGCGCATCCTGCTTGAAGCCTGTGAAGAGAATGAAGTTGGCGCTGCTTGGAATAGTTTGCAACCCCATCTGATGCAGCTGATCAATCAGGGAATCACGCGCTCCAATAAGGGTCAAGACCCCACTGAGTAACTCAGCTCGATAATCAAGTGCAACCTGCGCAGCTGCTTGGGTCAATGAACTGAGGTGGTACGGCAGACGAACAAGCATCATCGCATCCTTTACCGCTTGATCACATACCAAATATCCAACACGTGCTCCGGCAAAGGCAAATGCCTTACTCATGGTGCGAATGACGATTACATGTGGATTTTTTGAAATGAGAGTTACAGCAGAAAGCTCCTGTGAAAACTCCGCATACGCCTCATCAACTATTAATAATCCGCCAACGCTTTTAGCTGCATCTGCAAGAGCTGCAATTGCATCGATTGATGCCGACCCACCGGTTGGATTGTTTGGCGTAGTAATAAAGGTGAGGGTTGGCTTGTTCTTGATGATTTCGGTAACAGCATCATCGGTGTTGAGAGAAAAATCAGCGTTACGTTTTCCATCGATCCACTGCGCACCCGTTGTATTTGCAATCAATGGGTGCATTGAATATGAAGGGGTGAAGCCCAGCACTGGACCTTGGGCAAAGGCTAAGAAGATTGATTGGATAATTTCATTTGAACCATTTGCCGCCCACACATTGTCCAAGGAGAAATTAGTGCCACTACCTTCGTTGATGTATGTGGCAAGTTTGGAACGCAATACAGTGGCATCACGATCTGGATATCGATTTAAATCAGCTGCCACCTTTGCAACAGCATCGGTTATCGCCTTCTGTAAGGCTGGTGATGGTGAGTATGGGTTCTCATTTGTATTTAGTGCTGCTTCTGCCGGAAGTTGTGGAGCACCATACGGTGACAATGGACGCAGAGTTTGGCGCAGAGGCAACCAAGTAGGCCAACTCATGACAAGTTCTCCAGACGCGCTGTCATCGCTTCACCGTGTGCGGGAAGGTCCTCAGAGTTAGCCAAGGTCACAACGGTGTCGATAATTTGGGTAAAGGCGCTTTGGTCATACTCAATAAAGTGCAATCCACGAAGAAATGTCTGCACGGAAAGACCGCTTGAATGACATGCACATCCACCAGTTGGTAAGACGTGATTTGAACCTGCAGAGTAATCACCTAATGAGACTGGTGAGAAACGTCCGATAAATACCGCGCCTGCGTTACGTATCTTTTCGGCATCACTGCGTGAGTTACGAGTCTGAATCTCTAAGTGTTCGGCCGCATATGCGTTAACAACATCTAAACCTTGGTTCATATCATCTACCAAGGCGATAGCTGATTGCACGCCAGAAAGTGCGCTCTTGATTCGATCGCTGTGCTTTGTTGCGGCAACACGAACTGATAGCTCTGCTTCAACAGCTTGTGCTAACTCAACTGAATCGGTGACCAATACCGCGGCCGCTATAACATCGTGTTCAGCCTGGCTAATCAAATCAGCGGCTACATCTGCTGCGATTGCAGATGAATCGGCAAGGATTGCAATCTCGGTTGGACCTGCCTCAGAATCAATTCCGATGATTCCCCGCAGCGCACGTTTTGCGGCAGCTACATAAATATTTCCAGGTCCTGTTACAAGGTGTGCCTTTTCGCACACACCTTCCATGCCGTAAGCAAAGAGTGCGATCGCTTGCGCTCCTCCGACTGCATACACCTCGGTAATTCCTAGCAGCGCACATGTTGCAAGAATTGTTGGGTGTGGCAAACCTCCGAATTCCTTTTGAGGTGGTGATGCAACTGCAATTGATTGCACCTTTGCAATCTGGGCTGGAATAACATTCATCATCACGCTGCTTGGGTAAACCGCACGACCACCAGGAACATAGAGGCCTACACGATCAACTGGGATCCATTTTTCTGTAACTGTTCCACCATCTACAACAGTTGTTGTTGTATCGGATCGAAGTTGATCATTGTGAACCTTGGTGATTCGCGCAATAGACAGCTCTAGCGCGGCTCTAATGGCGGGATCTAACTGAGAAAGTGCTGTATCCAATGCGGATTGAGGAACTCGAATACTGGCTGGGGTAACACCATCAAACTCTTGAGCCAAAGAGATTAGATCTGCCTGGGTTCCATTCTTTACTCTTTCAAGAATTGGTTCTATAAGCAGCATCGCCTCTGCAACATTGAGCGTTGCTCGAGGAAGCTCAGCGTTGTATTGGGCTTTAGATAGGGATCGCCCGCGCAGGTCTACGGTACGAATCATGGTGCAATTGTAATGGCAAGGTGGCGACCCTCGCCCTGTATTTTAAACCAGGCAGTTAGGGCCCAGAATAGATTTCAAATCAGCGCTCAAACTTGGTGATGATGTGATCAATGTATCCACCTTCATCATCGTGCTACTTCCATTATCGAGAAGCTGTAAATGAACCTCTCGCTTTCCGGGATGTGAGCGCAGAATCTCTTTTATACGATCTACAACAGGTGGCGTGCATTGCTGAATTGGTAATGAGATAACTAGTGGCCCTGTAGGTCCAGCACTGATATCTGGCATCGACATTTCTAGTGCGGTGAAACGCAAGGCATCTTCGCGACGATCAATTCGTCCGCGAATCGTAACGATTCGATCTTCAGTCAATGACATCGAATACTGGTTGTATGTATTGGCAAAGAAGAGCACTTCTAGTGCGCCTTCTAGATCTTCGACTGTGACAACCGCCCATGAAGCACCTTGACGTGAAACCTTGCGCGTAACACTTGTAATCAATCCACCGATAGTGACAATTGATTCATGTTGTGCACCATCATCAACTAATTCGCTGATTGACATATCTGTATTTGCTCGCAAAACATGCTCGACACCAAGCAATGGGTGATCTGAAACGTATAGCCCCAGCATCTCGCGCTCATAAGAGAGCAACATCGCTTTATCCCATTCTCCAGTTGGGACTTCAATATCTAATCCAGATACCGCGGTGACAGCTTCCCCACCAAAGAGATCAAATTGACCAATCGCTTCTGCACGCTTGGATTCGATAACAGAGTCGATCGCTTCAAGGTGAACAGCGATCAGCCCCTTACGAGTTGATCCTAGAGAACCAAAGGCTCCAGCCTTAATGAGAGATTCAATTGTTTTCTTGTTACAGACCTGTGCATCTACCTTTGCAAGGAAATCACCAAATGATATGTAGCGTCCCTTGATATCTCGCGCGTTTTTGATAGATCCAACCACGCCTTCTCCAACATTTCTGATAGCGGCAAGACCAAAACGAATATCTACTCCGCGTGGTGTGTACTCGGCATCAGATTCATTGACATCTGGAGGCAGAACCTTAATTCCCATTCGGCGACACTCAGATAGATACAAGGCGGATTTATCCTTGTCATCGCGGACCGAGGTTAACAGTGCCGCCATGTACTCAGTTGGATAGTTAGCCTTTAAGTATGCGGTCCAGTACGAGACAACTCCATAACCTGCAGAGTGTGCGCGGTTAAATGCGTAATCAGAGAATGGAATCAGAACTTCCCAGAGACGTTTGATCGCAGCGGTTGAGAAGCCATTTTCCTTCATACCCGCTTCGAAAGGCACATACTCCTTATCCAAAATCTCCTTATTTTTCTTACCCATCGCCTTACGCAAAAGATCCGCGCGACCCAGAGTAAATCCTGCAACCTTTTGCGCAATCGCCATTACCTGCTCTTGATACACGATTAATCCATAGGTATCACCCAAGATCTCATTGAGCGGTTGAGATAGTTCAGGGTGGATTGGCTCAACGGGTTTGCGACCATTTTTGCGATCTGCATAGTTGTTGTGCGCATTTTCACCCATAGGCCCTGGTCGATACAGAGCGATAACAGCTGAAATATCCTCAAATGAATCTGGGGACATACTCCTTAGCAATGCTCGCATTGGTCCACCATCGAGCTGGAATACACCCAATGTATCTCCGCGGCTTAAAAGTTGATATGTCTTGGGATCATCCAGAGTTAAATCCTCAAGAACCACATCCTTGCCTTGGTTAGCTTTGATATTGAGTAAGCAATCATCAAGAACAGAGAGATTACGCAGCCCCAAGAAGTCCATTTTAAGTAGTCCTGTAGCTTCACATGCACCCATATCAAATTGGGTGATGATCGCTCCATCTGCTTCACGACGATGAATTGGAATAACATCTAGTAAAGGTTCGCGAGAAAGAATCACACCAGCTGCGTGAACACCCCATTGGCGCTTGAGACCTTCAAGGCCACGTGCGGTATCTACTACTCGCTTTGAATCTGGATCAGCGTTATACAGGGCACGAAACTCCCCCGCTTCGCCGTAACGGTCATCCTTGGGATCAAAGATACCGCCGAGAGAAATATCCTTACCCATAACAGATGGTGGCAACGCCTTAGTTAACTTTTCTCCGACTACATATGGATATCCAAGAACTCGGGTTGAATCCTTGATCGCCTGTTTAGATTTGATTGTTCCGTAGGTAATGATCTGCGCAACACGATCTTCACCATACTTATTAGTGGCGTAGCGAATCATTTCGCTGCGACGACGCTCATCAAAGTCCAAGTCGATATCGGGCATTGAAATACGTTCTGGATTAAGAAAACGCTCAAACAACAAACCATGTTCTAGCGGATCTAAACCGGTAATTCCTAGCGCGTAGGCAACGAGAGAGCCTGCGGCAGAGCCGCGACCCGGACCCACTCGAATACCAACCTTCTTTGCATGTCCCACAAGGTCGGCAACAACCAGGAAGTAGCCCGGAAAGCCCATTTTCTCCATTACACCGAGCTCGTACTTCAGGCGATCTTCATGCGCAGGTGTAATGCGTGCACCAACTCTTTCTTTGAGGCCGCGCTCAGCCTCTTTCTTTAGCCAAGAGTCCTCACTTTCACCTGCTGGTACCTCAAACTGTGGAAGTAGGTTTTCACCTTCGCGCAAAGTAATGTTGCAACGTTCTGCAATTAATAAGGTGTTATCGCAGCTTTCCGGAATCTCTTTAAACAGTTCACGCATCTGCGAGGCGGTCTTTACATAAAATGAGTCATTATCAAACTTAAATCTCTTGGGATCTGCCAAGGTGGAACCGGATTGAACACATAGCAGCGCCTCGTGCGCACCCGCATCTTCTTGTCGTGTGTAGTGCAAATCATTTGTTGCAAGTAATGGCAAGCCAAGCTCTTTACCCAGCTTCATCAAATCCGCTTTCACACGAGCTTCGATCTCGATTCCGTGATCCATGATTTCGAGATAAAAGTTTTCCTTGCCGAAAATATCGCGGTATGCACTGGCCGCCTTAATCGCTTCTGTGTAGGCACCCATACGTAAGCGGGTTTGAATCTCTCCACCAGGACATCCAGTTGTCGCAATCAATCCCTTTGCATATGTTGCAAGAAGTTCACGATCCATTCGGGGCTTGTAGTAATACCCCTCGAGGGAGGCAAGAGATGACAACCTAAATAGATTAGCCAGACCTTCATTATTTTCAGCCAAGATCGTCATGTGGGTATATGCGCCACCACCTGAAACATCATCCTCGCCACCATCGGCCCACTGAACCCGCTTCTTATCAAAACGAGATTCGGGTGCAACATAGGCCTCGATACCAATGATTGGTTTTACATCAGCGTTTTTAGCCGCCTTATAAAACTCAAAGGCACCAAAAACATTTCCGTGATCTGTCATGGCAATAGCTGGCATGCCCTGTGCCTTGACCTCGGCCATTAAATCGCCAACACGAGCTGCGCCATCGAGCATCGAATACTCGGTGTGGACATGCAGATGGACGAAATTTTCTGTGGACATGATTGGCGAGATTAGTGGTTACGGCAGAACGGCGTCGGAAAGCAACGCCAGAGAGCGTGTGAGATCGGCTGGATAAGGGGCGCTGAAGTTAAGGGCCTGCCCGGTGGCTGGATGGGCAAAGCGAAGTTCGGCGGCGTGAAGCCATGGCCTGGACATCTGCAAACTTTTGGCCAGCACGGGATCTGCGCCATATGTAGTGTCGCCAACAAGTGGGTGGTGCAGCGCGGAAAAGTGAACACGAATCTGATGGGTGCGACCAGTTTCAAGTTCAATGTTGACCATAGACACACCGCGATAAAATTCAATCACCTCGTAATGAGTAATGGATTCCTTACCAGTTGCCATAACTGCAAAACGATGATCCTCTTTTGGATGTCGATCGATAGGCGCATCAATGGTTCCAGTTGTCGGATCCATATGCCCCTGGACCATTGCATGATAAATCTTGTCAACGCTTCGATCTCTAAATGCATCCTTAAGTGCATGAAATGCCTTATCGCTTTTGGCGACAATCATTAATCCACTTGTTCCAACATCTAAACGATGGACAATTCCTTGACGTTCTGCCGGACCAGAAGTCGAAATCGAATAACCAGCTGCCATTAATGCACCAACAACTGTAGGTCCAGTCCACCCTGGACTTGGGTGAGCGGCGCATCCAATTGGTTTATCGATGACAATAATGTCTTGATCATCGTAAACAACGGTGAGACCTTCTAATGGGGTAAGTGGAATTGGATCTGTATTCATCGGTGCGGGCATGAGAACTTCAATAATCTGCCCAGCGGTGACTCGATCAGATTTGGGCATCGCCTTTCCACCAGTTGTGATATCGCCATCTTCCAGGAGTTTGACTACCGTGGTGCGGGATAAACCCAATACTCGTGTTAACGCGCTATCGATTCGCTCTCCCGCGACTCCTTCTGGCACCGATAAGGTGCGTAATTCGCGGTTGCTCATGGTTGCGAGCCTACCTTTGTTATTGGTGGAATATTTCTAGCGGTGAGAATCATTGCAAGTACCGCAGCCACAACGATTGCTGAGTCTGCGATGTTAAATACAGGCCAATTAGGTAGCTGCATCCAATCAATCACATGCCCTCTGAGTACACCAGGCTCTCGGAAGATTCGATCCACCACATTGCCCAAAATCCCACCTAGCACCAAGCCCAGTACAACAGCCCAGCCACGGGAGGTTATCTGTGGTGAGTAATACAAGATCACCGTCATCACAATCAAACTAAATACTGTGAGAAAAACAGTTGCACCTGAGGCGAAGGAAAAGGCGGCACCAGGGTTTCGAACTAGGGTAAGTTGGAAAAAATCACCGATTACATTGATGTTTGATCTAAATGAGAGATTGTTGACCGCCCAAATCTTGGTCGCTAAATCAATGATCCAAATAGCCCAGGCAACACTAAAGAGTGTGCGCCATCTGCGCACTCTTAGCGCCGTTCTTCCTTCTGCTTGCACAGCATGCAGAGAGTTGCGCGAGGAAATACTTGAAGACGTGCCTTACCGATTGGCGCGCTGCACTCTTCGCAATTACCGTAGCTCTTGTTATCGATTCTTTCGAGAGCACGTTCAGTTTGCAAAACCATGTCACGCGCATTGATCACCAATGACATCTCATGTTCACGCTCAAAGGTCTTTGTTCCGGCATCTGCTTGATCATCGCCGGCGCCTTCACCAGACTCTTGAATCAACGCATCCATCTCTTGTTCGACAACTGCAAGCTCTGTACGAAGTCGGTCCAGCTCCTTTGAAATTTCGGTGCGAATAGCTTTAATCTCGGCTGCAGACCATGGCGATTCATTCTCGCTCACAACAACTGGAGTTGGTGCGACCTTGATTGGCTTCAGAGGCGCTACCTTTTTGCCGCTTTTTACAGGTCGTGGTGGAGGTGGCATTACTAAACGTCGCTCCTCAACAACTGGAGCTACAACTGGAGCTGTAATTGTTGAGACTGAAACTGTTTGGGATTTTTCATCAACTGTCAGAGTTGTCTTTGATGGAAATGGTTTTCCTGGTGCCTTCTTTACCGGAATGCTCTTGACCGAGGATTTTTTAGCTGGTGCAGCCTTCTTGGCGACCTTCTTTACTGGAGCTTTCTTAGCTGGAGCCTTTTTTGCCACCTTCTTAGCAGCGGCCTTCTTGGCCACCTTCTTTACTGGGGCCGATTTTTTAATCGCCTTTTTCAGCGCCTTTTTGACAGCGCTCTTTTTCACCGCTTTCTTGGCTGGCTTCTTAGGCATGTCGCGAACCTTATGCCTTTGCAGCCACCGCTACCAACTTCGCCACGGTCCTTTTTTAAGCAGCCAATCATCTACACTAAGAGCCTCGCGTAAAGGGCGTTGACGGGGCTATCACCTCACGAGCCAGCTGGAAGAAATGGGTGTGAGCCCATGTAGAACCGGCACATGAGATATCAAGTGGCACACCAAGGTGTGCAAGGCGGGTGGTACCGCGAAAGCTGTGAATGCAGCGATCGTCCCTCCAGAGATTGTTTTCTGGAGGATTTTTTATGTCATTTCGCGCCATACCGGCAGCTGTTGATCTGCCTGCCGTCGAACATTCAATCTTAAAGTTCTGGCGCGAAAACTCAATCTTTGAAAAGACCGTTGCAGCCCGAGAAGGTGCACCAGCTTGGACATTTTATGAAGGTCCTCCAACTGCAAATGGAATGCCAGGAACTCACCATATTGAAGCCCGCGTCTTTAAGGATTTGTTTCCACGTTTTCACACAATGAAAGGTAAGCAGGTAACTCGTAAAGCCGGTTGGGATTGCCATGGATTACCAGTTGAGATCGCTGTAGAAAAAGAGCTTGGTTTTTCAGGCAAGGGCGATATTGAAAAGTTTGGAATCGCACCATTTAATGACAAGTGTCGAGAATCTGTTCAGCGTCACGTAAGTGCATTTACCGATATGACAGATCGCATGGGCTTCTGGGTTGATTTTGATGAAGCGTATTGGACGATGTCACCAGAGTATGTTGAATCTGTCTGGTGGTCATTGAAAGAGATTTGGAAAAAGGGATTACTTGTTCAGGATCACCGAGTTGCTCCGTACTGTCCTCGGTGCGGAACTGGTTTGTCAGATCACGAGTTGGCCCAAGGGTATGAAACCGTTACCGATCCATCGGTCTTTGTCCGTTTTCCAGTGACATCAGGTGAACTCGCTTCATTAAAGGCATCCCTACTGGTGTGGACGACTACCCCATGGACCTTGGTATCTAACACCGCTATTGCTGTGCATCCAGATGTTGAGTATGTAGCAATCGAAGTAACCCATGAGGAAACAACTGAAACCTTAGTTGTCGCTCAGAATTTGATGGAATCAGTTAAGGGTGAGAAGAAAATCCTCAAGACGATGCTTGGTAAAGAGCTTGAACGTGTTACTTACAAACGCCCATTTGATTACATCGAAATTCCTGATGCTCACTTTGTCGTTCTTGCTACATATGTAACCACCGAGGATGGAACCGGCTTAGTTCATCAGGCACCTGCCTTTGGTGCAGATGACTTGGCGGTGTGCCGCAGTTATGGATTGCCCGTCATTAATCCCATCGCACCTGATGGACATTTCTTGGCAGATGTTCCAGTTGTTGGCGGAGTGTTTTTCAAAGAGGCGGATAAGGCTTTGGTTAAGGAGCTCAAAGCAAGCGGTGCTTTGTATAAGCATCAGCAGTATGAGCACACCTATCCACATTGCTGGAGATGCCATACAGCGTTGATGTACTACGCACAGCCTTCTTGGTATATCCGCACTACATCTATTAAGGATGCGCTACTGCGGGAAAATGCCGCCACAGATTGGCATCCAGAGACAATTAAGGAAGGTCGCTACGGCGATTGGCTTAACAACAACATCGACTGGGCGCTTTCCCGAAACCGTTACTGGGGAACACCATTGCCGATCTGGCGTTGTGAAAACAAGCATGAGATCTGTGTTGATTCGCTGAAGGAGCTTGGCGCTTTAGCGGGAGAAGATTTATCAAATCTGGATCCGCACCGACCATTTGTAGATGACATCACCTTTGCATGTGCGCAGTGTTCTCAAACAATGACACGTGTTCCAGAAGTTATTGACTGCTGGTATGACTCCGGTGCGATGCCCTTTGCTCAATGGGGATACCCACACAAAGAAGGTTCGGTAGAAAAGTTCAAGGCTTCATACCCTGCCGACTTTATCTGCGAGGCGATCGATCAGACACGTGGTTGGTTCTACACATTGATGACTATTGGAACATTGGTATTTGATCAATCCTCTTATAAGACGGTTTTATGCCTTGGGCACATTCTGGATAAGGATGGCCGCAAGATGAGCAAGCACCTTGGCAATGTTCTAGAGCCCATGGCTTTGATGGATCAACATGGCGCAGATGCGGTCCGCTGGTACATGTTGGCAGCTGGATCTCCGTGGGCTGCTCGACGTGTTGGTCATGACAGCATTAATGAGGTTGTTCGCAAAACTCTATTAACTTACTGGAATACCGTTTCTTTCCATTCTTTATATGCAAATGCATCAAAGTTTGAGCTTTCTCAGACCCCTGCATTATCTGATCGCCCTTTGATGGATCGTTGGATTATCTCCGAGCTCAATACTTTGGTGCAGGTAGTGGATAGCGCCCTTGAAGATTTCGATTCTCAAGTTGCAGGACGTGCACTTGCTCAATTTATCGATGATTTATCGAACTGGTATGTGCGTCGATCACGTCGACGCTTCTGGGATGGAGATGTTGCAGCGCTGGGTACATTGCACGAATGCTTAGTAACACTTACTCAACTCCTGGCTCCCCTAGTTCCATTTATCACCGAACAGGTGTGGCAAGAGTTGGTCATCCCTGCAGATTCAACTCAACCCGCATCTGTTCACCTCTCTAACTGGCCAACGGTCAATACGAGCGCAATCGATTCAGAGTTAGCATCTCAAGTTGCATTAACTCGCAGAATTGTTGAGTTAGGTCGAGCAACACGTGCAGAGTCCGGTATCAAGATCCGTCAACCTTTGGGTCGTGCATTAATCGCAGCAAGCGGATGGGCAAAACTTCCTGAGGCGATGCGTGAACAGATCGCCGATGAACTCAATGTTTTAAGCTTGCAGGACATCGCAACCGCTGATGGAGATCTTGTAGATATCAGTGTGAAAGCCAACTTTAAATCTTTAGGTGCCAAGTTTGGTGGTGCGGTTCAGGAGATCGCCAAGGCGATCGCCTCCGCCGATGCGACATCACTGGTAAAAACCCTTCGCTCAACTGGTTCAACAACGGTTGGCACCTGGGAGATCGCCCTTGATGATTTAGTTATCACCGAGGTTCCAAAGAGCGGCTGGAGCGTTTCATCCCATGATGGAGAGAGCGTTGCGCTAGATCTTGAGCTAACCCCAGCCCTCATTGCCGCTGGAAATGTCCGTGAAGTAATCCGATTTATTCAAGAGCGTCGCAAGAGCGATGGTTTAGATATCTCAGATCGCATCAGCGTTACATGGAATGCAACTGAGGAGATGGCCGCTGCAATTGAAACCGATCTTGCCCACATCGCAGATGAGGTGCTGGCACTATCTATGACCCGCGATACTGGGTTAACGGTTAAAGATGCAGAGATAGGTGTTGAGGTCGTTCTGGTTAAGCAGTAATTACAGACCGCGGACTAACCCCATCAACAATTGTGTTCCGAAAAAGAGCACAATAAAACTCATATCTAGACTTACCGCACCTAGTCGAAGTGGCGGGACAAAGCGACCAACAAACTTCATGGGTGGATCTGTAATTGTATAAATCGCTTCTACAAAGTAGAGAACGACTCCTTTGGGACGCCAGGTGCGAGAAAACATCTGAACATAATCAAAGATTAACCGACCCAAAAGGGCGAGCAGAAAGATTTGAAGGATACTGGCTAGCAGTGAGCCGACGCTCAACATGATCAGCTCTGATTGAAGAAGCTTGCTTGTGCAGCCGCTGATTTATCTTCAGAGCTGACTGAAACATTTGCTGGTGACAAAAGGAATACCTTCTTTGTCACGCGCTCAATGGTTCCATGCAATCCAAATGCAAGACCACTTGCAAAATCGACCAGGCGTTTGTGCTCTGACTCATCCATTTCGGTGAGGTTAATGATCACTGGATTTCCTTGGCGGAAATGCTCACCGATCGTACGAGCCTCGTTGTAATAACGTGGGTGCAAGGTAATGATGCGATCCATCGCTGGAAGATCGAGTTGTGGTGCAACCTCAACAACTGATGAGTTGCGTACCGCAGTTATAGAGCGAGACTCCCGAGCCTTGATACGAACATCTCCAGTTGGAGGAATTGCTGGAGTATTTGTAGTTGCTGTTTGTGGAGTATCAAACTCAGGATCATCCATCAAACCAAGGTAATTAGCGACACGGCGCATTGCATTAGACATAGATAAAGGTTACCTGTGGGGTGAGCGAGAACCGAGGATTGATGAGCCTACGCGCACATGTGTCGCACCATGGGAAATCGCCTTTTCATAATCCCCACTCATGCCCGCAGATAAGGATGTGGCCTTCGGGAAACGATGCAAAAACTCAGTGCGGATCACTGCTAATTGCGAGTATGCCTGATCAGGATCCATCCCCACCGGTGGAACCGACATCAATCCAGCCAAGGTGTGGGTTGGCGAATCTGAGAGCTTTTCAGCCAATCGATACAGCTGATCAACCCCTACTCCTCCGCGGTGATGGGCACCATCCAATGAAACCTGCAAAAAGATCGAGAGCGGATGTGGGGCGAGTTTTTCAATCATCTCAAAGTGTCGAGGATCATCAAGGGAGTGGATCACCGATGCCCATGAAGTGATTGACTTCAACTTATTGCTTTGAATCTGTCCTTGAAAGTGCCATCTTCCAGCAACTATCTGTGATTTTTCCAAACCTTCTGCATCACGATTCTCCCCAAAATCTTCAACCCCGAGACCTTTGAGAATCTGGGCATCACTTGCTGGAAAGGTTTTGGTAACTGCGATCAAAGTAACGGGATGGGATGCAACCGCAGCTATCTTTGATCGAACTAATTCAAGGTTGGCAGAGATTTCAGCGACGCGGCTCATAAAGACACGACTCCAGCAAATCTTCCTGTTGGGTTTTGGCGACGATGGGAAAAGTACATCTGATCCTCTAAGGTACAAATTGGCGATGCTTCATATGAGACCCCAACAGAAAGTAGCTCTGAAATGAGAGCCGCTGAAAGATCAAGTGCGGGGGTACCTTTTCTTGTAGTTGCAAATGCACGTGGGTGCTCTTGCATGACCTCCTGCTGCAGTTGCAGGGGAACTTCGTAGCACTTACCGCAAATTGAGGGGCCCAAAATTGCATGAACATCTATCGCACCTAATGTGCGCATAGTGCGTACCGCCTTGAGCGCTATCTGATTTACCAATCCAGCTCGCCCAACATGTATTGCACCGACCGCCTCCTTCGAGATCAGCAATAAAGGGATGCAATCTGCAACCATAACTACTAAAGGCACAGAAGGTTTAGTTGTTATCAATCCATCACATGTTGGGATTTCTGCGGTGACTGAATCGATGATCACGATCTGATCCCCATGTACTTGATTCATAAACTGTGCAGGAGCTATATGTGCGCGATTAGCGGCAACTAGATCAGGATCATCGCCAACATGCAGGGCTAGATTCAAAGATTCATAGACGCCAAGGCTGGAGCCTCCGCGTCGATCGGTAAAAAAGTGAGGCAAAGCCTTACTTCATGAAATCAGGAACGTCGATCTCATCTTCAGCAACTAACTCCTCAAAGGTAACTCGACGCTTTGGAGTTTCATTGCCCAGATCTAGTGCGACAGAGAGTGGATCATTAGATGCGATTGGGTTAGCTACTCCCCCGAGTGTTGCAGCATCAATTATCGGTGTGGAAACCCTCTTTGGCTCTCCACCCTCAAAACCTGCAGCTACTACGGTAATGCGAACCTCATCACCAAGAGCATCATCAATGGTTGTTCCAAAGATGAACTTAGCGTTGGGATGAACCGCAGATTGGACAAGTTCACACGCCTCATTAACTTCGAAGAGTCCTAAATCAGAGCCACCTGAAACAGAGAGCAGAACACCCATCGCTCCATCTATGGATGCTTCAAGTAATGGACTCGAGATTGCTAACTCGGCGGCGCGAAGTGCACGGTTTTCTCCACGAGCAGATCCGATTCCCATTAATGCAGATCCTGCACCTGACATGACAGCTTTAACATCTGCAAAGTCAAGGTTAATCAAACCTGGTTGAGTAATAATCTCGGTGATTCCTTGTACACCAGAAAGTAAAACTTGGTCAGCACTCTTAAATGCATCTGCCAAAGTAATTGTGCGATCTGAGATTGCAAGCAAGCGATCATTCGGAATCACAATTAATGTATCAACTTCAGCACGCAGAGCTTCGATACCGACATCAGCTTGGGCCGAACGTAGCTTTGCTTCAAATGAGAATGGACGAGTAACTACACCAATTGTTAATGCGCCGATATCTCTTGCAATCTTTGCAACAACTGGAGCAGCACCAGTACCGGTGCCACCGCCTTCACCTGCGGTAACAAAAACCATATCTGCCCCACGCAGAATCTCTTCAATATCATCTGCATGATCAAGTGCAGCTTCACGACCCTTATCTGGATCCATACCTGCACCAAGACCACGTGTTGTCTTGCGACCAATATCTAACTTCACATCGGCATCACTCATTAACAAATGTTGTGCATCTGTATTGATTGCAATGAACTCGACACCTTTAAGTCCGACATCAATCATTCGGTTGATTGCATTAACTCCACCGCCACCAATGCCGACGACTTTGATGACCGCTAAATAATTTTGTGGTGAAGCCACGTCAATTCCTCCTTATGAACCATAAACCTCAACTTGAGCCTTACAATTCACTACTTTTCGATAAGGCGAACTTAAAGTGCGTGAGGGTGATTATCAATCACCGACATGAATTGATTAACGTGTCGCAGCACACCAGATTTTTTGAAGATCACTTAACAATCGGTGCATGTGGTGCCGAGACATCAACTCTTTTTATATCCGCATTTTCTGGAAGAGCGATAAGTGCTTTATAAACCTTTGTTTTTAACTCATTATCGGAATCGGTACCCCAACGAAGTTCAACTTTCTTTCCATTATTTTCTACTAGTAGGACAAGAGCACCAGTTGCCCTAACCTTTACAACCGTCAAGGATGAGTTGAGCTCCTCGGGTAGCTCGGTGAAAAAGGCCACCGCCTTCACCGCATCCTCAATACTGGCTGCATGAATCTCTATCAATCCTTGGGGTGGCTCCCCCTGCGGTACAAAGCTTGAACCAGAAGAATCTATGACTTGATCCTTGTAAATCGCAATTGGAGTTCGGGGAGTAAGTGTTATAACAACCTTTCCATTGATCCAGTTGCGGGAAACATCTGCTGACTTCACCCAGTCAAGCATTTCAATCTTGGTTGATATCGCTCGCGGCTCTACCCGGGCTAACCTTTCTCCTTTAGTGATCCCTGTTGTGATTGGCTTATTGCTACCAATGACTTCAACAGAAGATACGGTGAAAAGTGTTGAGTACCCCAAAACATAGGTAGCACCCGCCAAAACCGCCACGGCAGACAGTGCGACCAACTTTCGCTTCATTTAGCTAAAGCGCCTTGATAGACCTTCGACAATAATCGGTGCCAAAGAGCTGACATCTCCTGCACCAAGAGTCACGATCACATCACCAGGTTGTGCATCGGCAATAACTGAATCAGTTACCTCTACAAAGTTAGGGATGTACTCTCCTTTGTTCATCATCGATGTGATCATCTTTGAACTAACCCCATCAATAGGCTTTTCACTTGCGGCATACACTTCAAGAACAATTGCGCGATCTGCGCGATCGAGCTCGGTTGCAAACTTTGCGGCAAAGGCCTTTGTTCGTGAGTAACGGTGGGGTTGAAATATCACGATTAAGCGACCCTCATCTGCATATCTGCGTGCCGCCTCGAGGGTCACATGAATCTCAGTTGGATGATGGCCGTAGTCATCGATAACTCGAACTCCATGAACCGTTCCTTTGAGTTCAAATCTGCGACCCGTGCCCCTAAAGGTTGCTAGCCCTGTCAGTAATTCCGCTACGGGAAAGCCAAGTTTTAAGGCTGTAGCAAGCACGCCTGCAGCATTTAACAGATTGTGCTGGCCTGGTACCTGTAACTCAATCTGACCAACGCTCTTGCCCTTCCAAATTACACGTGCACGAGAGCCCAATGTCAGGAGTTCAATTTGATCAATTCGAAGATCAGCAACTTCGCTCACACCGTAAGAGATAAGCTCAATGGATTTAACTGTTTCTGAAAGAGCAACCGCACCGGCATCATCTGCACAATAAGTAAGGAAGCCGCCTTGCTGAATAGTTGCAGCAAAATCCCGAAATGCTTGGGCAACTGATTCTGGCGTTGCAAAGAAATCAACATGATCATGCTCAACATTTGTAACGATGGCAGCAAATGGGTGGTATTCGATAAATGAGCCATCTGATTCATCAGCCTCTGCCACAAAGATTTCACCCGTTCCTCGATGGGCGTTTGAACCTGAAGCGGTAATGGTTCCACCAATTGCAAAGGATGGATCTGCCCCGCATGCTTGCAAGGCAACAGCTAGCATCGACGAACTCGTAGTCTTTCCATGGGTTCCTGCAACGGCGATGCTTTTGGAATCTGACATCAGTACCGCAAGGGCAGCGGCGCGAGTCAGGATAGGAAGCTTTAATTGCTGTGCACGCATACGTTCTGGATTGGACTCTGAAATTGCATTGGAGTAAACAACTAAATCAGAGCCATCAACATTATCTGCCGAATGAGTTGTCGACACCACCGCACCTAGAGCAGAAAGAGCGATGACAACGGAGGAGTCCTTTGCATCAGATCCACTGACAGAGATGCCGTGGGACAGAGCAATTCGCGCAAGCCCACTCATGCCCGCTCCACCAATTCCGATGAAGTGAACACGCTTGCCTATTAATGATGAGAGTTGTTGCTTCATGATTTCATCGCAAACTCAGCTAAGGCAACGATCTTTTCAGCTGCATGAAGATCCTGTGCATCACCCTGTATAGGTGCGCGCGAGGCACGTTCTAGCAAAGTAGATATCTGCGCATCAATAAATTGGGGGGTGAAATCTCGCTGTGAAATGATCTCGGCACGACCTGCGCTTACTAATGAAGCGGCGTTAACAAACTGTTCACCATTTCCGATTGGCAGCGGCACGAAAAGAGCGTAACGGCCCACAGCTCTAAACTCGCTACAGGTCACAGCGCCACTTCGGGCAATAATTAAATCCGCGGCCAAATATGCATCAGCCATGGCATCCAGATATCCAACAGGCCTATAACCATCAATTGCAGCTGGAAGTGCGTTGAGTTTTCCAACTGAGTGCAACACTGAAATCTTTTTTGTGGTGAAGGTGGAGATGCTGCTGGAAATTACCTCGTTAATCGCTATAGAGCCCTGAGAGCCACCCATGATGAAAACAAGTGGCTTATCTGCAGGAAAATCCAGCCGTGCTTTAGCTAAAGAGCGAGCCTTGGACCAATCAGCCGCTGATGCGATACACGCCTGCGCCACATCGGAGCGAAGCGGTAGTCCAGTTAAGAGCGCCTCTGAAAATCTTCCTTGATCAACGGGGTGGGCAACAGCCAAGGCGGTTGTAAATCTGGCACCTAATCGATTAGCCCAACCAGGTTTTGCATTGGCCTCGTGAATCACAATTGGTGTTCGAACAAGGAATGCGGCTAAATACGCTGGAGCGCTTACATAACCACCAAAACCGATCAGCACATCAGCCTTCTTGACTATCTTTAAAGATGCAATAACAGCTGCAATCAAATCAAAGGGGGTTCGAAGCCATGATGCAGATGGCTTTCTCGAGATTCCAACCTTAGGAATAATACGTAACTCAAAACCTGCAGATGGCACAAGAGTGTTTTCTAATCCGCTCTTTGTACCAATAAAGATGCATCGATCCTTTGGGTGGGTGATCATCCAATGACGTGCGACAGCAAGTGCTGGTTCAATATGTCCTGCGGTGCCTCCACCTGCTAGGACTACCGTAGCCATTTGATTCCCGTCTCTTGTAACCCTTTATAGATTACTGGGTCTCTACGGGCCGCACCTAAAACAAAGCCGATGCCCATATATGTCGCAATAAGGGCTGAACCTCCATATGAGACCAATGGCAAGGTAACGCCAACAACTGGAAGCACACTTATTGCAGATCCAATATTGAGAATAGTTTGAATTGCTATCCAGCAACCAATGCCAGCAGAGACATAACGCACCATCGGATCACTTGCTCGCAAAGCTAATTTAAAGATTGCAAAGAGAAGCAAGGCCAATAGAAGCAAGGTGACAAGGGTGCCAAATAATCCCAGCTCCTCACCAATAACGGCGAAGATAAAATCGGTGTGTGCTTCAGCCAGATTTCCCCACTTTTGCCGACTGGCACCTAGGCCAACACCAAAGAGGCCACCACTTGCCAGTCCCAAAAGGCTGTGCGCTGGTTGCCATCCAGAGAATTTGTATTGATCTTCAGCAAAGGGATTGAGAAATACTGCAAATCGCTCCATTCGATATGGCGAGGTCAAAACTAGAACCGCAAAGACTGCAAAGGCTCCCGCCAGACCGACTCCAAATACACCAAGACGCAATCCAGAGACCCACAACAATCCCGCCAAAATAAATGCAAATACAGATGCGGTACCCAGGTCACGGCCTGCCATGATTAAAATCATGCACAATAAAAAGGCTGGTCCAATCAGAGCAACAACGTTGCTATGAATTGCCCCTGAACGCTCTCGCTTAGCAAGGATGTAGCCAGCCCACAAAATCATGAGAAATTTTGCGATCTCGCTCGGCTGAACATCAACAAATCCAAGGCTAATCCAGTTGTGATTACCGTTAACGCTCTTACCAATAACTTGAACAATCAAGAGAAGGAATACAGAAATCCCGACGGCAAAGCGGGCAATAACTTTCCAGTGACGAAGTGAGAGCCGTGAAAGGACCCAGGCCATAGGCAGAGAAAGTGCAAAGAAGATGAATTGGCGCATGACAACCCCATACGTTGTTCCACGCGATCCAAGTGAGTAAATTGATGAGGCAGAAAAAACCATAATGAGTCCTAAAAGACTCAGAGCCATGGTGCTACCGAGCAGCATGTAATAGAGATTTACCGGCTTAGTGAAAAAGGTTTCCTCACGCCTCATGGGCAATGACCCTCCTTGCAGCTGCGGCAAACCGATCTCCACGATCTTCGTAAGAGAGGAATTGATCCATCGACGCACACGCAGGTGCTAACAGAACCGCATCACCTGAGCTGCACTGTTCAGAGGCTGATTGAACAATTAACTCCATGAAAGAGTTTGAATCTCCTCCACGTATGTAATCACTTGGAGTATCAATAAGAATTCGCGGAATCTTTGGGGCGTATTTGATCAAGGCAGCTTCGATAAGGCCGCGATCGGCACCGATCAGTATCGCCGCTTTGATTCGGGGTGCACAACGCTGAATGAGGGGCTCCATATCGGCACCCTTTGCTAAACCACCAGCAATCCAAATCACGGACAGGTGTGACATCAAAGATGCTGCCGCTGCATGAGGATTAGTTGCTTTGGAGTCATTAATCCACACAACTCCATTGGCCTCATGAACTAGCTCGATGCGGTGACGGCCAGGGCGAAAGTTGTGCAGCGCACTTTGAATATGTTGGTGTGGAACATTGATTGCTCGTGCCAACGCCGCAGCCGCTAGCGCGTTAGAAACGCTGTGAGGAACAGTTGGAGTTATGTCAGCCAATTCGCAGATCATGGAGGCTTCCTGGGGGTCGGCTACAAAGGCGCGATCTACTAGTAACTCTTCAACAACTCCAATTTCACCTGGTGCTGGAGTATCTAATGTGTAAAAAACCTTTTTACCCGTAAAGCGATTAGCACGTGTTACAACGGGAGCATCATCGGCGTTGAGAATTGCTATCTCGCAACGATCAAGAATCGAAAACTTGGCATCTGCATATGCATCAAAACTTCCGTGCCAATCCAAATGATCATCGGCGATGTTGAGAATCGCTGCCGCATCAAAGTGAGCCTGCTTGGCCCAATGTAATTGAAAACTTGAAAGCTCCAGAACTAAGACATCGTACGGATCAGCTCGATCCAATGCATCAATTACCGTGTCACCAACATTTCCACAGGCAACCGCTTTGATGCCCGCTGCTTGCAAAATTGCCGCTGTCATTTCTACAGTTGTAGTTTTACCATTGGTACCGGTCAAGGCGATCCACTTTTGTCGAGGGGCCCGTTCTGAACGTAAACTCCAGGCGATATCAATCTCATTAAGCAGCTCAATGGAGCTGTTAAGTACCTCAATTACAAGAGGGTGGTCCTGACGCCACCCCGGCGAAATGACAACTGCATCAAAATCTTTAACAACTACTTTTCCGGGTTTAACTGCGCCTTCAGAGTTATCATCTGTCATCGTGACCGTTGCACCACGTGATTCAAGAAAGCGAGCAACTGATTTTCCAGTTACTCCCGCCCCCAGAACCAAAATGTTTTTGTGGGCAAACTCGGTGGACATAAATTACTTTGCTACCCATTGGGCGTAGAAGAGGCCAAGGCCAGCGGCTACACAAAGTCCAGCGATGATCCAGAAGCGAATCACGATTGTTATTTGCTCCCAGCCGAGCAACTCAAAATGGTGATGCAAGGGTGCCATTTTGAAAACACGCTTACCGCCGCTGATCTTGAAGTATCCAGTTTGAATCAAGACTGACATTGTGATGATGACAAATAGACCACCTAGTGGAATAAGGAGTAACTCCACACGCAAAGTTGCGGCCAGTCCTGCAATAGCACCACCTAGTGCAAGGGATCCCGTATCCCCCATAAAGATCTTTGCTGGTGCGGTGTTCCACCATAAGAAACCGGTACACCCACCTGCAAAGGCTGCGGCAAGGACTGCAAGATCGAGTGGATCACGAACCGCGTAACACCCAGCATCTGCAGTAAGCCCACACCGTTGACCAAACTCCCACACACCTATCAACACAAAGGCTAAGAAGGTCATGATCGATGCACCTGTAGCAAGTCCATCTAGGCCATCTGTTAAATTCACACCATTACTTGCCGACATCACCATGACAATGATAAAAATAATGACAAGAGCTGGCCCCAAGTAAATCGTTGTCTCGCGGACACCTGATAAATACTCGGAGATTGGGGTCAATGAATTCTTATCGGCAAACTGCAACCCTAAGTATCCAAAGACTCCAGCTGAAATAGCCTGTCCTAAAAGTTTGTACCGTCCCGGTAATCCACGAGAGTTTTGGCGAGATACCTTTAACCAATCATCCAAGAATCCAATAGCGCCCAGAGCAACTACCAAACCCAGCACAAGTAAGGCTGATGTAGTGACTGGATTTCCAGTTAAAAGGTGTGCTGCGAGGTATCCGAAAATCGCGGCAAAGATAAAGATAATTCCACCCATTGTTGGAGTGCCATGCTTGATGTGATGGCTACTTGGTCCATCATCACGAATGATCTGGCCATAACCCTTTCGAGCAAGTGCACGGATTAATACTCGGGTTCCGAAGAGAGAAAACATCAGGGCAAAAGCACCTGCAATAAGTATCTGTCTCAACCTTCAACTCCGCTCTTGTCTAGCCACAAGCTCTCTAACTTTTGTGCCAAAACTTCAAACCTCTCAGAACGCGAGGCCTTAACCAAAACAACATCTCCTGCAGAAAAATGTTCTGTCATTGATAAGCACTCATCAATACTTGCGTAGTGATGGGTAATCATCTGCCCCTGCGAGACTCCGTACTCGGGAGCACCAATGGCTACCAGGTGATCGATTCCTATCTCCTGAGCAAGGGTGCCAATTGCCGCATGAAGTGCAGGCCCTGACTCGCCGAGTTCATGCATTTTTCCCAGAAATGCCCATGACTGCCCTCCGCGCTCCTGCGCAAAGAGAAGCAATGAGCGAAGAGCGGCGGTCATCGATTCAGGGTTAGCGTTATATGAATCATTGATAAGCAGTAATCCAAAGAGATCATGAATCTCCATGCGCCACTTGCTGGTGTTTTCAGCGGTTGATAAGGAGCTGGCGATTAATTCGATAGGTAGGGCCAAAGCTGTACCAACCGCCGCAGCTGCAAGAGCATTTGCGATGTGGTGCTCACCGACGATTCTCATGCCGACCGCATCTCGGCCACCTGGAGTTACTAAATCAAAGTGTGGGCGACCTTCTCTGATTTCAATATCTGTTGCTCTAACTTCGCAACCAGTACCAAAGTTGATCACTCGTCCGGAATGAAGAGATGCCATCGCTGGTGTGTACTTGTCATAGCTACCAAGAATTGCAACTCCGCTGGGTTGTATGTTTTGAATGAGCTCAGATTTAGTTTCAGCAATAGCATCGACTGAACCAAACTCACCAAGATGAGCTGTACCGACCGTTAACACAACACCGATGTTTGGTTGAGCGATAGCACACAGACGGGCTATATCACCCTTATGTCGAGCTCCCATTTCAAGAATGCAAAACCTTGTTTTTTCATCACATTCGAGCAAAGTGATTGGTAATCCAAGGTCATTATTAAATGAGCCGGCTGGTGAGATTGTTGGCCCAACTACCGAAAGCATATGAGACAACAGATCCTTTGTACTTGTCTTTCCTTGTGAACCTGTGATGCCGATGACTGTGAGATTGGTAAGACGCTTTCGAACAAATGTGGCAAGGATGGATAGCGCTTCAATGACATCACTTACGACGATACAAGGTCCATCGATACGTCGAGATGTAATAGAAAACATGGCACCTGCTCGATAAGCATCTGCTGCAAAATCATGACCATCTGCAACCTCACCCTTGAGCGCCAAGAAAATACAACCAGGAGATGCTTTGCGTGAATCAAAAACGGGTGCTTGTGATACCAGTAAGTCTTTGTCGCAGAAAACCTCGCCACCAATCAGTAAACCAATCTCACCTGCGGTTAAGGTAATCACTTTTTGTCCTCGATTGCTCGAGCAAGCTCAACACGATCATCAAATGGATATACCGTTCCATTGATCTCTTGACCCTTTTCATGTCCCTTACCAAGAACGACTACTAAATCCCCATCCTTGGCCTCATTAACCGCAGTTCTAATGGCTTGTGAGCGATCCTCGATCACCGCACTTGGCTCGTGGATATCTAGTCCTAATGTCATCTGAACTAATATCGCATCTGCTTTTTCAGATCGTGGGTTATCACTAGTAAAGATTGCGACATCGGCACCATCATGGAGCGCCTTACCCATAAGCGCTCGTTTAGATGTATCCCGGTCTCCACCACAGCCAAGAACAGCGATTACTCGGCCATCACTAATTTCATGCGCGGTCTCTAAGACCCGCCTCACCGCATCAGGTGAATGGGCATAATCAACCAGAGCGGTGAAGTTCTGACCTAAACGTACAGCTTCAAGACGACCTGCTGCACCTGTTAATTGAGGCAAGATGGCAGCGATATCTATCGGATCGATTCCACTTTCTGTAGCAATCGCAACCGCCATTAATAAGTTATCAAAGTTATATCCACCATGGAGGTGAACCTTGCCCTCGATCAGGATTCCGCCGCCTCCTCTGATCGCAACGTGAGCCCCGACGTAATCCTTTGAAATTGCGGCGAAGTGCCAGGTTGCACTTTGCGTGTGACGAGAAACTGTCATAACTGGTAGCTCTGTGAGCTCTGCCAGCTTTGCTCCATATGCATCATCAATGTTTATCACCGCTAGATCTGCAAACTCATATGTAAAGAGTTTGGATTTAGCTTCAAAATAAGCGTCCATTGTTTTGTGAAAATCTAAATGATCTTGTGAGAGATTGGTAAAAGCTACAACAGCAAAGTGGCTGCCTCGAACTCTTTCCAAAGTGATAGCGTGACTAGAAACCTCCATAACAAGGTTGCGCATGTGTCGCTCCCGCATTACCGCTGAAAGTGCCTGCAAATCATTGCTTTCTGGGGTTGTGCGCTTGCTTGCAATTACCTCATCGCCGATGCGGGTTTCTACTGTTCCGATCAGACCACTTTCACGACCAGCGGCGGACATGATTTGATGGAGCAAGGTTGTGACAGTTGTTTTTCCATTTGTACCGGTAACACCTACGCTGTACAGATCTCTCATGGGTTCGCTATAAAACCAGGCGCTAATTACTCCAGCGGCTCGACGTGGATTTGCGCTGATAATGATGGGAACCCCTTTAATCTTTGCCGCTCCGACCGCATCGGTGAGAACCGCAACCGCGCCTAGAGCTATCGCCTCTGCTGCAAAATCTGCACCATGGGATTTATCACCTGGAAGGGCCAGAAAGAGATCGCCTTCCTGAGTCTCTTTGCTAGAAAGAGTAAGCCCTGTAATTATCGTTGCAGAATTTCCAATTAATTCAGCGTTGGCTATAGCAGCAACAGACTCAACAGTTCTTTTGAACTCCTCAATTGGTCTTGACACTTGCTACCTTCTTATCTGCAATCAACTTTCTTTCAGCGAGAAGTTGTTTTTCAGTCAGCGGATATGGATCAATGACTGTGCCTGTAGGTGCAATTCCCTTTGACTGAAGAACAAATGACATCACCTTTTTGAATACTGGACCACCAAGGTATCCACCCCAATGCAGACCCTTTGGATCCTGGATTGTTACTGAAATTACATAAGCTGGTTTGTCTGCAGGTGCTAAGCCAATAAATGAAGCGGTGTAGCCGCGATAGCACCCACACGTGTCATCAATACGCTGGGCAGTTCCTGTCTTTCCAGCTACTCGATAACCCGGAATCGCAGCTGATGGCGCTGTTCCGTTAGCAGAGACAACGCTCTCCATCATCAACCGCATTTGCGCCGCTGTCTCGGAGCTAATTACACGAACACTCTCGCGGGTTGCAGATGGTGTGTAATTTCCGCTTGCATCACTTGTTCCGGCAATGACAGTTGGTGATACTCGAATACCATCATTGGCAAGGGTCGCAAAGACGCTCGTCGCCTGCATTGCCGTTACCGAATATCCCTGACCAAATGCAACTGTTGGCGCTGTTGTTCCAGACCAATCAGCAACCTTAGGAAGAATTCCGCGAGATTCACCCGGCAATCCTGAGCCTGTCTTTACGCCGATTCCAAACTTAGTCAGGTACTCGTATAGCTTGTCATTTGAAATCATTTCACCGATTTTGATAGATCCGGTGTTGCTAGAAACTGCAAGGATTCCAGCGGTAGTTAGACGTTGCGTTGGGTGTGGCTCGTGATCACGAAACACCTTAACGGAGCGCTTCAACTTATCTGGAATAGTTAAGACTGTCTCTGGAGTAATTTTCTTTTCATCTAGTGCCGCTGCAAGGGTCATAACTTTTCCAGTAGAGCCTGGTTCGTAAACATCAAGGACTGAAGGATTTCGCATCGCTACCAATGAAACTTTAGTGGTGTTATTTGGATCAAAGGTTGGAGCGGTCGCATGAGCCAAGATATGACCTGTCTTGGGATCCATCACAATGACGGTTCCGCTCAGTGCGCGAGATGATTTCACCACATCTGCAATCGCCTTTGACGCCACCCATTGGATATCGCGATCAACGGTTAAACGGATTGATGTACCTGATTGAGCTGGGATGATCTCTGATTGCGAACCAGGAATTTCAGCCTTATAACCATTGGCATACGAATACTTGCCATCAATACCTTTAATGGTGGAGTTCATACTGGACTCAAGTCCTGTTGCTCCGACACCATCATGATTTACAAAACCGATGAGAGATGCGATCAAGCTTCCTGATGGATACTCCCGCACATAACTGCGCTCCGGAAAGAATCCGATAATTCGTTCTGGGCTCATTGCCTTAAATTGTGAGTTATACCGGCCAATAGCATCAGAAAGCTTTAACCAGGTAGCAGGCTTTGCATTACGGAAAACCATGCTCCACTTTCGAGTTCCAGTGATCGCCTCCTGAACCTCTTGCACATTCATGCCGATAATCGGAGCAACAAAGGTAGCGACCTTAACTGGATTTGAGATCTGAGTTTGGTCAACAACGATGCTGGTTGCAGCAACGCTTCGCGCAAAGGGAACACCATTAATGTCGGTGATATCGCCACGTGGAGCCTGAAGGGTTTTTACCTTTTCCATCTCATTGACAGCTCGCTCACGGTATTGACCAGCTTGAAGAGCCTGAACCTGAACAAGTCGAACTCCGAAGAGAAACATGACAACGGCAAGAATGAGAACCAATCCTCTGATTCTCTTATGCGCTAAGGAGAAATTACCCATTCTTCACCGGAACCTCAGTCATTGGCTTGTCTTGGATTAGCTTGTCTTGGATTGGCTTGTCTAAAGAGAGAAAGGTCGGATTTTCTGAAGGCTTCATGCCTAACGCAGTTGCTGAGTTTGCAAGAGCTTCTGGGGAAGATATCTTGTCGATCTCTCGTGCGATTGCTTCACGTTCATCGCTAACTAACTTTGCCTCTAATTTCAGATTTGTTAGCTCAAATGCATCTTGTGCCAGCAAGGTATTGACCAGGAGAAGGAGCATGAGACCAATACCACCAACAATAGATACAAAGATTGCGAAGAACTTACGATCTGCCTGCTTTCCATCGGAGACATTAGGTACAAGTTTGAGTGCGACTTGCGATGTCTTTTCGACGAAAATTTCCTTGGAGCGAGTAATCGCTGGAGCTAGTGCTGTCATAGCCATTATGCGGCCACCCTTTCGATTGCGCGAAGACGCACAGATTGAGAACGTGAGTTCTCCTCCAGTTCGGCATCGGTTGGTGTTTCGCTTCCGCGAGTGATCATTGAGAACTTGGCAGCAAATTCAGGAAGATCAAATGGAAGATCGCGTGGAGTTCCAGATGTTGTTGATGCAACAAAAAGCTGCTTAACGATGCGATCTTCAAGTGATTGGAAGGACATAACTACCAAGCGAGCACCAACATTGAGAAGATCAAGTGCCGCTGGCAGTGCGCGAGTAATCGTGCCTAATTCATCATTTGTTTCGATGCGAAGCGCCTGGAAGGTGCGCTTTGCAGGGTTGCCACCTGTACGACGAGTAGCCGCAGGAATCGCCTCTTTTACAAGGGTTGCCAGCTGGGCCGTTGAGTTCATGGGCGCAATCGCACGCTGCTTAACAATGGATTCGACGATACGAGTAGCAAACTTTTCTTCACCATATGTGCGAAGGATGCGGACTAATTGACCTGGCTCGTATGTATTGATGATCTCCCCCGCTGTTAACGATTGAGTGCGATCCATACGCATATCTAGGGGTGCATCCTGTGAGTAAGAAAAGCCACGCTCTACCTGATCTAGTTGCATGGATGAAACTCCAAGATCAAACAAGGCTCCATCAATACTCTTGTAACCAAAGCCAGCAACTACATCTGCAATGCCATCAAAGGTTGAGTGTGCAACCTTGAGACGATCTGCAAATGGTGCAAGGCGCTCTGTGGCCTTTGTAATCGCATCAAGATCACGATCGATTCCGATAACTGTTAAGTGTGGGAACTTTTGAAGCAAAGCTTCGGTATGACCTCCAAGGCCTAAGGTTGCATCGACTACAACTGGATTACTAGAAGCGGCAATCGCGGGAGACAAGAGATCAACACAGCGATCACGCATTACAGATATGTGTTCTGTTGTACTTGTCATCTCTCCCCCTTTACCTCTAGTAGTTGATGCTGTGCTTATTTCTGGCCTTACTTCTTGCCTTGCGGCTCTCATCTCTGGTCACTGCCGGCCGACGGATCTTTGTGTTGCAACGGCGCCGGGGAAGGGGCGTCGCTACGTTCGAAGGGTCGGCAGTGGCCACAAATGAGAGTTAGAACAAACCTGGAAAGACCTCCTCTGAAACATCAGCGAAGC